>DATLQC010000248.1:0-8413 GCA_035535395.1 Propionibacteriaceae bacterium | reverse complement strand
AATGCTCTTCAGCAGGGCATCAGCGCCGCGTTCGGTGACTCGATCAGCATCCTCGACAACGATCACCTGCCACCGTCCCAGGATCGGACTCATGGCAGCTCGGCGAACCAGCTCGCGTACCTCATCGACGCCGATCGAGAGTAGTTCGGTACGCACCAGTGTCACGTCTGGATGTGCACCAGACAACGAGGTACGGCACTCGGTGCACTTCCCGCAGCCTCCCCGGCGGCATTGCAGTGCGGCTGCAAAGGCCCGGGCCGCATTCGAACGACCCGAACCCGGCGGACCGGTGAACAACCAGGCGTGACTCATCGCATGGGGCTCAGCCGCCACTGCGCGTTGCAAGGTAGCGACCGCCGCCGTCTGACCGATCAACTCCGCCCAGACACCAAGATCAGCAGCAGACTCCGCGGAAGCGGCATCGGTAAGCCCGGCAGTCACGGGATCCACTCTGCCATCTAGCGCCGACGGTCACCGCTGGCGCGCAGGCATCAGCAACGGCGCAACCCGAGCGGCTACGTCAGCAGCGATCTCCTTGCGTGAGGCGCGGGCATTCAGCACCAGATATCGCTCCGGCTCCCGCCGTGCTAGCTCAAGGAAAAACTGCCGCGTCCGTTCGTGAAAACCGTCACCGGCAGACTCCAAGCGGTCCTTATTGGATTTGGCCTGCACCCCATCACTGAGCTCCGCGTCGAGCACCACGGTTAGATCCGGCCGCACATCCTCAGTGGCCCAACGGGCAATGTGTTCCAGATCGGCCAGCTGCAAAACTCGTCCCGCCCCCTGATAGGCCAGCATTGAGTCGACGTAGCGGTCACACACCACGACGGCGCCTCGTTGCAACGCGGGCCGTACCACCGAGAAGATGTGCTGCGCCTTGTCAGCTGCATAGAGCAGAGTCTCGGCGCGCGGCGACATCTCGCCGGTCGCCGGGTCCAGAACTATCCGCCGGATCATCGCCCCGACGGTGGTGTCCCCTGGTTCAAAAGTCCTTAAAACTTCATGCCCAGCATTGGCCAGCCAGCTGCAGAGCAGATCGACTTGGGTGGTCTTCCCGACCCCATCACCGCCCTCGAAGACGATGAAGACCCCACCAGCAGTGCTCACGCGCCAAGCTTCTTTTTTGTCTTGGCCCAGACCTCCACGAACTCGCGCCGGGAGCGCCGTGCCCTCCGATACTCGCGTTCAAAATCCCGGCCCGCAGCGAATGCCTGGGCTGGCAGCAGCCTGGCCACCTGCTCGGCCGTAACCAGCTCGCGTTGGTGATCATTGTGTATCTCAGCCAGCAATTGACGAGACTTGAACAACTGCTGCTGGATGGTTGCCGTCTCCTCTGGGAGCACCTGACCGGCCACGCCAACCACCCATTCCAGGCGGCCCATCTCTTGCCAGGCCTCTTCCCACTCCTCGTCCGGGGAATCGACGATCAGGTGATCCGCGCATCGGCTCATACGAGCGACCGCCATGGAGACGAGGCCGGCGAGCACCTCACCGGCAGGATCGGATCGTTGATCAGCCAACCTGGGCGACCGGACGGCTGCAACCAGGCGTTCCAGGACGGTGAGATAGCGATCACTGCGCAGCCGCGCAGTCAGCCGGTCATGCCCGTCACCGTTGGAGGAGTCTCCCTCCAGACTGATCCAGCCCAGCTCGTCGTAGAGATCTTCGACCCAGTCTGAGTCAAGGACGACCGAGAGTCCCTTCAGCTCGAGTCGCAGCCGAGCAGCCTGATCAGCGAGCTGGCCGACAGCCGCGAGATCACCAGCGCGGATAGCAAGATCAGCTTCGACGATGTGCCGGAGCCGCAATGCGACCAACTGCGATACGAACTTCTTGAAGGGCGCGGCGGCGTCGAACGGACCGGGTACCGGCAGGTCGGTCGGACCTGTGGCAGGTGCACCGAGCCGGGATACCAGCCGCGGGAAGCGCGGCACAGGTGTGGCACCAGCCTGTAGCAGAGCGCGATCGAGCCAGGCCACTTGTTCATCAGTCAGTCCCGGCCCAACTGGAGTGATCAACACCTCGCGATAGCGCGCAGTGGTCAGGCCGCCGCGGCGTACGGTCACCTTGTCGTCACGTAGTAGCGCAAGTGTGGTGCCAACATCGTCGCGTAGCGCAAACTCCCGCCGATCACAGCTGAGTGCAGCAACTGGGCCCAACGTGGCACGGCGTCGCAGTGGACGGATCATGTCGGCCAGCTCCTCTGGAAGATCGGCATGGCCCATCAATTCGATTCGGTCCTTCGGCAACAGCGGCTGCCAGTCCGGTGCGGTGATGTACCACTCGCCGCGTCCGTCCAGTACTCGGTGGGCGAGGAGTACCCCTGAGCGGATGAGCCGATGATCTGGGGCGTCGAGCAGCGTGACAGAGATCTCGTACGCGGCATTGTGGCCGGCCCTGGCCACCAGATGATGCAGACCAAGATCAGGATTGATCATGCGCGGCGCGGCTGCACTGTAGGGCATGTCGTAGTAGCGCTGGCCCGGCGGATTCGGGCTGGATCCGTCGGTAGCGGGGGCCGGGAGGGCGGCGACGGGCGCAGCGTGCTTGCCCGCCTTTGCCACGCGCCGCTTCTTCTTACCCATGCTCGAACCCTAGTGCTCACAACAACTCTGGCACTATGACGGGCGGTCCGTCAGAGTGCAACCAATTCGGCGTCCGTTAGCCAGCTTTGGCGCGTACCTTCTTCGCCGGCGCTCTCTTGGCGGCCGGTTTCGGAGCCGATGAGTTTGCTCCCGCAGCCTGGGTTCGCTTCGCCGAACGCTTCTTGGGTGCTGGACCCTTGGCTCGCTTGTCAGCAAGCAGCTCGGCGGCACGTTCAGAGGTGATCGTTTCGATGTCGTCGCCGCGCCGCAGCGTCGCGTTGATCTCTCCGTCGGTGACGTACGGTCCGAAGCGGCCTTCCTTGATCATCATGGGACGGCCCGAAGCGGGATCAGTGCCCAGATCCTTCAGCGGCGGCTTGGCCGCGGCGCGGCCCCGTTGCTTCGGTTGGGCGTAGATCGCCTGGGCTTCCTCCAAGGTGATCGAAAAGATCTGATCTTCACCCTCCAGGGAGCGAGAATCGGTGCCCTTCTTCAGATAGGGCCCGTAGCGGCCATTCTGAGCGGTGATCTCGACACCGTCCGCGTCCTTGCCAACGACCCGCGGCAGGCTCATCAGTTGCAGCGCCTGCTCCAAAGTGACCGTGTCGACGCTCATGGAGGAAAACAGCGATGCGGTGCGGGGCTTGACACCCTTGGGCGCGTCCTCGGGAAGGATCTCGGTCACGTACGGGCCGAAGCGGCCGTTCTTGGCCACAATCATGCGAGAGGTGTCCGGATCGATTCCGAGCTCGCGTTCCTCGCCTACCGGCTTAGCCAGCAGCTCTCGAGCAAGATCAATAGTAAGCTCGTCCGGCGGAAGATCATCGGCGACACTCGCCCGGCGACCCTCCTCATCCTCCAGGTAAGTGCCGTAGCGGCCGACCCGGACCACGATCTTGGGCGCGCCGGTCTCCAGCGCATCGGGATCATGGATCTCGAATGTGGAAAGCCGACGAGCGTCGATCTCGCCGAGCTCGGTGACCAGTCGATGCAACCCTTCGCGGTTGTCATCGCCGAAGTAGAAGTCGGTCAGCACCTTGAGCCGCTCGGCATGGCCGTCGGCGATCTCGTCCAAGACGTCTTCCATCTCGGCCGTGAAGGTGTAATCCACCAGCCTCGGGAAGTGCTCCTCCAGCAACCGGGTGACCGCAAAGGCGAGCCAAGTTGGGACTAGCGCCGTACCCTTCTTGAACACATAGTCCCGGGCGGTGATGGTGCGGATGATCGTCGCGTACGTGGACGGCCGGCCGATCTCCAACTCTTCGAGCTTGGCAACCAGCGAGGGCTCGGTATAGCGAGCAGGTGGTCTCGTCTCGTGACCCGATGCGGTCACTGACTCGGGCCGCAACGATTGCCCGGCCGTCAGCCGAGGAAGCCGGGTCTGCTCGTCATCGGTGTGGCCGCCGGTCTCCTCGACCGATTCCACGTAAGCCTTGAGGAAGCCATAGAAGGTGATCGTGCGGCCTGAAGCCACAAAGGTGCACGGCTCGCCGGCGCTGGGTTGGGCGTTGATGTTGACGGTGATCGAAAAGCCTTCAGCGTCCTTCATCTGCGAGGAAATGGTGCGCATCCAGATCAGTTCGTAGAGCCGGAACTGATCACCGGTCAGCCGTGTCTCGGCCGGTGTCAGGAAGGTCTCACCGGCGGGCCGGATCGCCTCATGCGCCTCCTGGGCGTTCTTCACTTTGGAGGTATAGGTTCGCGGCTGGTCTGGCAAGTAGTCCGCCCCGAAGAGTTGCCGGACCTGCTGCCGGGCAGCGGCGAGCGCTGCCCCGGAGAGGGTTGTCGAGTCGGTCCGCATATAGGTGATGAACCCAGCCTCGTAGAGCTCTTGGGCTACCGACATCGTCCGCTGCGCCGTGAAGCCGAGTTTGCGACCGGCCTCCTGCTGCAGCGTTGTGGTTCGGAAGGGCGCGTACGGGCGTCGGGTGTAGGGCTTGGACTCGACGCCGTCTACCGCGAATGCGGCGGACCTCAGCGAGTCTGCCAGCGCTCTAGCTTGGTCCTCGTCCAGGCGTACCAGCTGATCATGATCCTTGGTGATCAAGGAGCCGCGGCTATCGAAATCGCGACCCTGAGCGACACGGCGCTCACCGACGCGAGTCAGTCGA
The DNA here is from genome assembly GCA_035535395.1 of Propionibacteriaceae bacterium. Classification (GTDB taxonomy): domain Bacteria; phylum Actinomycetota; class Actinomycetes; order Propionibacteriales; family Propionibacteriaceae; genus Microlunatus. Next base: position 3,717 of record DATLQC010000248.1, on the reverse strand, counting down.
GCCGGGAACAGCGGAGGCTCAGCCTCGGGCCCGGCGTCCAAGATCGCATCCAGGTCCCAGTACGAGGCACTGCGGAATGCCATGCGATCCCGCTCCCGATCAACGATCAGCCGGGTCGCCACCGACTGCACGCGTCCAGCCGACAGCCGCGGCATGACCTTCTTCCACAACACAGGTGAGACTTCATAGCCGTAGAGACGATCAAGGATGCGCCGGGTCTCCTGGGCATCGACCAAATCCTCGTCAAGATCACGTGGGTTAGCGACAGCTTCGGCAATAGCGGTCGGAGTGATCTCATGGAAGACCATGCGCTTCGCCGGCACCTTGGGCTTCAGCTCCTGCAGCAGGTGCCACGCGATCGCTTCGCCTTCACGATCACCGTCAGTCGCGAGCAACAACTCGTCGGCTCCGACGAGTGCTTCCTTGAGTGATCGCAACGTCGCCCGCTTGTCCGGGCTGACAACGTAGATCGCTTCAAAACCGTTGTCCACGTTGACGCCGGTGCGCGCCCACTTCTCACCCTTGTACTTGGCGGGAACCTCGGCTGCACCGGTGGGCAGGTCGCGAATATGACCGCGGCTGGACTGGACAACATAGCCGTCGCCCAGAAAGCTCGCGATCTTGTTCGCTTTAGTCGGGGACTCGACGATCACAAGCCGCCTGCCCCCCGGCTTCACTGCCACCGGTCCTGCCTTCCTGTTACATCAACCTGATCTCACGCGCGACCGAATCAGATCATCAGCTAGCGACCCGATTAATCCTCAGCTGCCGCCCCCAGCGCGCATACTCTACGGCCCGCGATCAACTACGACCCAAAACGCAGGAGTTTCGGAACGAATTCCCCGACGCCGGACGAGTCAGGGCGCGGGGTAAGGGCTGACGGGATGCGCAGGTGCCGATTGATACCCGGAGGGATTCACCGGCCGCACGCCCGGCTGGTAGTAAGGCTGCAGCCTGACTCGCTTGGCCTGCCACAGAATCAGGCCGAGTGCGAGGCCATTCACCGCCAAGGCGAGCACCAGCATCATCGGAGTGCCCGTGGTCTGGGCCCCCACGAACGCCTGAGACCAGCCTCCGAAGAGCACTACGACAAAGAAGGTCAGCACATTGTTGACAGCGTGCATCGCGATCCCGGCTTCCAGTCCTCCGGTGCGCCAAGCGGCGAGTCCAGAAGCCACTGCCAGGCAGGCGATGGTGCCCAAAACCCAAGGATCAGGGCTGAGATGCGCCACGGAGAACGCGGCAGCGGACACGATCAGTGAGACGACCAAACCGACCATGGGCCGCGCGAACCAGGATCCGACGTTTTGCATGATCCAGCCGCGGAAGAAGTACTCCTCCCCCGCGGCCTGCAACGGCGTCATGACAAGCACGATGACCAGGAGCGCTAGCCAGTGCTCGGGGCGCGGCGAGGTAGCGGGTTGCACGAGTACAGCCAGCGCGGTGTAGACGACCCAGACTGGCATGAGGACTGCGATACAACGCAGCAGCCAGCGCCATCGGATGCCCCCGGCGACCGAAGACAGAAAGCGCGGCCGAATGCCGTGCACAATCCAGATCGATAAGCCACTGGCCGGGATGAGCACGATGAGGGTGAGATTGAGGTAGATGAACCCGACCGGACCCAGGTTCGCGATATCGGTTGTTGCTCTGGTGGTGTATTCGACCAGGTCAGGCGCGCCGGCGAGGAGCCCGGCAATGATCACCGGCACGATGGCAAGAGTCATCATGATCCCCGCCAGCGGCAGGACGAGAACGAGGCAGAGCAGCGGCTTCCACCAGCGATACAAGGGGCCGCGAAGCATTTGCTGGTACAACCGCGGGCCGTCGGGCATTGCGCTGACTGGCCTGGCCTGCGGGAAAGGCGGCGGGGGGTACGCGCTGGAGACTCCGTACGGCTGCGGTGCAGCGTCGTAATGGGGCGCTGTTGGGCTGTAGCTGGCCGGTCCGAGTTGGGTTGGCTGGGGTGGTGGATACCCAGCCAGTGCAGGGTCGGGCTCGTACGTCTCGGGTGGCAGTTGGTCGAAGCCGCGGGTGAAACCATCGCCGGAAGGATTACTGGTCATCGCAATCCAGTGTGCCTTGCGGGCTGGATCGGGCAGACACCCTCGACCGGCGTCCCTCATTTAGCTAGTTTGTCAACCTTTGTCTCAGATTGCTCTATCGGGACCTCGACTGTTTGCTCCGGTTCGATTTCCTTTGGGGGCGCCGGCTCGCTTGGTTCGTCGGCGATTGCCACCTCGCGGCGGGTGCTGATGGTCACCATCGTGATAATGATGATCACCGCGACGCCTGCGATGACGTAGCGCACGGCGCTCGGCGTGGTGCTCAGCGGCGACATGGCTACCACAGCCGGAGCGATCAGCAGCGACACCAGGTTCATCACCTTGATAAGGGGGTTGATCGCGGGTCCGGCGGTGTCCTTGAACGGGTCGCCGACGGTATCACCGATCACGGTGGCGGCATGGGCATCCGAGCCCTTACCACCGTGGTGACCGTCCTCAACAAGCTTCTTGGCGTTGTCCCAGGCGCCGCCGGAGTTGGCCAGGAAGACCGCCATCAAGGTGCCGGTCGCAATAGCGCCGCCGAGGTAGCCGGCTAGGGCCGAGGCGCCGAGACCGAACCCGACAGCGATCGGGGCGCAAATGGCGAGCAGTCCAGGGGTTGCGAGCTCGCGGAGTGAGTCCTTGGTGCAGATGTCGACGACCTTGCCGTACTCCGGCTTGCCGGTCCCCTCCATAATTCCGGGGATCTCGCGGAACTGACGGCGTACTTCGAAGACCACCGCTCCCGCAGCACGACCTACTGCGCTAATCGCGAGACCGGAGAACAAGAAGACCACCGCGGCACCGAGTATCACACCCACCAGCGTCTGTGGCGCGAAGACGACGGCCTGCTCCATGAACCGGCCGTAGTTATCGACCAACACCGTATGAATCGCGTCGGTGTATGAGCCGAAGAGTGCGGTCGCAGCCAGTACTGCGGTGGCGATCGCAATTCCTTTGGTAATGGCCTTGGTCGTGTTGCCGACCGCGTCCAGCTCGGTCAAAACCTGCGCACCGGCACCGTGCACATCGCCCGACATCTCGGCGATGCCCTGCGCATTATCAGAGACCGGACCGAAGGTGTCCATTGCCACGATGACGCCGACCGTAGTGAGCAACCCGCAGCCGGCAAGGGCGATGGCGAACAGACCAATGACGCCCGAGCCGCCAAGCAGGAATGCGCCGTAGACTGCCGCGCCGATAACGATGGCGGTGTAGACCGCTGACTCCAGGCCGACTGAGATGCCGGAGAGCACAACGGTTGCGGCGCCGGTGAGCGAGGTCTTGCCAACGTTGTGAACCGGGCGATCCTCGGTGCCGGTGTAGTAGCCGGTGAGACTCAGGATGAGGACTGCTAGCACGATCCCGATCACGACCGCGCCGATGGCGACGATCCGCGGATCGTCGATTAGTCCGGGCTGCACGTCAGGCGGCAGGTTGAGGGCCGCGAAGGAGGAAGGCAGGTACGCGAAAGTGGCGATGGCCACGAGCACCGCTGAGATGGCTGCAGAAATATAGAAGGAGCGGTTGATGGTCCGAAGGCCGTTCTCGCCTGCCCGTGGGCGGGTCAGGAAGACACCGATGATGGCGGTGATGACGCCGATTGCCGGGACGATGAGCGGGAAGACCAGGCCAGCCTCGCCGAAGGCAGCCCTGCCCAGGATCAGCGACG
>DATLQC010000247.1:0-6560 GCA_035535395.1 Propionibacteriaceae bacterium | reverse complement strand
CCGACCCGGCCGAAGCACAAGCCTCGCTCGCCCTGCGGGAAGGCAATCCCAGCGCACTCGGCTTCTATCTCGATCATTGCCGCGTTCATGTTGGTGATCTCGCCAAGATCACCGAAGATGCGTTCGCCTGGATTTCCGACCGAGCCGTCGGACTCGACGCGATCATGCTCGCCCCGACCCGCGAGCTCGTCGCCGAGCTCAACCGCCGAGCCCGTGATCATCGCCTCGGCAACATCCCTGTCGGACAAGAAGTGCGTCTGGGGGACGGAAACCGGGCGAGTGTCGGAGATGTGATCATCACCCGCGCCAATGATCGACGCCTCCGACTCTCGGCCACCGACTGGGTCAAGAACGGCGACCGCTGGACCATCACCCACGTCGACCGTAGCGGTGGACTCACAGTCCGGCATAGGGGCAGCCAGCTCAAGTGCCAGCTCCCCGCGGATTACATCACGACCTCAACCGGACTCGGTTACGCAACCACCATCCACGGCGCCCAAGGCGTCTCCGCCGACACCATGCACGGATTGATCACCGGGCAGGAATCACGACCACAGCTCTACACCATGCTCACCCGCGGACGAGTGGCCAACCACCTCTACCTCCAAGCCGTCGGCGACGGCGACCCCCACAGCCTCATCCGACCCGACACCATTGCACCGCGTACGCCGACCGAGACGCTGCAACAGATCATCGCCAGCTATAAAACGGCCGTCTCCGCCAGCACCGTACTGCGCGAACTGAATAACCCAGCGGCCCGGCTGTTCCAGGCGGTCCAGCGGTACACCGACAGCCTCCACGTGGCAGCCGAACAGCTCCTCGAACCCCACACCGTCGCAGAGCTCGACCAAGCCGACCACTACATCCCCGGACTCACCGCCGAACCTGCCTGGCCAACCCTGCGGGCCCACCTGCTCGCGTTGGCGGCCGAAACCGGACAGCATCCACTCCGCCACCTGCTGACAGCCGCCTCCGGACGCGACCTCAGCACTGCAGGCGACATGGCCGCCGTCCTCTACTGGCGCCTCCCAGCGCTCACGCCTACGAACCCAGGCCCGCTGCCCTGGCTCCCGGGCATTCCACCAACACTGCATGCCCAGCCCGCCTGGGGGCCCTATCTGGCCAAGCGATCCCAGCTGGTCGCCGACCTCGCCGACCAGATCCAAGACCACGCCTGCCAAGGTGACGGCCAGCCGGTCTGGGCTGCACCAGGAAACCACCCGAGCACCGCCCTTGTTCGCGAAATCGCAGTGTGGCGGGCCGCCAACGGCATTAATCCCCAAGACCCGCGACCAACCGGAGGAACCCAACTCGAAACGCTCCCGGCCCTGTGGAAACAACGCCTCGACCGGCATATCGCCCTTTCCACCGATTCCTCTGGCAACGCAAGGTCTAACGAACGACAGGCAACACACACCGCACTTAGACGCTGGCCCGACGACAGCCAGCGCCCGTACCAACGACCCGAACGGCGTCCGAGCGGGCCATCCGCGGGCGGCCGATAGCACGCCTCAGTCGCCGGATCGCGGCGCTCTGAGCATGAGGATGCACTCCAGGCGACGATGGCAGGAGTGGCGGCACACTGCCGAAATCTGGCTCTTTTCCGATCAAGACTGGTCTCTACGCTCGCCGACGCTGCGGTCCGGTACTCGCTCACGGTCTAGAACTCGTCACTCACCCCCAGCTCCTCCCAGAACAGTTCATCATCGAAATACTCCTCCAAACCCTCATCTTCACCCTCACGACGACCGGTCAACAGCCCAGTGGCCTTAAGAGCCGCATGAAGCTCAGAGCCGAGGTCAGGGTTGACGTGTTTGACATTATTGATGTGGCCAAGAAGCTTACGTTTTCCTAAAGAGGACGCAGCAAATCCCGACACTGCTACGTGGTGAATTTCGAGCCGTAGGAAACGCTTCACATGCCGGGGTATATGAGGACCACTGGGATCATTGACCGACAGCCCAGTCACGTACTGCGCATGGCCCGCTCGCATGAACCGCGTCTTCTTGTTCTGGATTGTCCATCCGTGAGCCTCGATCAGACTCTCTATTTGAATCCGGATCTCATCGTCGATGTAATTACCTGAGAACGTCAGATCGTCCACATATCGTGTGTAGTTAAGAGAATGCTCCGACGCGAAGCTCCGTAGCACGCTGTCGGTCGGATCAAACACTAAGTTCGCAAGGAATGGACTAGTGCTAAATCCTACGGGAAGATGTCCGTCAAGCGTCGTACATCGGCCCAAGAGTAGAGCCGAATCCTCGTCGAGACCGCCTGCCTGAAGAGCAGATTTAACCTGCTGCAGAGAAATCGATTCAAAGAATCGACGAATATCAAGCCGCAATACTACTTTCTGACCGAGGTGAACTCGAGCGTTCGAAAGGATTCCTCTTTTCTTCACACACCCATGTACGCAGTCTTGAGGCGAGAAGGACAGTTCGCTTTCAAGACACTGCCGTAACAATTTGAGCATGGCGTCTAGGGCGGTCGTGGGTCGCATAACGCGACGGAACCGCCCCCGTTTAGACGGCACCTTCAACTGAGAATAGCCAGCCCCGCTGTCGAATATTCGCGCTGCCTTATCAAGCGTTCCGGGCGGATAACCCATCGCTCGTTCGAGATGCGCGGCGGATACACTCACGGTTCGCACGAAAGCGGATGAGGGCGAGCCGAAGTGCCAGTTCTAACTTCCAATCGCGTGCGTCCTCGCACGCCCAAGGCGTCACCCTCATCCACGTGCCTCATAGTATCGGGGTGAAGGGCAGACTTCGTCGGCTTAACGTGCCATGTTCTAGGGAATGGATTAACGAAATGGAACGTCTGAGCGCGTTGAAATTCCGCCAAGTGAAGTCTGTACTCGACTGGCTTTGGGGTTCACAGCTGTAATATCCTTTGTACCACCTCGCGAAGGTGAGCATCGTGTAGTCGCATACGGATAGCAAAGGTGGGTCCATCTTTGGCCTGATCAAGACTTGAATCTCAGGCTTGGGCCGCCTCACTGATTTCAAGGAGTGCGCGACAAGGCGAGAGAAGTATCTATCTAGCTCTGGATTCTGCTCAAAGTATAAGTTAATCAACGGTCTTGATCTATACTTCTGAAGCACTGTTCTGATCAATTCACGATAGAGCAGCAACGTAGTCTTGTTCTTGCTAACGTCAGAGTTCTCCGAGAAGTATATGAACGAGTTGAAGCCTATCGCATGAGCCAGAAAGGATACGAATCTATTCGAGATCTCCATCGAGTCGTTCGATAGATGAAAGCCATCTTTTGTAAAGCTCTGGAAAGATTCAAGATCTGCCATCCAGCTATGGCTCGTCAGTTCGGTATAGAGCTGACTAATCGACGTGTTTACAGTCGTGAACTCAGTTTCGGCGACAGTTGCGCCAACGCAGATCAGCGGCCTGAACGATTCGTCCAGGGCGACATGAATGGTGCCATCTTGCTGCTCGCTCTCGGCCGCAGACTCGTCCACCATGACTGCACCGTACCTTTAGCCGGATCCGCACAGGGCCTTGGGCAATTGGTGTCAACAACTCTGGAGGTCGCCATTGCCTGCAGGCCAGCGCTAACTCGTCCGGGACTGCCACGGGCGAGTATGGACGAGACCGGGTCCGTCCCACCCCTCCGGGCTGCGCGTGAGCACCAATGCGGACGACAGTAGGCCTCCCACGGATCTGGCGGTCCTAGCCCGGGCGGCGCCACGGCGAACGACGGACCACGGTCAGTCCCGCGGCTATTCCTCTCACGCTCAGTTCTTCCGCTGCGCCGTCCGACGTCTTCCCAAGCTGAGAGCTTGAGCAGCCAAGCGTGACCAGGGCGTCGGCGGGTACCCGCCGCAGCCGGCCGATCTGGACCGACTCAACAGCGCCAGAGCTGACAAGTGCGTACATGACGGTTCCGCCTATCCCGAGACGCTCGGCGGCATACTCGGCGACCAGCCACTCGACAACCTCCTCAAGCCAGCACCACAGCTGCTGCCGCAGCTGCGGGGTGGAGCAGCTCGCAGGCTCCCACGGCCGGGGCAGCAGCCGCGCATCCCCAACGCCCGGATCTGCTCTGGGCTACCGTTCGCCGCACGCTCGAGTTCGCGGTAGGCCAACGCCACCAGCTGGCCCGGCGCCGGAAAGGGCTGCACCAACTGCGGGTTTGCGGCGCTCCCGGTCACCGGTAGGTCCCCGGGTCGGCGGCGATCCCGCGACGTCGGGTCTCAAACAGTGCCGCGGCGGCCCACGCCTCGGCGGTGATGGCCGCGCTGTGTCGGTCGGCCAGTTGGACGCGAAGACCCGCCTGACCGGCAAACAGCTCCGCTCCCTTCCTTCCGTCGATGCAGCGGGACAGCCGGGCGATGATCGGTTTGCCGTTCTCAGCGATCACCAGGGCGCGTCGTTCCTGGAGCCGTCGGATCTCTTCCGGCCGGAGGATCGCAATGTCCTCTCCGGAGATGGTGCGGCCGGCCAAGGCGCCGGTTTGCCAGTTGGTTCGGGAAACTCGGGTCTGGCCGACCTGGTCCGAGATCTCGGGGTACTGGAATGGCTAGGAATGGTTAGGCTCTGGAGGGTTGGTCAGGAACGACCAGCGGTACTCAGCCGACTGGCGGCCGTGCTCGAGGCACCCGACCCGGACTTCGCGATCGTCACCCCCGTAGCCCGGGCTAGATCACGTCTGATCACCCGGAGGCATGTACGTGCCGGAGTAATAGCTACCCAGGTGCTCCCAATAGTCGACGTGGTGCGCTTGGTCGTACGTCGGCGCGTCCTTGATCTGGTCCCTTGTACGGTCGACGTACACCTTCTTCTCGGTTGAGTCGATCCGCTCGACGAGACCTGCCGGCAACATCACCTCGCGGCCGAAGAAGGACCCGATGTCCACCTCGAGGTACGCCGGCTTGCTGTCATAGGTTGCCTCGACGTGACCGATATCGCCGTCCACTGCGACAACCGTGTAACCAGTCAGATCAGTTCCCTCGGCGAACCCCGCGTCGGGCCGGTACTCCCATGGCTGGAACGCCATCTTCACCGTCCTCCTTGGTTGGCATGAGTTCGTACGTGATTACCGTACCCGCCGACCATGGCTCCCATATCCCCGGACTTTGCAGCCTGGATCTCCGCTCCTGTGCGGGCGCTGGGGCAGGGGCAGGAGTGTGCTCAGCGGCATGCTCAATGGCGGCGGCTGTGGCGAGGGCTCGGTCCTCAGCGGGCTCTGCGGCGATCTCACGCTCTACGTCAGGGGCTGTGGGCTCCGGCTCAAGCTTCTACGTCAGCGGCCTCTCTAGCCGTCTCGGGCTCTGCGTCAGGGCGGTGAGCGGAGCTGATGACGACACCAACGTAGCGGCCGGCTCAGCGGCTTCTGAGAGCCATCGCAAGAGTCCACCAGTTTCACCCGTCCCGAGAGCTCACGTGCGGCAAGTGAAGTAAAACGGAGGGGGTCCTCGGTACGGCATAGAGTCCGGGATTCCGGTGGTCCAGGATGGGCAGTCGGGCAAGGATGGGGTGCATGATCGACGACGCTTCCCCCGAGCCTCGCGACAGTGGCACGCCATCAGCACAGGCGCCGGAGAGCTACTTCTGGCCCCTGGTCGCCCTCGTCCTGGTGATCCTTCCTCAGGTCCTGGTACCGGGCAGACTGCGCGAAGGGCCGCCGTTGATCGTGCCTGTCATCGAGGCAACCGTCTTCCCGTATTGCTGGCGGTGGTGGCGAAACCCGGGCCGGTCCCGCGCGCCGCCCGTCCGCTGATCCTGTCTCTGTTCGCCGTCCGGGTCTTAGCGAACAGTGCAGCCGCGGCCCGACTGGTCGTGGTCCTTCGAACCCCGCCAGAAGGCCAGGCCCCGCCCACTGTGACCCAGCTTCTGGTGGGTGCCGGCATCGTTCTTGCCACCAATATCGTCACCTTCGGTCTGCTCTACTGGCAGCTTGACAGCGGCGGACCGAACGGTCGCCTGGCGCATTCCGAGTCCTATCCCGACTTCCAGCTTCCCCAAACAGGCGCTGAAGGGCTGGCGCCGCCGGGCTGGCAGCCACGGTTCCAAGACCACCTATACCTGGCGTACACGAACGTCGTAGCGTACAGCCCGACCGACACCCTCCCCCTCACTCACCGCGTCAAGGGACTGATGGCGATCCAGTCGATGATCTCCCTCGCCGTCCTCGTCGTGGTTATCTCCCGGGTCATCAACATCCTGCCGTCCTGACCATCCCAAGATCACGCGGCTGGCTCGGAATCCAGCAGTTGCGAGACAGCGACCATGCCCCACCTCAGACGGGTTCCCGCTCGAAGAACACCTCCATGAGGTCGGGCGGCCAATCCGTCGCCCGGCCGGTCTTCTTGTCGATGTGGGCAACGGTCATGAGGCAGCGGGAGACCGTCTTTCCGGCGGAGTCGACCATGGCACCCTCGATGAGCGCATCGGGCCCCCGGAAGTCGCGCACGAACGAGCTGATGGTGATCTCCTGATCGCCCCGAACAGGCCTGAGAAAGTCGATCTCTATCCTCCGGACCCAGACCATGAAGGGCAACGTCGCCAGGGTCTTCAGATCCCAACCGGCGTAATCTCGCAGACCC
>DATLQC010000246.1:0-6229 GCA_035535395.1 Propionibacteriaceae bacterium | reverse complement strand
AGGCCGCAGAAGACGGCCACGATGACGGCGTACGTGCCGCTCGGCGTGGTCGCAAACGACGGGGCTGAGGGAGCCCGTCGGGGCTGGGTGGCGTACAGCGTTGTCACGCGCAGCGATCCTAGTTGGATTGCTCCACTCGCTGCGCTCGCTCCGCGCGGATCGCGCTTTGTAGCCGCCTACTTCGTCGTCGCTCGCCGACGAAAAGCGTGTCGGCTCCTTCCTCCTCAGCACGGCGGCGCGCGATCCGAGGTCCTGAGCTCCCACCAGCACCCGCAGATCCCTCACAGGTGCCGAATTGCCATGGCAGGCTGAGCACATGAGCCAATACTGGAACGAGGTGCCTGAGGAGTCCGAGCAGCTGGACCAGCTCGAGGAGCAGCGATCCCTCGTGGATCGCGGCGTAGAGGATCCGCTGGACGAGGGCTACTCACCGCCGGAGCGTTACTCCCAGCTCATCCGAGAGGGAGAGCACGAGACGCTTGATGAGCGTCTCGAGGACGAGATTCCGGAGCCCGATCCGTACGCCCCGCGGGAGGAGGAAGTCCTCGATGACGGCGAGGTTGGCGAAGAGCGGGCTGGCCGCCTGGTCGAACCGAACGAGGGTATTGGACCCGATGTGGAATCCGACCTGGTCGGCACCGATGTGGGGATCGACGGCGGCGCGGCCAGCGCAGAGGAGGCTGCGGTCCACATCGTCCCCGACGACGAGCAAGCCAGCTAATCTTGCCGATGCCTCGGCCAGGAGATAACGACCCGCTCTATCCACCGATCGAGCCGTACGCGACCGGGATGCTTGATGTTGCCGACGGACAGCAGATCTATTGGGAAGAGTGTGGCAACTCTTCGGGTAAGCCGGTCGTCTTCCTGCACGGCGGCCCTGGAGGAGGCATCCAACCCAAGGTCCGGCGGCTATTCGACCCGACTCGTTATCGCATTGTGCTTTTCGATCAGCGCGGCTGCGGCCAGAGCCGCCCGCACGCCAGTCGGTTTGGAGCCGATCTCAGTACCAACACGACTTGGCATCTCGTTTCCGACATCGAGCGGCTCCGCCAGCACTGCGGCATCGAGCGGTGGCAAGTGTTCGGTGGCTCATGGGGCAGCGCCCTGGCGTTGGCCTACGCCGAGGAGCACCCTGAGCGCGTCACAGAGCTGGTGCTCCGTGGCATCTTCACGCTCCGGCGAAGCGAGCTCGATTTTTACTACAACGGTGGTGCCGGGCAGCTGTTTCCGGAGCGCTATGAGGCGTTTCTGGCTCCGCTAGGCGGTCGGTCGTTTGCCGGTGACACCATTTCGGCCTACCACGACTTGCTGTTCGACCGCGATCCCGCCGTACACGAGCCGGCCGGGGTGGCCTGGAGCACTTGGGAGGCTGCCACCATCACGCTGGAGCAGGATGACAGCCTGATCGACGATTTCAGTGATCCGATCTTCGCGCTCGCCTTCGCACGTATCGAAAACCATTACTTCTTCCATCGCGGCTGGTTCTCTGAAGGTCAGCTGATCGCGAACGTCGGCCGACTTACTGGCATTCCGGGAGTCATTGTTCAAGGGCGCTACGACGTCGCAACGCCGGCTGTTACCGCGTACGAGCTGCATCAGGCCTGGCCAGAGGCCGAATTCAGGATCGTGGCCGTAGCCGGTCATGCATTCGCCGAACCCGGGATCGTTGATGCCCTCGTCGCAGCCACGGACCGCTACGCCCTCGAGTCCGAGAGGACAGCCCGCCAGTAAGTGTTGAGGCTCTGCTGGGCATGTGACCTAGGATGGGGTGTTGACATTTCCTGCCGACTGCGAGGAACCAACTGAGTAGGTCAGAGTTCACGGCCAGCGCTCCAGATGCGTCGAGCGCCCGCCATCGAGAATCGCCTGCCTCCCCCAATTCATTGCGAAAGGCATCGGGCCAGCGAGGCGGCGAGAGCGGCCTAGAAGAGCTACGCCGAGTGACAGTTCCAGCCTCGGTGGAGATGGTCAACATCCTTGGCCCCCGTGACGAGTTCTTGCACATCCTGGAACGAGAGCTCGAAGCCGGGATTCATGTTCGTGGCAATGAGATCACGCTCACCGGATCACCGGCAGCAGTTGATCTTGCCATCGACGTGATCACCGAACTGGTCACTGTGCTCAGAACCGGACAGGGGCTGACCGCCGATGCTGTAGAGCGCACCTGCTCGATGCTTGCCGGGCGAGAGGAAGCCCGCCCTGCGGATGTGCTGACGCACAACATCTTGTCCGCGCGAGGTAAGACAATCCGGCCGAAGACGCTCAATCAGAAGCGATACGTCGATGCCATCGACAAACACACTGTCGTCTTCAGCATTGGACCGGCTGGCACGGGGAAGACGTATCTAGCAGTCGCTAAAGCCGTCCAGGCCCTCCAGAACAAGCAGGTCAACCGGATCATCCTGACCCGTCCCGCGGTGGAGGCCGGCGAGCACCTCGGTTTCCTCCCCGGCACCCTGAGCGACAAGATCGATCCTTACCTTCGCCCGCTCTATGACGCACTGCACGACATGCTCGACCCCGACTCCATTCCGCGACTGCTGACGGCGGGAACGATCGAGGTTGCGCCGCTGGCGTACATGCGCGGTCGGACACTCAACGACGCCTTCATCATCTTGGACGAGGCACAAAACACCTCGATGGAGCAGATGAAGATGTTCCTGACCCGGTTGGGATTCGGCTCTAAGATGGTGGTTACTGGCGACATCACCCAGGTTGATTTGCCGGGTGGGACACGCAGTGGTTTGCGGGTGGTACGCGGCATTCTCGACAAGGTTGACGACATCGCCTTCTGTAATCTGACCAATCACGATGTCGTGCGGCACAAGCTGGTTGGCCGAATCGTAGCGGCGTACGACAAGTTCGAAGCGGATCATGTCGACACCGTGCGGCCCGACCAGGGCGTTGCCACGCCGCCACATCGTTCAGGTCGTTAGGTGATGGCCGGGATCGTCCCAGCGCTGTTGGAAGCTCGGATATGAGTATCGACATCAGCAATGAGTCGGGTCTCGACACGGACAACGCGGCGCTGGTACGCCTCGCCACTTTTGCCCTCGATCAGCTCAGAATCCATCCGCTGGCTGAACTCTCCATCCTTTTGGTGGATGAGGACACCATGAGTGCGTACCACGAGAAGTACCTCGGCGAGCCGGGACCGACCGACGTGCTGAGCTTCCCGATGGATGAGCTACGCCCTCCGACTGACGGTGACGAACCCTCGGCGGGCCTGCTGGGGGACATCGTGCTGTGTCCCGCCGTGACTGAGCGGCAGGCGCTGGAGAACCGACGTTCGGCAAGCGAGGAGGCGGAGTATCTGCTGGTGCACGGCTTGTTGCATCTGCTCGGATACGACCACTCCAACCCCGAGGAGCAGGCTGAGATGTTCGGCCTCACTGACAAGATCATCTCGGCATGGGCCGTGCAGCGCCCCGACCGCGCCCGAGGCTCCTGATGACTCAGGCGCACTGGCTCCAGCTTGGCATCGCCTTCGTGCTCATGATTCTCGCCGGACTGACGGCGGCAGCAGAGGCGGCTTTGTCCTCCTTATCCAAGATCCGCGCCGATCGGCTGGTCGAGGGGGGCAGAGCAAGTGCGCAGCGAGTCCGCAAGATCGTCGATGATCCACCGCGATATCTGAACACCACCCTCTTTGTCCGAAGCATGATCGAAATCTCGGCGATCATCCTGGTCGCGAATGTGATATTCCATCTGATCCCGAAGACCTGGCAGGCCGGCGCGGTGACGGCCGGCATCATGATCATCGTCTCCTACATTGCGTGGGGAGTGGCACCTCGAACGCTGGGCCGTCAGCACGCGGACCGGGTGGCTTGCGCGGCCGCCGGACCAATCGTGGCAATTACCACCGTCCTTGGCCCATTTCCGCGACTGCTGATCATGATTGGCAACGCGTTGACTCCGGGCAAGGGTTTCACTGATGGACCGTTCGCGACGGAGGCGGAGCTCCGTGAGCTAGTGGACCTGGCTGAGGCCAGCGAGGTGATCGAGTCCGGTGAACGCAAGATGATTCACTCGGTGTTCGATCTTGGCGACACCATCGCTCGCGAAGTTATGGTGCCCCGCACCGACATGGTCTTCATCGAGGAGTACAAGACCCTGCGGCAGGCGGTATCGCTCGCCCTGCGATCCGGCTTTAGCCGGATTCCGGTCATCCGGGAAGGCATCGATGACGTAGTCGGCGTGCTGTATCTCAAGGACGTCATTAGGCGGATCTATGACGCACCGGACGCCCAATCCACAGAGCGGGCCGGATCGATGATGCGCCCACCGGTCTTCTGCCCCGACTCCAAGCCGGTGGACGAACTGCTGCAAGAGATGCAGGCCAAGCGGGTGCACTTAGTGGTCGTGGTCGATGAGTTTGGCGGCACGGCCGGGATGGTCACTATCGAGGACATCCTGGAAGAAATCGTCGGGGAGATCACCGACGAGTACGACGAGGAAAATACCGACATCACCCAGCTAGCTGAGGGCCGTTACCGCGTCTCATCGCGGCTGCCGGTCGATGAACTGGGCGACTTGTTTGGGCTGAAGCTCACCGACGAGGACGTGGAAACAGTGGGCGGCTTGATGGCCAAGCAACTCAACAAGGTGCCCATCGCCGGCTCCGTGGTCAAGCACGACGGTCTGGAACTGGTCGCCGAAAGGTCGGCCGGCCGGCGGAACAAGATTGGAACAGTGATCGTCACCAAGATCTCTTCGGCCGACTCCGAGGCAGATGCCAGAGCCGAGGCCGCTACTCAGATCGTCTCAGAGCAAGCGCACGCCTCGTGAGCGGTGGCGCTGTTGAGCCGGCCCCGATTCCCGACGATCCGGAGGACGTGAAGCTGATCACTTTGGCCCGTGCCGCCCTGGGCCGAACTGGGGCCGCTCAGGGCGCGGCCGTTCGAGACACCGATGGGCGGGCGTACGCGGCCGCGAGCGTGCATTTGGAGCACCTCGAGCTGTCGGCCGTCGCGGTTGCCGTGGCAATGGCGGTTTCGTCGGGCGCCGACGGTCTGGAAGCCGTGGCGGTAGCAGGCGCCCCGGCCTCGGAAAACGATCTTGATCTGCTGCACGACTTGCCAGGATCCGGCGTCGCGGTCTGGTCCGTTGACGCCAGAGGCCAGGTCCTGGATATGAGCCAACTGTGACAGCCTCTGCTGGGTGCGTTTCGCCGCACAGCCGTCAAAACGACCCCGAGATTGGCCTATCGGGGGGTTGTTTCGCAGCACAGCCGTCGAAACGTCCACAGGCAGATAACTCGTGACAGAGACTTCACCACTTCGGTCTGGTTTCGCCTGCCTGGTCGGTCGGCCGAATGCCGGCAAATCAACGCTCACCAATGCATTGGTTGGCCAGAAGATCGTCATCGCCTCATCGAAGCCGCAGACCACCCGCCATGCCGTACGCGGCATTGTGCACCGGCCAGATGCCCAGCTAGTGCTCATCGACACTCCCGGTCTGCACAAGCCGCGAACCCTGCTGGGCGAGCGGCTCAATGATGTCGTTCGAACGACCTGGTCAGAGGTCGATGTCGTGGGTGTCTGCCTCCCGGCCGACGAGCGGATCGGTCCTGGAGATCGATACCTGGCCGGTGAGCTTGCAGCACTGCCAAGAAAGCCAAGCCTGGTAGCCATTGCGACCAAGTCCGACCTGGCATCACCGGATCGCATGGCGGAGCATCTGGCCAGCATTGCTGCGCTCGAGGCCACTCACAAGATCACTTGGTCTGACATCATCCCGGTGTCGGTACCGCAGCGCTTTCAGTTGGACGCACTCAGCGACTCCCTCATTGACCTCTTGCCGGAAGGTCCGCCGCTGTATCCAGACGGTGAGATCACCGACGAGCCGGAGGAGACATTGGTCGCGGAGCTCATCCGCGAAGCGGCCCTCGAGGGGGTACGCGACGAACTGCCGCACTCCATCACCGTCACAGTGGAAGAAATGGGACTTCGGGGTGACCGACCCGCGAACAAGCCGCTGCTGGATATCTATGCGTCCTTGATCGTCGAGCGCGACTCCCAGAAGGGCATCATGATCGGCCACCGTGGCAGTCGACTGAGTGAGATCGGCGCCGCTGCCCGTCAGCAGATCGAGGCTTTACTCGGCACACCGGTGTACCTGGATTTGCGAGTGAAGGTACTTAAGGAGTGGCAACGGGATGCCAAGTACCTGAACCGGCTGGGCTTCTAGCGGGGTATTTGCCGGCGGCGCTGGCTTGCCAGGATGCGAA
>DATLQC010000245.1:0-4368 GCA_035535395.1 Propionibacteriaceae bacterium | reverse complement strand
TGGGAAGTCAGTTTTCGCCGAGCTGAACGTTCTCGCCGAGCTTCTTAGCTTTCTTAGCGATGACCTTTGCCTGCTTCTTCGCTTCCTTCTTGGCCGTCTTAGCTGCCCTGGCTGCGACCTCTTGGGCTTCCTCGGCCGTCTGGGCGGCGACTGCCTTTGCTTCCTTGAACTGCCTTGCTGCTTGCTTCTGCAGCTTGCGCGAGGAGTCCGTGAGTGCTTCCAGGAGCGCAGCACCAGTAGCCACGGCGGCCTCGGCGAGCTCGGTCGCGTTCCCGGTGGCCCTGCCAGTGCTCTTGGTCAGCTTCTTGGAGGCCCTGCGGGTCTCCTTGGCCAGCGTTTCTCCGCCCTTCTGGGCGCGCCAGGCGAGGCTCGGCTTGCCCTCGGTGTCTTGAGCGGCGAGGAGCACTCCGCCAAGCAGGCTCACGTTCTTGAGGAAGTGGTTACGGTCCTGGGCACGCGCCTCAGGATCTTGCACTGTCCAGAAGGGGTGCTTGGCGATGGTGCTCGGGATGAGCGAGCCAGCTAGCAGCAACGCGCCCAGACGGCGGCCCTTGCCGGTAGCCAGCGCGAGGCCGCCCGTCACCTGGGCAATGCCATTGATGCGCACCAGCGTCACGGCGTTCTCGGGCACATACCCGGCCACCTGTTCGGGCGAGTATTCCTTGACGAGCGGGACAACACGATCAACGAGAGGCTCGGCTGCTGGAACAAGCGATTCGGGATCACGGATTGCCTTGATCCCAGCCGCGACGAAGTAGGAGGCCAGCATGGTCCGAGGGATAGCGCGCAGCAAGCTCATGGCATATTCCTACCCTGAGTTGGCTGCTTCATCCCAACAGGGGGGCCACTTCGACCGAAAGTGGTCGCAAACAACGACGGTGAATCGATTCACCTCTGTCGTTGCTGACCACTCTCGCGGTGCCCGGTGTTTGGTCAGAGGTCGCAGATACGCTCGAACCCATGTGCGGACGCTATGCAACCTCCGCGAGCCCGCAGGACCTGATGGAGGAATTCGAGGTCGACGACCTGTTCGAGGGTCTGCCAGGCCCGGACTACAACGTTGCCCCGACCGTAACTGTGCCAGCCGTCTTTGAGCGGCGGGTCAAAGACACCGGCGAGGTTCGGCGACGGCTAGCTCCGCTGGTGTGGGGGCTGGTTCCGTCGTGGGCAAAGGACCCCTCCATCGGCTCGCGGATGATCAATGCCCGGCTTGAGACCGTGGCCGAGAAGCCGGCGTTCAGGCGCGCCTTCAGCGCTCGCCGCTGCATTTTGCCGGCTGACGGCTTCTATGAGTGGTACGCCGCTGGGCCGCCAGTCGGCTCGATAGGGCGCGGCAGAGGCAAGCCACGCAAGCAGCCTTTCTTTATCCATCGAGCCGACGGCGGCCTGCTCGTCATGGCGGGTATCTACGAGATCTGGCGCGACCCGCACAAGCCTCCCGAGGACGACTCCGCATGGCTGCGCACCTGTTCTGTGATCACCACCGAAGCAACTGACGCGGCCGGGCACATCCATGATCGAATGCCAATGGTGATCACTCGCGAGGCGATCGGCGCGTGGCTGGATCCAGAGATCACCGATCCTGAACAAGCGCTAGAGCTGCTCGAGGTTACCGAAGCGTCGGCCTTGGAGGCGTACGCGGTCTCGACCGACGTCAACAGTGTCGAGAACAACGATCCGTCCCTCATCGAGCCGCTGGGCAGCGAACCGGAGCAGCAACACCATGATCAGGAGACGCTGATCTGATCATGGCGTCAACTGTCGTCCCGGTGGACACGCCACAGGGGCCGGGCAGGTTCTTTCTCGATCTTGCTGACCGGCCGAGTTCGATTCTGGTGCTAGGTCATGGTGCCGGTGGCGGCGTCGGATCCGCCGATCTGGAACTTCTCGCTCGGAGCTTGCCTGAGCTTGGCACTAGCGTGCTGCGCTTTGAGCAGCCGTGGCGTACGGCAGGGCGGAAGGTGGGCCCCCCACCTCCCCGATTGGATGAGGCCTGGGTTGCGGCACTGGACTGGCTTAGCAAACAGGACTGGGCTCGGCATCCACTCGTTGTGGGCGGTCGGAGCGCCGGCGCCCGGGTGGCGTGTCGTACGGCCTCACAGACCGATCCTGCCGCGATTGTGTGTTTGGCGTTTCCGCTGCACCTTCCGGGCCGGCCCGAGAAGACCCGACTGGCTGAGCTGTTGATGCCCACCGTTCCAAGGCTGGTGCTGCAAGGCAGCAAGGACAGCTTTGGCACTCCTGATGAAATCCGCACCGGGATTGGCAAGACCCGGCGCATCACAGTGGTGGAGTTGTCAGGGGCCGATCACGCCTTCCGGATCGCGCGCGTTGCGAAATCCTCGACCTTCACACCAGCTGATCTGCGACTAACACTTGTCACCGAGGTCAGCCGATTCATCGCAGCTGTAGTGGGAATAACGACCCCGTGACCACGTTGCACAACACATGCCCCTGTTGGTGGACGGAATGGACGCTCAGTCCGTGCTGCGCACCTCGCCGCTACTCTCGTACGTGATGAGCATGCCTAGCAGTTCCAGTGGCGCCTCGGCCTCCACGCCGAACAGCGACGCTGGCCATGGTGAAACAGCCGACGAGCGACATGAGCGGTTCGAGAGCGATGCCTTGCAGTACCTCGATCAGCTCTATGCCGCCGCACTGCGCATGACGCGTAATCCGGCAGACGCTGAAGACGTCGTTCAGGAGACCTACGCCAAGGCGTATGCGTCCTTTCACCAGTTCACCCCGGGCACGAACCTCAAGGCATGGCTGTATCGGATCCTGACCAACACCTACATCAACTCCTATCGGAAGAGGCAGCGCGAGCCGCAGCTCTCCGACGGGGAGAACGTAGAGGACTGGCAGCTTGCCAGGGCTGAGTCGCACACCTCGAGTGGCCTAAAGTCTGCGGAGATGGTGGCGCTGGAGAACCTGCCGGATACCGATGTAAAGGAAGCGCTACAGCAGCTTGCTCCTGATTTCCGGCTGGCCGTCTACCTCGCCGACGTCGAAGGCTTCTCGTACAAAGAGATCGCCGAAATCATGGGCACTCCTATTGGCACGGTGATGTCGCGACTCAACCGTGGCAGGACGCAGCTGCGCAATCTGTTGGCCGAATATGCCCGAGATCGGGGCATCAAGCGAGCGGAGGCGAGCACAACATGAACGTCGAACGACCCGAGCATGCATCGCTCGACGACTGTGAGCAGGTACTCGAGCGCGTGTACGAGTTCTTGGACAACGAGGTCGACGAAGCTACCGGCGACGCGATCCGCCACCACCTCGCCATGTGCGAGCCCTGCCTCGAAAAGTTCGACGTCGAGGAGGCCATCAAGTCGCTGGTCCATCGGCGCTGTGGCGGCGACGTCGCACCGACCCACCTACGAGCCAAGATCGTTTCGCAGCTGATTGTGATCCGCAAGACGCTCTAAGCTGCAAGCCAATAACCCCACGGATGTCTCCGTGGGGTTTCGTGTCTGTGGGGCTTGCGACTGTTAGGCGTTTGGACGCTTGCCATGGTTCGCGCTCTTCTTCCGGCGGGCGCGGCGCTTGCGGGCACTCTTGGCCATTTTTAGCCTCCTGGGGTCAACAGCGCACGATTGTGCCACACGTTCCACATTTTCTGCCGGTCCGAGGTCGGTTGCGGACCGCCGTAGATTTGCGACATGCCGTCGATGTCGGAGATCATCTCCGAGCACACCGATCTTTCAGAAGCCGACCATCACTGGCTGAAACTGTTGGTCTCGGAGTGGCAGCTGCTCGCCGACCTCAGCTTCTCTGATCTGGTGCTTTGGGTACGTGACCACGACCCCAACGTCTACTGGGCCGCGGCCCAGATCCGCCCGTTCACCGGCGCAACGTCGCTGTTCGACGATGTTGTCGGCGAGCTCATCGCCTATTCACCTGAGCACCTGATATCGGAGGCCTTCGTCAGCGGCGAAATCGTCCAAACCAGCGAACGCAAGCTGCAGGCCGGATTGCCCGTTGAAACACATGCCATCCCTGTCAAGGTCGGCGATCACGTGATCGCAGTCGTTGAGCAGCACACGAGTCAGCTCGCCGTGCGCGGGGCGCCAAGCTCATTGGAGAAGGCCTACCTGGAAGCCGCGGCGGACCTGGGCAGGATGATCACAATCGGCGCCTTTCCGATTCCCAGCGATGCGACCCATCCGGCATTCAGCCCGCGCGTCGGCGACGGATTCATCCGGTTAGACCCGGGCGGCGACGTAACGTACGCCAGTCCGAACGCGCTAAGTGCTTATCGGCGGCTCGGGCTGCGCGGCGATCTCGTGGGGGAGCATCTCGCCAGCCTGACGGCGGGACTGCTGCCGACCGGGCCGGAGCCAGTGGATGAGTCGGTGCAGTCGA
>DATLQC010000244.1:0-10184 GCA_035535395.1 Propionibacteriaceae bacterium | reverse complement strand
CGCCGGTCGGCACCTTCTCGGGGGTCGCGGCTCGGGCAGCACCAGGAACCAGCGCCGAGCCACATTGGCCGCAGAAGTTACTCCCCTCTGGGTTCTCATGTCCACAGTTGGTACAGAACGGCATTGCTTCGGCTTTCGTTTACGGCCTCGAAAGGCTCGAGGCGCGATGCAGAGTTTAG
This sequence comes from Propionibacteriaceae bacterium, assembly GCA_035535395.1. Classification (GTDB taxonomy): domain Bacteria; phylum Actinomycetota; class Actinomycetes; order Propionibacteriales; family Propionibacteriaceae; genus Microlunatus. The sequence continues at coordinate 10,005 of DATLQC010000244.1, read as the reverse complement.
GACCAACCGCAAGCCGTTATGTAGAGAACTGTCGGATCCGCGCCGAGCGAGCTTGGCGAGCGAGGCAATCAAATCGGACTCAAGCTCCCGCCTGCTCCGCGTAAGAATCAGCATCCAACAAATCGTCTAGATCGGCGGACTCGTCCAGCTCGAGCTCGAAGAGCCAACCGTCCCCGTACGGATCGGTATTAATGGTCTCGGGATGGAGATCCAGCGTGGTATTCACTGCGGTGATGATGCCGGGCACTGGACAAAAGATGTCGGAGACACTCTTGGTGGATTCCAGTTCGCCACATGCGTCGCCGGCCGCAACGGTGTCGCCCACCTCGGGGAGAGTGACGAAGACGATGTCCCCGAGCTGGTCGGCCGCGTACTCGGTGATCCCCACCCGGACGCTGTTGCCATTGCCGCCGCGCACCCACTCATGCTCGGCTGAGTACTTCAGATCTTCGGGATAGTCCGACATCAGGCTCCTCAAGAAATCACAGTGTCACCGAGCGTTGGGTCACCGAGGGGTTGGCGGCGCGGACGCGGGGCGAGCGTACTGATTCTCACTTGCCTCGTGCAAGGACTCGATCACGACCCGCCTCTGCTGCTGAATTTGCACCTGTCCCCCGATCCGTGGCCCCGTTATTTCGGATACGATCCCGCCGCGGAACCGAGCAGCCTCCTCCAGACTGTGCGGCTCCCCGATGACCTCCAAGGTGATCGGGCGGGTGACCGGCTTGCCGTCGATAAGTAGCCCGTGCGCGTCCGAGCCAAACCAAGTCGAGGCAACAACCCGGATGGTGTTGTTCACCTCGATCACTTCCGCGCCGGCATCACGCATCTCTTCGACAGCATCGAGCAGCACACCGGCGTCGACAGCTGCTTTCGGATCGGCGATCCGCATCCAGATTCCAGGCCCCTCGGCGGGGGCCGTGCCAGCAAGGATCGACAGCTCGGAGAGGTGCTTTTCGGCCTCCTGTCGAGCCACCCGCTGAGTGTCGGCACCTGACCGCAGATTGCTACGGGTCTGCTCCAGCTGGCTGATCTCACCCTCGAGCCGTCGCGACTCCGCGCTCAGTCCATCCAGGAGTTGAATCAGGTCCTCACGGCGAGCCGAGGCATAAGTGTCGTCCGTTGCATTGATGCGGATCTGCATGGCACCGGCTGCTCCGACGACCAACAAGATGATGGCCGCGAGAATCTGCCCGCGTCCGGGATGCAGCAGTGATGCGCGCAGCCGGGCGCGGGTGCTGCGGGCCGTTTCGGGAGCGTTCTGGCCTGCGGTAGTCGGCGATGGAGCGACCGATGCCGGGTGCGCCGGGGTAGCGATGGGATCGTCTTCGCCAGTCAGCCGGCGCTGGCTGCGCCGAAGCGAGCTGATATGTCGAGACATGGCACTGCGCGTCCGGGTGTGATGTCGCCGGTGCCGTGGCGGCGGTTCCTGCGCTCGATGATCGAGAGGCTGCTTGTCAGGCATGGAACAGCGCCCGCCTAATCGCAGCTGCATTGGTGAAAATTCGGATGCCGAGAACGACCACGACACCGGTTGCCAGCTGGGATCCCACGCCAATCTGGTCGCCTACGTAAACGATCGCGGCCGCGATCAAGACGTTGGAGATGAATGACACGATGAAGACGCGGTCGGTGAATGTGCCTTCCAAATAGGCACGGAACGCGCCGAACAGCGCATCCATCGCCGCGACGATCGCAATCGGGAGGTATGGCTGGAGGACCTGGGGAATCGATGGCTCCAGGACAATGCCGATCACGATCCCGGCGAGCAAACCGACCAGCGGGATCATGAGGCCGCCCTCCCCGCATGACGGAGCACAAGGCCAGGATCGGCTGCCAGATCGAGCTGCTTCACGTCACTGATCTCGTATCTCATTCGCCGGTTCTGGGCCAGGTCATTCCACCACGCGCCCGCCGAAGACTCAACAAAGCGAGCTTGCAGGGTACGCACGTCCCCGATCGCTTCCACCCGATACGGCCGCGTCAAGGACCGGTAGTCGACCGTAATAGCATCACCGGCGCTGCGGATCGCGGTTAGGTTTGACAGCCGGTGCCCATTGATCGAAATCGCCTCCGCTCCGGCCTCCCAAAGCCCGTTGGCCAGCACCTGGAGATCAATGTCGAGCACCCGATCACGGGCATCTGCCGCTGCCGATGGTGAGTCGTCTACGACGATCAAGACTCCCGGCCCTGATACGGCTACATTGCCGACGACTGGATCGAGCATGCTGATCTGGGATTCCACGACCCGCGCCGCGTCATCGTCGCCCAAGGCTGCCGCACGCAGCGTGGCAATGTCCTCAGTAAGGGAGGTGACTCTACCGCGTACTTCATCCTGCTCTTGTTCGGCGGTCTGGATGCGACTGATCAGCTCGGAGCGCTCCGATTGCAAAGCAGGCGCGGCGCTCGTCGTCTGTAGTGCCGCCACCGCGAAGAGGGCGCCGATGATCATCGCCAGTACGCCGAGCTTCCAACGTCCTCGGGTAGCAGGCTCGCTCCCAGCGGCCGCGGCGAGCGCATAATCCGGATCGATGGGCTGCCGGATGATCTGATTGAGCAGGTCCATGCTGGCGTCCGGCGCCTGACCGGTCGGTGCTTGACCAGCCCGGGACCTTGGCGTTGGGGTCGTCGAGCGGGGAGCCTGGCTGCGACGTTGTGCGCGGCGCCGCGCGGATGTAGTCGTCATCCGATTGAAGAAGGTGCTTCCGGCCGCTAGCCGGTCACACCACGGCGGTTGTGGTGGTCGACTGGTGGCATGGTGCGTACCAGCTGGACAGTCTGGGTGATATAGAGGCATCCGGCGTACCAGTACAACGCTGTGCCCCAGATCGCGAAAGCCCATCCCAACACCCAGGCGAGCTGCAGCCAGCCCTGCTCACCGAAGCCAAGCAGCACCAGCGGGAACGCGTACAGCAGGCTGAAGGTAGCGGCCTTACCAAGGAAGTGCACCGGTAGCGACGAGAAACCCCTTGTCTTCAGGATTGGCACTAGGCATGCGATCAAGACATCGCGCCCCACCACGATCGCAACCAGCCACCACGGGATGATCCCTCGCAACGCCAAGCCCAGCAGGACCGCAAGGATGTAGAGACGGTCCGCGATCGGATCCAGCATCTGCCCCATCCGAGAGGTCTGATGCCACGCCCGCGCTAGGTAACCGTCCAGCCAATCGGTGAACCCGCCGAGTGCCAGAACGAGAACGGCCAATCCATCTGCCTGTGGGCCCACAATGAGCCACAGCACGACAGGCGCCCCGGCCAGCCGTAGGAAGCTCAGCACATTGGGCAGTGTCCACACCCGATCGGTGTCGTACTGCGGAATCCCTTGTGACGTGATCGACGAATCCGCAGACCCTGTCCCCCGGGGAGCGACCGAGGTCTGCCGCTCGCTATCTGCTGTCACAGGGCAAGCCTAGTTCTCGGCCGCTGGCACTATGACGGTTTGGCCCGCTTCACCGACTGCAGGGGGCCAGCCGTCAGAGTGCGCACATTGACCATCTGCCATTTCGAAAGGTCGTGGTTCTGCCGCCCGTCCAGCCAACTGCAGGATTCGTACGGTGTACCGGCGCCGTAGCGACAGGGCGGTAGCCACTGCATCGTTGTGCAACCGGCGACAGATGCTGGCTCGGGCGCGTTCAGACTCAAGCCTGTTATAGCTGGTGGGAAGCATGGGACCGACAGCATCAAGGACATGGCTCAGATCACTCTCGGCGCGCTCCCGATCGTGACGAGACAAATTTGGCTCTAAAGCGGCGGTCGCCGCGTCTGAGACCAGCAAAGCCGTGGCCGGGTCAATGCCGGGCATCAGGACAAGTTCCAGAGCACGCTGGGCGCGTCGCACCAGTGCCGCGTCGAGGGCCGCCCAGGTACGTTCCGCACGGACGTTCGCCCGGTCGACTCGGGTTGCCAGCCACGTAACGCGCCAGCCAATGATCAAGGCAACGATGATCACTAGGGCCAGAATCTGCACCGTGATCACCTGATACTGGTTTCGGCCGATTGAGCAGGCACTGTGGAAAGGGCTGCTCGATAGACAGCAACCACTGTTGACCCGACGGCGGACCAGTCATAGCGACGCGCGGCTTCTTGCGCTCTCACAGTGCGTAGCGGGTTCGGCTGCGCAAGAACCCGCAGCACCGAAGCAGCGAGGGCACCGGGGTCGCCAGCGGTAAAGACCTCACCAAGTCGCCCCTCGCCGCGTCGTGAAGCCAGCACGTCGAGAAACGACGGAAGCTCCGAGGCCACGATCGGAACGCCGCTAGCCATGGCCTCCAGAAGCACAATGCCAAAGCTTTCTCGCGCGAGGTGCGGGGCTACGAAAACGTCGGCCGAACCCAGCAGCGCAATCTTCGATTCGGCGCTGATCATGCCCAGACTGCGGCACCACTCCGGAAGCGGGCGGCTTCCCTGTCCAGCAACGATTACCTCAAGATCAGGCCAGGTTTTCATGATCAGCGGCACGGCGGCCAGCAGCACATCAAGGCCTTTCCGGGGCTCGTCCAGCCGACCCAGGAAGATCAGCCTCGGATGATCACCGCGTAGCTGCCGTCGGTCGGCGAAGTCGTCGAACTCAATGCCATTGGGGATAACCACCGCGTCACGTCCCAGGTGCTGTACGACCACATTGCGTGCCGACTCTGATACGGCGATACCCGCATCGATTTTCTCAATCGCTCCGCGCAGCACCCCGCCAGCCAGCTGCATTGATCGTGATCGTGGCGTAGCGGCATGGAAAGTGGCCACCACTGGCTGTTCGGCTGCCCACAAGGCGAGTAAAGAGATGCTCGGAGTGATGGGTTCGTGGATATGGAGGATGTCGAACTTGCCTTTGCTGAGCCAGCGGCGTACCCGCGCAGCACTGAGCGGCCCGAAATTCACCCGAGCCACCGACCCGTTGTAGCGGACCGGCATTGCCGCACCGACACTGGCAAACTCGACATTGGCAAAATTCTTGGCGTCCAGTCCTTCGGTTGCAGGTCCGAGCACGCCGGGGGCCAGCACACATGGTCGATGTCCGGCATGGCGCAGATAACGAGCGAGGCCGAGGACATGATTTTGTACGCCCCCTGGCACGTCGAAGGAATAGGGGCATACGATCCCCACGCGCAGCGAGTCGGGCGGGCCTGTCAATGAGCCTCCTCAGCTGCCACCTGCTCATCGAAAAAGAACGGCTGCATCATGTGCCAGTCTGCTGGCTGCTGGGCGATGGTGTCGGCAAAGAAGTCGGCGACCTCCTGCATCATGGCAACCAGCCCATCGCGTCCAGGGCGTGGCGGAATCCGATTTCCAATGATGAGCGCCATACCGCTGTCGGTGAACTGGCAAACCGCCGGTAGCAAAGCCGCACCGGTACGCCGAGCCAGGAGTGCTGGGCCGGCCGGCATTGTGATGTGCCTTCCCCACCAGGACACCGGGACACCGGTGCCGGCGAGGTCCCTATCCGCCAATAGGCAGACGACTCGTCGGCGCCGGATGGCATCAGTCAAGGCCGACAGGACCTCGGGATCGCGATGAGAGAGCACCTGCATGCCAAGAGCTTCCCGAAAGGCGAGAAAGGCTGCGAACTCATCGGGCGGCAGTTGCTCGACCACTGTCGTCACCGGCATTCCGGTCACACAGGCCCAGGCGCCTGCCAGATCCCAGTTCCCGCTATGTGGCAGGGCGACAACAGCGCCTGACGCCGCGAACGCGTCCCGTACCGCCTGTTCATTGACGGCGCGGACCCGCCGCCGAATCTCTTTTTCGGACCACGCTGGCAACGCCAAGACCTCATAGAAGTTGCGGAAATAGGACTTGACGGCAGCTCGCATGAGGTCATCGCCGACCGGTGCACCGGTGGCATGCGTCAGGTTGCGACGCAGAGTACGGACATGGATGTCATTGCGTCGCAAGGCCACCCAGCTGACCGCCGAGATGATCACTGAAACCAGTCGGACAGGAAGTCGAGCGGCCACTCGCCAGCCAAAGCGATAGACCGCACGCACTAGCCAGTTCCGCAGCAGGTCGCGCCGCCTGGTCTTCTGCTGCCCCGGTGCAACCAGCGCCTCAGGCCGAACGCGCATCCGCCGCCTTCGCCTGCTTACGAACCTGGGCGATGCGCTGCAGCACCGTGATCATGCTCGTCACAGCCAACGCCGCGACGGCAATGTTCAGCACGTACGGAACTCCTAGACCGGCGAAGAATGCGCCCGCAAGGATGATCACCAACCGATCCGCCCGCGCCGCCAGACCACCCTGACAGACGAATCCCAGGCTCTCTGCTCGAGCCTTGACATAGGAGGTCCATTGCCCAAAAACCAGCCCGGCCAACGCGATGCCTGCCCACAAGGTTGAGTCCTGCTGATACACAAAGTAGAGCAGGATGCCTCCGAAGACAGCAGCGTCACCGAGCCGGTCGGAGGTGGAGTCGAGGAAGGCGCCCCAATTGCTCGCCTTGCCGGTGATCTTGGCCATCAAGCCATCGATCATGTCCGAGATCACAAAGATCGTAACGATCAAGACCCCCTGCCAGAGCCAACCTTGAGGGAAGCAGATCAGCGCGGCGAGCACCACCCCGAGAGTGCCGATGATCGTGACGACATCGGGGGAGACTCCGAGCTTGATCAGCAGCCGCGCGACTGGGCCAAGCAGCCTGGCGGACAAGCCCCTGAAACGCTCAAGCATCAGCAACGCTCCAGCATTAGCAACGCTCCGGCATCAGCAACGCTCCGGCATCAGCTGCGGCCTGCGGCGGCGTAGGAGTCCCAACTGCTGCGGACGATCTCCCAGGTTTGATCCAAGAGCTGCGGCAGTGCCTTGGTTTGGGCGACAACGGGAAAGAAGTTCGCGTCGCCAGCCCAGCGCGGCACGACATGCTTGTGCAGGTGGGCCGCGATTCCGGCCCCCGCGACCGCGCCCTGGTTGATCCCGAGATTAAAGCCGTGCGGAGAGCTCGCCGCCCGCAGCACGCGCATGGCGTCCTGGGTCAATACGCCGAGGGCGAGCAGCTCGTCGCGGTCCAAGTCAGTGAGGTCTGCAACATGACGGTATGGGCAAATCAGCAAGTGGCCGGGTGAATAGGGATAGAGGTTGAGCACCGCGTACGCCAAGTCGCTGCGGTGCACGATGAGTCCTTCCCGGTCATCGCGGGACTGCACGGCACAAAACGGACACTCTTGTTGATCAGTGGTGGCCGGCTTGTTCTCGCCCTGGATGTAGACCATCCGGTGCGGAGTCCACAGCCGCTCAAATCCGTCGGGAGTGCCGGGATGAGCGGCTGGATCCTCAGTCACTCCCACTACTCACCCCTCACACCTGGCGGCGCGCCGCGATGTCGCTCGTGATCTCATCAATGGCCGCTTCGATCGGCACGCCGTTGTTCTGCCGTCGGTCGCGGTAGCGGAATGAGACGGCGTTGGCAGCAGCGTCCTCACCGCCGGCAATCAAGATGTAGGGCACCTTGGCTCGTTCGGCGTTACGGATCTTCTTCTGCATCCGGTCATCGGAGGTGTCCACCTCGACCCGTACACCGGCTGCCCGTAACCGGTCGGCGACGCTGAGCAGGTAGGCGTTGTGCTCCGCTGCCACCGGGATGCCGATCACCTGCACCGGCGCCAGCCACGGCGGGAAGGCCCCCGCATAGTGCTCAACGAGCACACCGATGAAGCGCTCTACCGAGCCAAATAGCGCGCGGTGGATCATCACCGGGCGCTGACGGCTGCCATCGGGTGCAGTGATCTCCAAGTCGAAGCGGTCCGGCAACATCAGATCAACCTGGATGGTGGACATCTGCCACGTACGGCCGATGGCGTCGCGGGCCTGAACCGAGATCTTTGGCGCGTAGAAAGCGGCACCGCCCGGATCCAAGACCAGGTCCAGACCTGAGACGGCCGCAGCCTGGCGTAGCGCGTCGGTGGCTCGCTCCCAGTCCTCGTCCGAGCCAATGGACTTTTCCGCGTCTCGGGTAGACAGCTCGAGATAAAAGTCGGTCAGCCCATAGTCGGTGAGCAGATCGAGCACGAACTGCAGCAGCGAGATCAACTCGTCTTGCATCTGATCGACGGTGCAGTAGATGTGCGCGTCGTCTTGGGTCATTCCGCGAACGCGCGTCAGGCCGTGGACCACGCCAGACAGCTCGTACCGGTAGACGCTGCCGAACTCAAACAGTCGCAGCGGCAGCTCCCGGTACGACCGCCCCCGCGACCGGAAGATCAGGCAGTGCATCGGGCAGTTCATTGGCTTCAGGTAGTAGTCCTGGCCCTGACGCTTCAGGCTGCCATCGGCATGCCGCTCTTCATCGACATGCATCGGCGGGTACATCAGGTCGCTGTAAAAGCCCAGATGCCCGGAGATGTTGAACAGCTCGGCCTTACTGATATGCGGAGTGTTCACGAAGTCATAGCCCGCCTCGATGTGGCGCTGCCTGGAGTAGTCCTCCATGATCTTGCGCAGCAGCCCGCCCTTCGGGTGGAAGACCGCTAGACCTGAGCCGATCTCGTCTGGGAAGGAGTACAGGTCGAGCTCGGCGCCGAGTTTGCGATGGTCGCGCTTCGCGGCCTCTGCCAGCCGGGTCTCGTACGCCTTGAGCTCTTCCCTGCTTGGCCAGGCCGTTCCGTATAGGCGTTGAAGTTGATTGTTGTTCTGGTCGCCACGCCAATACGCCGCAGAGTTACGGGTCAGTGCGAAGGCGGGAATGTATCCGGTGTGCGGCAGGTGCGGACCGCGGCACAAGTCTTTCCAGGCAATCGAGCTGTCGCGTCGCACGTTGTCGTAGATGGTCAGCTCCCCAGCGCCCACCTCTGCACTCGCTTCCTCATCGGCGGCGGCCGAGGACTTATCGGCGATCAACTCCAACTTGTACGGCTCGGCAGCCAGCTCGGCGTGGGCTTCCTCATCGCTGACCGCCCGTCGCTGAAAGCGCTGCCGTTCTTTGATGATCTTGGTCATCGCCTTTTCGATCTCGCGAAGATCATCAGGGGTGAACGGGGCGGCCACATCGAAGTCGTAGTAGAAGCCGTCCTTGATCGGCGGCCCAATGCCGAGCTTGGCTTCCTCATGCAGGGACTGGACGGCCTGAGCCGCAACATGTGCGGTGGAATGCCGCAAGATATCGAGCCCATCCGGGCTGTCGATCGTGACCGGCTCGACCGTGGCGCCCTCCGGCAGCGTGCGATTGAGGTCACGCAGCTCGCCGTTCACCCGTACCGCGACTATTGTCCGGTCGTCACCGAAGAGGTCGAGCCCGGTAGTGGCCGTGTCCGTCACTCGCTGCTGGCTAGCGCCGCCTGCTGCGATCGTGATGGACATCGTGGACACAATCGATTCCCTCCTGTGCACTGGTTTGCCGGGTGTGAGCCCCGGGTAAGCCTAGACCTCTGAACGTCAGGCCCGACCGGCTTATTAGGCAAGCGTGGCGATGACCGGCGATCACTTCCGTGACCGGCAGGCGCGTGAGATATGGTGGGCGTCGCTCAAACGGGCGATTGGCGCAGTGGTAGCGCGCTTCGTTCACACCGAAGAGGTCACTGGTTCGAACCCAGTATCGCCCACAAATATCGTCCCTAGTCACAGGCGCTTCCCGGAGAATCCATCCGGTCTCGTGCAACATACGTGCAAGAGGGCCAGGCGTAGAACCAAACCGTTGGGACTTGTGGACCACCACATAGGCGGTCCCGGCTCGCGATCCAACCGCTAACCGGGACCTCGACGACCCAAGGAGTCGCCGTGTCCACATCCAACCACCTCAACATCACCGAACTAGCCCGCGGCCCGGTCAACGGCGCCGACGAAATCATCGTGGAGTTGGCCGAGTCACCGGATTTGCCGCCGATCATCCGGATCAAGTGGCCGAGCTCGGCCACGCTGTGCCCGCCGAGGCAATTCGACCGTGTCGTGGCCAACGCCATGCGGATTCTGTCCAGCGCGGTCGTCGAACTAAGCGCAATCCGGCTATGGAAGAAACTATGACCGGCGAGTAAGACCGTCGGGCAGACCGCGGCTGCTGGTGGCTCATCCTGCTGTATTTCGC
>DATLQC010000243.1:0-6351 GCA_035535395.1 Propionibacteriaceae bacterium | reverse complement strand
GCTGAACACGGTCAAGACGCATATGCGATCACTGTTTCAGAAACTCTCGGTCACGCGTCGGGCCGATGCCGTACGGCGGGGGCGGGTGCTCGGACTCTGCTAAGGCCATCCTGCAGGTCGCTGACGCCGTCAAGCGATGTGGACTCAGGCGAGAGCTGCGGCTTTGAGGCGCTCGAACTCAGCTTGGGTGATCGTTCCCTCATCAAGCAGGCCTTTGGCGGTTGCTATCTGTTCTGCTGGGTTGCTTCGGCCAGCGACCTGCTGGATGTAGGAATCGCTAGACGCCTGGGCCCTCCGCATTTCACCCGCCTGCCGCTCTGCCATGCCCCGGCCACGGGCGATGAGGTAGATCAACGCGGTGAGGAACGGGAAGATGATCAAGGCAATCACCCAAAGCGCCTTCCACCATCCGCTCAGCTCTTTGTCACGGAAGAGATCGCCGATGATCTGAAACAAGATCATTAAGTAGAAGACGAAGACAAAGCTCCAGACCAGCAGCCAAAAGAAGTCCCCGAAATTCATGCCGTGTGCCTCCTGCCTTTGGGATATTCATCGCTCAGCGGCGCTGAGGAACTGCACTAACGTTGGACCGTTACGGGCCGGCGGTGCTCACCCGTGGCGGGTGAAAATGATCCTCCGCTTCGCTATCGCGGTGAAAATGCAGGCTTTTAGGGGCCGCCAACGTAATGCGGCGGGTCGTTAGCAGGGATCACCCACTGTGGGTGAGGTTCGTGCAGCGCTGCAAGGACATCGAAAGCGGACCAGTCGCGACGCGAAAATAACGGTGGTATAACATACGCCCATGTCGTGACTGACAGCCGTCCCCTGCGGGCGTCGGGCGACCCATCAGCGGTGCTGTAACTAAGTGCGCGCCATTCGGGGATGGGTGTGAGCCATGCCCAATGTGCAGTCGAAACACCTAGTGGGAGGCAGTTACGGGCCGCCCGTGCTTTCGAAATGCACCGGCGGGGTAAGGAGCTTTCATGCATGTGGCGATCGTTTCGACCTATCGGCCGCGGCCGTGCGGCATCGCCGTGTTCTCCTCGGACCTGCGCGCAGCGCTGTTGGAGTCCGATTCATCTTTGGCGGTCGAGATCGTTTCCATTGTTCGAGATAATCATCTGTCGCACCCTCCCGAAGTCATCGCGACCATTCACCAGGAGGTCGCAAGCGACTACGCCACAGCAGCTTCCGAGCTCAATCGGCGCGATGTCGACGTCGTCCTTGTCGAGCATGAGTACTGCATCTTCGGCGGTGACTCAGGAAGGTACGTCCTTGAGCTCGCGAACGAACTCGCGGTGCCCCTCGTAGTCACATTGCACACCGTGTTGGAGAATCCGCCACCCGATCGAGCCGAGGTACTGCGGGCGCTCTGCGATCGGGCGGCGCTGATCATGGTGTTCACCGAGACTGCGCGTCGGATGGTGGTTGAACAGGGGTTGGCTGACGTCGACCGGGTCCGGGTAATTCCACACGGAGCTCCCGATGAGCTGACCCAGGCGGCTTGGTCGGATCAGGCCGGGGATGACATCTCGAGCTCGTCATTGCAACTCGGCCTGCCGGCCCTGAACGGGCGCACTGTGCTATCAACTTTCGGACTGATCTCGGACTCCAAGGGCTTGGAATTGGCCATCCGGGCCCTGCCCAAGATCACCGCGACCCACCCTGAAGTCCTCTATTTGATCGCCGGCCAGACGCATCCTGAGGTGATCAACAAAGAGGGTGAAAGCTATCGACTCTCGCTGCACCGGCTGGTACGTGATCTTGATCTTTGTGATCATGTTAGCTTCATTGATCGTTTCCTGACCATCGATGAGCTGGCACTCTTGCTCGCTCGCACCGACCTGTACCTGACGCCGTACCGATCCAAAGATCAAATCGTCTCTGGAGCTCTGACATTCGCGGTTGCCGCTGGCTGCCCCGTGGTCTCGACGCCCTACTTCTACGCCGAAGACCTGCTGAGCTCCGGCGCCGGCGTACTGGTCCCCTTCGGTGACCCCGCGAGCCTGGCAGCAGCAGTGCTTGATCTCCTCGATTTCCCAGCCAAGCTGCGTGCCGCCCGCGCCGAAGCCCGGCGGATAGGTGCGGACCTCCCCTGGGCGAGCGTTGGCAAGGCCACCCTGGAGCTGCTGTCCGAGGCTGCGCGATGAGGAGCTCACCACAGCTACGGCCGCGGCACTTGCTCGCCCTGGTCGACGACGTCGGTATCGTGCAGCACGCGTACGGCAGCATTCCCAATCGATCAAGCGGCTACTGTCTCGACGACGCGGCACGGCTAGTGATCACCGTGCTCGATCTCGAGCATGGCGAAAGCAACAACCCCAGCTACCAGCGCATGCTCTCCTCGGGACTGGCGTTCGTGTTCCATGCCTGGGATGCCGAGGCGCCCGGCATGCACAACCTGATGGACTACGGCCGGCACTGGCTGGACGCGCCACACACTGGTGATCATCTCGGCCGGGCAGCCTGGGCCCTTGGCGCGGTCGTAGCCGCTGAGCCGGTACGCGAAGAAGCTGATCCATGCCTGCGGCTGCTGGCGGACATGCAGCCGTGCCTGGAGGGACTCGCCACATCTCGCGAGATGGCGTACACGATCATCGGACTGACTCGACCAGTGATGAGTATGCTTCCGACGCCGCTGCAGAGACTGCTCGATACTCTGACCGACCGGCTGTGCAAGGTTTACGATGAGCACCGCCGCAAAGGCTGGCTCTGGTTCGAGGACAGCCTCACCTATGACAATGGCCGGCTGCCGCAAGCATTAATCGCGGCAGGTGCACGGCTCGCGAACGACAAGATCATCCAGCGCGGGGTCGAGGCACTCGACTGGTACGCCGAGCAATGCGCAGTCAATGGCCAGACCATTCGCTTGGTGGGTAATCGCTGGCGACGAGCCGATGAGCCGGCACGTAGCTGGGCGGACGAAGGTGACGAGCAGCCTCTTGATGCGGCGGCTCTCGTCGAGGCGCTGATCGAGGCGTCGACCTATACCGGTCGCCCTGAGTATGGCCAGCAGGCGGTGCGTACGTTCGAGTGGTTCCTGGGGCGGAACAACCAGGGTCTCCCGGTCTATGACTTCGCAACAGGCGGATGTCATGACGGTCTCGGGCCCGACGGTTTGAACCCCAACGAGGGCGCTGAGTCCACCTTGGCCTACCTCCAAGCGCTGCTCGCGCTGGAGAGTGCTGGCCTGCAAAGCTGCATTACGCGCCCATAAATGAAGATCGCGTTATTAGGGCCGATCGCCTGGCGTACCCCACCCAAGCACTACGGGCCTTGGGAACAGGTCACCGGCCTGTTGGCCGATGGGCTGGTACGCCGCGGGGTTGCTGTGACGCTCTTCGCGACGCTCGATTCACAGAGCGCAGCGACGCTCGACGGAGTCTCTCCTCGCGGCTATGAAGAAGACCCGAGCCTCGACGGTCGTATTTGGGAAGGGCTGCATGTCGCCCATGCGCTGTCGCGCTCAGGTGAGTTCGACCTGGTGCACAACCACCTCGACTGGCTGCCCTTGGCGTTCTCGAAGTTCTGCCAAACCCGGATGTTGACCACCATCCACGGTTTCTCTGATCCCAAGATCCTTCCGGCCTACCAAGCGGCTGATTCGGCGTACGTGTCGATCTCTGATGCCGATCGGGCGCCTGAACTGAATTACTGCGCGACCGTTCACCACGGCATTGATCTGAGCCTGTTTACTTTCTCGGCGACAGGCGGCGACGATCTCGTCATTCTTGGCCGCATCCATCCCGACAAGGGCACGGCAGATGCCATCGACATCGCGCGTCGGGTCCAACGCCGGCTCAAGATCGCGGGACCCATCCAAGATCATTCCTACTTCAGTGAATGTGTAGCGCCGATGATCGACAATGACCAGATCTGCTATCTCGGCTCGGTAGGACCGGAACAACGTTCCGAGCTCCTCGCCTCCGCTGCCGCCCTGCTGCATCCCATCGCATTCGCCGAGCCCTTCGGGCTCTCGGTTGTGGAATCGATGGCCGCGGGCACCCCAGTGATCGCCTACAGCCGCGGCTCCATGCCAGAGATCATCGACGAAGCCGTCACCGGTTTCTTGGCATCCGACGTCGGCTCGGCTGCTGCCGCGGTCAAGTCCGCGGTGGGCCTTGATCGCAGCAGAGTTCGGCGCGTGGCGGAGGGTCGGTTCAGCGCCGATCGCATGATCGACGATTACCTTGCTGTGTATGGTGCGCTCCTCCGGTGAGATCAGCGGTGAACTCTTCCAGCGCTATCGCGGTAACCCGCTGCTGGCCCCAGAACGCTGGCCGTACGCGGCCAACGCAGTAATGAATGCCGGAGCGGCTCAGGTCGACGGCAGTACCGTCCTCCTTTGCCGCGTCGAGGACCGACGGGGCATCAGTCACCTGACCGTCGCTCGGTCCCAAAACGGCTTCTCCAACTGGGTAGTCGACGACGCTCCTCTGCTGGCGTCCGATCCGGAACTGCCCCACGAGGCTTGGGGACTGGAGGACCCACGGCTGACCTGGCTCGAGGATCTTGAGAGCTGGGTGATCGCCTACACGTCGTTCGGTCCCGGCGGCCCAGGGCTTTCATTGGCCACGACAAGGGATTTCCGAACTGCTCAGCGCCTGGGAATGGTACGCGCACCTGAGGACAAGAACGGCGGCTTGCTGCCACGCCAGGTCGGGGGCGAGTACGTCTTGCTGCACCGGCCAGTGACCTACCTCACTCATCGCGCCGACATCTGGCTCTCGCGCTCCAAAGATCTGCATAGCTGGTCACCGCCCGAGCCGGTGCTGGCGGCGCGACCCGGAGGCTGGTGGGACTCGGCAAGAATCGGCATCGGGCCGCCGCCGATCGAAACTCCCGAGGGCTGGCTGCTGATCTATCACGGTGTGCGCGTGACGGCTGCGGGAGCGCTCTACCGCGCCGGCCTGGCGCTTCTTGATCTTGAAGATCCGACCCGCGTACGGCGGCGCTGTGCAGAATGGGTCCTCGGTCCGCATGAGGATTACGAGCTCATGGGCGACGTACCCGGAGTGGTCTTTCCTTGCGGCGTTATTCATCGGCCCGACTCCGATGAGCTGCGGCTCTATTACGGCGCGGCCGACAGCTGCGTCGCGCTGGCAACCGCCTCGCTGCCGGAAGTCCTCTCCTTTGTCTTGGAGCATGGCGAGGAAGATTCGACCCACCTGCAGCTGTAAGTGAAACCGCCTGGCTGCCGCAGAAGTTGCGCACAGATGTGTTGCAACCAGGTTCCGCTGAGGTCTGCCGATGCGCTGGGCTCTCCCTATGGACGACATCCGGCTGACTCGCAGTCTGTTGGATCAGGGCTACAACCATCTCGATCTTCGACTGACTCCAACGTGGATGGCGAGCTCGTCGGAGTACGGTGTGGCGCGTACGCCTTGGAAGCGGGATCAAGCGCTCTGTCGTCCAGGTGCACGGAGCTCCGCTCTAAGCATCTGAGATCGGCTTGATCGACACTGGATCTGGCGCGAGCTTATCGCGCCGGCGTCATTCGGGACAGGGTGCTCCGAGCGTTCGCCCGAGCGTCCTGACACCACTTGGCACCACTTACTGGCACGTGGCATTAGCTGCAACTGATGCCACGTGCCAGTACGTGATGCGGAGTGGAGCTGCGCGTTACATGGCCAGGGCTTCGTACACCTCAACGCTGCCGCCGGAACCCAGGACCGGGCATCCCTTCGCTTTCGTCGCTGCTTCGTCGAGAGACTCAGCGGTGATGATCGAGTAACCGCCCAGCTTCGACGACGCCCCGCCACCACTGGCACCGCCATTGCTGACCGTCGTGCCGGCGCCGAACGGATTGCCCATGTCGACAACCGAGTCGCCGAGCGTGCCGAACCATGCTGTCCACTCCTGCATGGCCGCTTCTTGAGCCTCTGGGGTCTCAGCCATCTGCCCGCCGCTGTACAGGTACAGGAATTTCGCCATCGTTTCCTCCTCATGTTTGGTGAATGGCGTCACCCGTACCACGTATGGAGATGAGCCAAATCGACAAGCACTAGAGGACAATCGAGCCGTGCCGAGCCAGCTCAGCCTCGCCGACCTGTCGACTGCGGTCAAGGCGGAGTACCGGCGCATCTTCACCGAGCGACGCGATGACTTGATCGCCGTGAGCTTCAACGCGCTGCTGGTGACGTTTTGCTGGTTCTTGTTACCCGACAAGATCGTTAACTGGCTGTTCACGCTCCACGGTGCCTTGGCCTTTCCCTACTTCTTGGAGATGTGGATGCTCGGCGACACACCGGCAACCAATGTTGCGGGCAGGGATGCCGTACGAGTGGTGGGGCAGCTGCAAGATCCAGCCGCACTGCGGCTCTGGCTGCGAGCAAAACACCTTGTCTTAGC
>DATLQC010000242.1:0-3026 GCA_035535395.1 Propionibacteriaceae bacterium | reverse complement strand
AAAGTGCTCACGCCTCAGCGTCGCATCCAGCTGATCTAACCGTTCACCAGGCCTTGGTCATGAGATCTCCGGTGATGCTCTCGCCGGCGTGACTCTCCACGTCGACCGCAGGAAGATCAACCACTGCCATTTGGAATCGAGCGTGACCTTGCCGCCGACGATCCCCCGCTCCTTCAACCTTGCGTGGGCCTTGATCACTTCTCGCCAAATACCGCCTTTGATGTTGTCGTCGTTGTCGGAAGTGATCACAACTAGCGCATCACCGATTGGATGGACGCTCACCCACCACAGAACAAGCCGCGAGAGTCCTTGGGTCTTTCCAACCGAGTGAGCTGCCTTGACGACGTTCTTGCGGTGCTTCGTCATCGACTAGACCATCTCCGCTTGCTTTGACCACAGATGCTCGCCCATGACGTCGCGCACCCATCCGACTGGGTCCCGGACGTACGGGTTGTCAGGTGGGTCGAGTAAATCGGCAAAAACCGCCCACGGCGAGATAGGAATCGCACTCAAGCAGCAACAGTTTGTCTCAGGCAATCTCAGTCGTCGGTCGCAGGAGGGTCGCGGTCCTCAGTTTTGGCCGGTCGCAGCCGACGGAACCAGGGGCGGCGGGTCCACGGTACGTAGTCCTCGCTCATGGTGGCTTCAAGCCAGGTGAGCAGGATCAGAAGGATGACGACGGCTGCGAAGAAGCTCGCTATGAGCTCAAGGATCTCATCGAGGTCGCTCATAGCTCCTCATCAGACGACTGGCCAGGTCTGCTCGCCGTTTTCGCTGGAGGCCCGTGGAGGCCGGTCAGGCGTGCCACGGCAGCGAACCCGTCGTCGGTGCCTGGCCAGTGCACCCGAACCGCCTCGAGTCCCGCGCGGCGGACGACGCTACGTAGCACGGCAGTGACGATGATGGCATCGTCGGCGTAGCCGAGGACGGGCACGAAGTCGGGAATGAGATCGATCGGAATAGCTAGGTAGGCCAGCAGCAGACCAAGCCGGATGCGAACCCCGCGAGGCAGCGCTTTGTCGGCCGCCAGCCGACGGATCAGGCGGAGTACGTCAGGCAGCAGCCGCAGCGCCTCGCGCAGCAGTCCTCCGCGAGGCCGCACGAGGATCAGCCCCACGATCAGGGCGAGCCAGACCAGTACCAAGGCGGCGACCAGACCGAGGGCAAAGTCCCACCAGACGGACCCGGTCATAGTTCGGGCGCCGGGGATTCAATTCCCACACGCTCAGGCTACGTTCGCAAGACGCTGTGACACGACCACTTCAGCGGGTGTCGACGAGATCAGGATGGAGCTGTCAATTCCCGAGCCTGCCTCGCCAGCGCGGGCCTTGAACGCCGACGCCTGTTCAGGTGAAAGATCAACTTCTCGCAGTGCTGCCTGAACCATCTCCACCATCAACTGACCTTGCCGTTCGGCCACCGTACGGTGCGTTCGGCAAGACCAGCAGCAACGGCTTTGGTGGCGAAGTTCGCGCAGCGATCACGTTCCTGTGCTTCGAGCTGTCCTGACCTCATACATACCTAGCAGGTCGTGTCCTCGGCCGGTGTTCATTCCGGCGATCACCAAGCGGGCTTGTCGATCTCGCGATCGTACCGGTGATCAAGATCATCTGTCGATCCAGACCACCATCGTGGAGCTGGTCAGATGTCGCCGCAGTCGCCGCAATCATCAAGGACTTGTCTCCGCGGATTGAGTACGCCCGCGCAACGCCTTGGCGGTCGATCAGGCCAAAGAATCAAGATCCAAGATCATCACGTCATGATGATCTTGATCTACCCCCGGCCAGGAGTGTTACGACCCGGCGTGACATCAGCGGTTCCGCGGTGTGGCATCAAGCACTCCTCCCTCCCGCTCTTCGCCTGATGGTCGAGAAGGCCAATCACTCGCAGGCGCCTAGCGGCTCCGTCGAGCAGTTGCTTGGCTGTGTTGGTGGTCTAACTCCTCGTCGAGGTAGCCCTCATAGACCTCGAAGCGTGTAACGTCCAACGCTTCGGCCAGCGTGATATTGCCTTGGACGCGTGCCGTGTGTGCCGCCGCGCGGAGTCCCTCAACCCAGTCTGCCAGCTCGGCTAGGTCAGCCTGTTGCGTTGCCCTCACGCCACCCCACGCTATCTGCTGGGCCTGTCGGCTGCCTGCGTTCATAGGCTGTGTCGACGGCAGCCCACACCTCAGACGCTCGAAACGACTCCTCGACGTTCTGGCTCTTGCTGATCTTGGGGGCCGATACACGGGAAGCGGGTTCCAGTCGTGCGAGGCTTTAACCAGATCGGGCGCATCCCAAGAAATCGTGATCGCCCTGATCTTAAAATTTGATCTTGCACAGCTATGGCAGAGCACGGCGTGGAGAGCCTGTTATTTCACGTCCAGAGCCGCGCCAGGCCGCAACGCCGAGACCGATGCCGACCAGAACTGCAACCGCGCCGCCGATGCGACCCCATGAGCCGGGGTGGTGCGGGAGAACCAGCGCGGCGACCAATCCGAGATATAGCCAGACCGCGCTGCACAAACCTCTCAGGATGCGGCAGCCGGGCGCGCAGCTGGCGGCGAGCACCCCAGCCAGCGCGGGCACGGTGGCGTGCTCTGCGTAGTCCAACCACCAGCCGCCACGAGCCGCTTCATCCGTCCCGCCGATCTGCCGCGGGAATGCCACGGCTGCCGTCACAATAAGAGCGGCGCCCGCCAACACCGCCATGATGAGCAATCCACGCGACACGCCGACCCACCACGACATGAACGATCGCACCTCCCGCCAGTACGGGTACGCGATCAGCGGGACCACCCCGATCGCGAGGATGGCAGCGAAGGAAGGCTGGAAGGGAAGGATGAGTACGCCGGCGACAATGGCAGCCACGGCGTGTTCGACGATCAACAGCGTCCGCCGCGGTTGCAATGCCAGGGCGAGCAGCACACCGGCAGCGATCGCGTCCACACTGCCAGCGACGGTGAGGAACCACCGATTCAGTTCCGTACCCGTCTGCTGATCGGGTTGCAGCAGCACCCAGGGCGCCGACGCCATCAGCACCAC
>DATLQC010000241.1:0-6821 GCA_035535395.1 Propionibacteriaceae bacterium | reverse complement strand
CCGAGGCGGGTTGTCGTCGCGACGACCGGAACTAGTAGCCGATCACCACAGAGCGCGGCAACCGCGCGTAAGTATGCGCGTGGTGTGGCTTCTGCAGCCGCAGCAGCGATCAGGCGGCGGGTCACGGCGGACGCTTCACCGCTGTCACCGGGGAATTCGGAGGCTGTCAGCCGTCGTTGGTGATCCACGCCTCCACCTTTACTCGGGGAGAGCCGGGTGCTCTCCCCCATCGCTACCCATAGCTGCGCGTGGCACATTGGGAGAATGCCTGCTCTTGACACCGTACTGCTGCCCTTATGTGTCGGACTCACGCTGCTTGGCGTGATCGCTACCGGAGTCGCCTGGCGACGAGGGAACAAGGGCCGGGTGATTCAAGGCATCGGCTTGGCGCTTGCCCCCATCGCGTTGTACTTCAGCGGACTTCTCAGGTTGCTGTGGAATGCCATCGTCGCCTTCGGAACTTGGGCGTCCAAGATCGTCTTCTCGCCGCCCGTATGGTTCGGCCTGTCGTTGCTCGGCCTCTGCATAGTGCTGTGGGTGGTAGGCGGATTCATTGGCCGCCGGTCCTCGGCCGCCAAGAGCAAGGAAGTGAGTGCCCAGTCAGGAGCCAGTGCCTTACCAGCGAAGAAGGCGGGCAAGGCGGGTCGCAGCCAGCCGCCGATCGATGAGGAGATGGCCGAGATCGAGGCGCTGTTGAAGTCCCGTGGCATCGAGTAAGACCGACTTGTCAGCGTTAGTTAGGAAGCTGTGAGGAAGCGGCGGTGGCGTAGGCGGAGTTCGTTGACTGCTGCTGCCGCAAGCGGGCCGTCTACCGCCTGAATGCCCATTAGCTGGCGTCTGTCAGCATCCAGATCGGCCTCGAAAGGACGGCCATCAGCGGGTTTGAGCAACAGTTGAGCCCATGGATCGCCCGGCCGCAGGATGATCTTGTGGACGCGCTCCCAAGGCACCAAGTGTGTTCGTAGAGCGTTGCGAATCCGAAGGCCTGACTGGTCGGCGCGTACGTAGCTGCTTGCCAAGATCGCCATGACGGCAATGGGGAATGCCAAAATGACAAGCAGCGCCAATCGGTGTGTCAGCGGGAACAGTACGCGGATCTCAGCCGGCAGCAGTAGCCAGCCGAGGACAGCGATTACGCAGAGCGCGATGCTGCTGATGATCGCGATCATCCGCACCCGACGAGGTCGCGCCACGTAGACGCTGTGATCGAGATCTTGATCAGCCACTGGTAACGACGCTAGATGCGGCAGGCGGCGATATCGGTCACCAAAATCGCGCGCGCGCCTAAGGCCCACAGGTCGTCCATGATCTGCTGGGCATCGGTTCGCGGCACCATTGCCCGAACTGCCCGCCATCCTTGCTTCGCCAACGGAGACACCGTCGGCGACTCCAGCCCAGGAGTGATCGCGCAGGCTTCCTCAACAAGAGCGTCGGTGACGTCGTAATCCATCATCACGTAGTTACGTGCCACCAAGACGCCGTTCAATCGGCGTTCCAGCTGGTCCAGGCCTGACGGCGGCTCGGCACCTGCACGCCGGATCAAGATCGCTTCAGACTTCAAGATTGGATCCCCGAACAGCTCTAGCCCTGCTTCCCGCAAGGTAGTACCGGTCTCCACCACGTCCGCGATAACATCGGCGACTCCGAGCCGGATGGCGGTTTCGACGGCACCATCCAGAGCGATCAGCCGGGTGCTGACACCAAGATCGTTTAGGTATGACTCGACAAGCCCTGGGTAGGAGGTGGCCAGCCGAAGATCATGCAACCGGTCGACCGACATGTTGCTGGACAGCGGCGCGGCGAATCGGAAGTTGCTGCGGCCGAAACCGAGCGGCATGACCTCGATGGCATGTGCGCGCGAGTCGAGCAGCATGTCCCGGCCGGTAATCCCAACGTCTAGAGTTCCCTCACCGACGTAGACCGCAATGTCGCGTGGGCGTAAATAGAAGAACTCAACACCATTGACTTCGTCAAGCAGCGCCAGTTCGCCATCCGAGCGTTGGGAGTAGCCGGCCTCGCGCAGCATCTCGGCCGCAGGTTCGGACAAGGCGCCCTTGTTAGGCACGGCGACTTTGATCAGCGGCTTCTCCATGCCCGGCAGGGTCGAATTCACGGCTCTTAGCGTAAGTGGTGTCTCCCGGATCGCGCGCCGCTGATCGGAGGACGAGCGAGGAGACACGCTTTCGTCTCCGAGTGAGGACGACGGCAGCGGGTTTCCACGCGCGATCCGCCGCGACGCGGAGCGTCGCAATCATAAATGGTTGTAAATGTCTCCGAGATCAAGATCAAGCGCCAGCATCAGCACCTGGATGTGGTACAGCAGCTGGCTGATCTCGGTGGCCGTCTGATCCTTGGTCTGATATTCCGCGGCCATCCACACTTCGGCCGCCTCCTCGACGATCTTCTTGCCGATCTCATGCACGCCGGCCTCGACCCGAACGACTGTTGAGGAGTTAGGGTCGCGACCAGCCACCTTTGCAGTGAGCTCGGCAAAGAGGCTGTCGAAGGACTTTGGGACGGTCACGGCGGTCAGCTTAGTGTCGTCGCTCTCCGGCTTGTCAGAACTGAGCAACGCCATAGCGCTTCTCAGTTCTGACAAGTTCGTGCGTGCTCAGCCGACGGTTTCCACCGCTGGTGAGGCGACGCTGGGAACAGCTTCGGCTCGCTCTCGCCGTTCGATCCGGAGCCAGGAGATGAAGCCGATGACGCAAAAGCCGCCGTAGATGATGTACATGATCGCCGATGGGTAGTACCCGGCAACCAGGAGCAGCGGCACGCCGACCGCATCAACTGCGATCCAGACCAGCCAGAACTCGACCCAACCTCGCGCCATGCCGTATGTCGCCAAGATCGAGCCAGTCAGGATCCAGGCATCGGCCAGCGGACCCCAGGAGCCCAGCGCCTTGAGCACGAAGTAAAAGATCGTGGTCAGCGCCACGGCTCCTACGAGGAGCTGCAACCGACCGCTTGCGCCGGCCCACCGTGGGCGTACGCCGACCCCTTCTTCAGCATGTGACTTGCGGTACTGATACCAGCGCACCCAGCCGTACACGCTGACGATGATGAAGAAGATCTGGCGGCCGGCCTGGCCCCACAGATCCAGCTTCTGGGGAGTGTCGAACGGGCCACCGATGGCCGTCCCGACGAAAACAGTGAACAACAAGACGTTGCCCACGATGCCAACGGGCCACGCAGCGACCTTGCGCCACATGCCCAGCAGAGCGCTTGCCAACCCGAACCCATTGCCGATGATCTCCCGCCACAAAATGACGCTCGAACCGACATGGAGCTCGGCCTTCAGCAACCGCAGGAGTACTTCTTGGAGATCCATCTGATCCCTCCACTCATCCGGTCGCACGAATGCCGGGGTGGAGGAGCACATCGGTCCCGCTGTACTGCGGGACGGCGACGCACTCGCGTGAACCTCCCATCCGGACTTTCACCGTCGGTCGTGGAGTTTCACCACATCAACCCTCCACTGGAGGCAGAGGGGTCGCGGACTGTCACCGCCGGTTCGGACTTACACCGACCCCGGTACACGCGCGAGTTGTCAACTCGTCGGCAACACTCTACTCGACTTGTGATCTAGAGCGTTACGCCGAGGAGGGCTTCGCACGCCCGAGCGACCAGCGCAGGTGCCTCGGCATCGTCGCTGTCGATTGCCATTGACGCCCCCGCCCACGCATCGACAGCGGCGAGCGCGGATGGCGCGTCCAAATCTTGTGCGAGGGCGGCACGCAGCTGGACCAGGACCTCATCGGCATTCAGGCCGGCAGGCAGCCGGACCGCCTCGCGCCACCGATTCAGGCGGTCCTGGGCGGAGACCAGCAGCTCATCAGTCCACTCCCAATCCTCGCGATAATAGTGCCCGAGCAGAGCAAGCCGGATGGCCATTGGGTCAACACCGGAGGCTCTCAGCGCTGAGACGAATACTAGGTTCCCTTTGGACTTCGACATCTTCTCGCCATCCAGGCCAACCATGCCGCTGTGCACGTACGCCTGGGCGAACGGTTGATCGGTGGCGACGCGGCCCTGGGCGGCACACATCTCATGGTGCGGGAAGATCAGGTCGCTGCCACCAGCTTGAACATCGAAGCCTGCGCCGAGCCGATCAAGGGCAATCGCGGTGCACTCAATGTGCCAGCCGGGTCGGCCGGCACCTAGTGGGGACTGCCAGCTGGGCTCGCCAGCCCGCGCATGGCGCCACACTAGGCAGTCCAGCGGAGCTTTCTTGCCTCGCCTGTCAGGATCACCGCCGCGCTCGGCGAAGACCGCGATGGCCTGATCCTCCGAAAGGTGAGACAGCGATCCAAACCCTGGGTCACTCGCCTGCGCGAAGTACAGGTCCTCGAACTCGCTGTCATCGACGGGATAAACGGCCTGGCGGCCCTGTAGTTGCTCGATCAAGTCCACGATCAACGCCATTGACTCCACCGCGCCCACATAGTGCCGTGGCGGCAGCACATTGAGTGCCGTCATGTCTTCTGCGTAGAGCTGCGTCTGCTGCTCTGCAAGCGCGGCCCACTCGATGCCAGTTTCGGCTGCGCGTTCCAGCAGCGGGTCGTCAATGTCGGTCACGTTCTGTACGTGGTTGACCTCAAGGCCGCGATCACGCCAGACGCGGTTGAGCAAATCGAAGGCGACATAGGTATTGGCGTGACCGATGTGAGTGGCGTCGTACGGAGTGATCCCGCAGACATACATGCGGGCCGTCCCGGTCTCCGGTCCGATGGGCACCAGTTGTCGGGTGGCGGTGTCAAATGCCTGCAGCGGATGGGCAGCCGGTGATGGTGGGAGCGTAGGCACCTGGCGAGAGCTCCAAGCCTGCATGGCGTCACACTATCCGGATGCCATACAGCGCCCATTAAAACGAGGCCAGCCGGTTGTAGGTTCTCGCCGGACTAGGCATATGAGGCCGGGGGTCCGTTTGCTCACGACGGTGAGGGTGGAGTGTCGGAGACCGGCTGAATACTCAGAGAGGATCTGAAGGAAGGAGCATCATCATGATCACTCAACTCACGCCGGTCGACCCCCCACAATTGCATCACAGCCCCGCCTTCGCGCAGGGCATGATCATTCCTGCTGGGCCGACGCTGTACGTCGGCGGACAAAACGGAACCGACCATACTGGCGCGCTGCTTGACGGACTCGAAGCGCAGACCGAGCAGGCCATGCGCAACGTGCTCGCCGTCCTCGCTGAGGCCGGGACTGGCCCCGAGCACGTTGCCAAACTGACGATCTATCTCGCCGCCGGAGTCGACCCCGGGTCAGCCTATGCCGCAACCCGTTCGGTCTGGGGCGACCGCCGCACCGCCGTTACTGTCCTCGCTGTCACACCAGCACGACCGGGCGCTCTCGTCGAAATCGAAGCAGTAGCCACGCTTCCTGATCATTGACTGGTGGTTGGACGAACTCCTGGTGGGATTTGGCAACCCCTGTGCATTAGCCGAGAGAGCAATGGCCCCATTAACCAAGCGCTGGTTCCACATTCGCAGCACCGCCTGCGACCGACCAGGGCTGCGGCTGATCAGGTAGCGCCGATCTCAACCAGGACCTTGCTGGAAATCTCGGGATTCGCGGCGATCGCGAATGCCTCGTGGACGTCCTCAAAAGGCAGTACGTGAGTGACCACTTGCTCGATCTGCGGGTTTTGATCCAGCAGCGTGATGGCGGCGTCGATCTCGTCGTTGAAGCGAAAGGTGCCCCGCAGCTGTATCTCCTTCGACACTAGGGGAGCCAGGTTGACCGGTCGAGTCTCGTTGGGCAGATTGCCGACCTGGACGAGGACGCCGGCTCGGCGAGTGGCCAGCAGCAGCCCGTGCAGCGCCTGCGGCACCCCAGCGCACTCCAGGGTTACGTCGAAATGAGAGTCTGGCAGGTCCTCCACGCCGACCTGCACGGTCCCGATCGGCACCGGGCTGGCTTCCCCCAGAACCCGCGCGCGCTGCAGCGGTCCGGCAAGTAGGTCGGCACAAACTACCTCTGCCGCACCCTCAGCTGCTGCGGCTGCAGCGGTTAGCAGCCCGATCGGGCCCGATCCCGATATCAGCACCCGCTTGCCCCGGATGCCGCCACCGACCACAAGAGCATGCAGGCCGACGGCCAGCGGCTCGGCCAATGCTGCTCGCTTGACCGGCAGTGAGGCCGGCAGTCGGCGCACTTGATCGCGGCGAACGACCAGCTGCTCTGCCAGGCCGCCGGGCGTGTGTGGCCATGTCGAGGCACTGCCCAAGTAACCGCCGCCCGGCCACAGGTGTCGCTGCTCCTCGGTCAGATCGGGCTGAGCAGTACCCCACGTGGCCGGATGCACCGTCACCGGCGTACCTGCCTCGAACGCACCCGTAGGGTCAAAATCAACCACCCCGGACACTTCATGGCCGGGAATCAGCGGTTCACGGATGACGAAGATGCCCGCAGCGCCGTCAGCGTAGTAGTGAAGATCCGACCCGCAGATCCCGACGTAGCCCACCCGCAGGCGCACCTCGTCGGCATCTGGCTCGGCGCCGGGAACCTGCTCGGTCCGCATGTCCTGCTTGGCATGAATCCGCACGGCCCGCATGCCCTCATTCTCCCATTCCAGCGGGTCCCCGTCGCAGCTCGGCTGAGCAGTGCCTTGCAAGGGGCATGCTCCCGGTCGGCGACGGGGCGCTGGGGTTCTGGAAGGCGATCCGCGACGTCTCTCCCGACACCAAGGAGCAGCGCTGTTGGTGGCACAAGATCGGCAACGTGCTCGCCGGCTCCCGAAGTCGGCGCACCCGGCCGCGAAGAAGACCCTGGCCGAGATCTACAACGCCGAGAGTAATCAGCAAGCCGCGTGACCA
>DATLQC010000240.1:0-15339 GCA_035535395.1 Propionibacteriaceae bacterium | reverse complement strand
TGGTGACCCATCCAAGATCAACCCGCTAGCGCCGGCAGAGTTGGTCATCGATCACTCCGTGATCGCCGATGTCTTCGGTACCGCCGATGCATTCACCAGAAACGTTGAGATCGAATACAGCCGAAACCACGAGCGCTATCAGTTCCTGCGCTGGGGTCAGACCGCTTTCGACGATTTCAAGGTCGTGCCACCCGGCACGGGGATTGTGCACCAGGTGAACATCGAGCATCTGGCCCGGGTGATCTTCTCCCACGAAATCCAGGTTGCTGACGGCTCGGGACAGACAGAGCTCTACGCCTATCCCGACACCTGCGTCGGAACCGATTCCCACACCACGATGGTCAACGGCCTAGGGGTGGTCGGCTGGGGTGTCGGCGGGATCGAGGCAGAGGCGGCAATGCTGGGCCAACCCGTGTCGATGCTGATTCCTCGGGTGGTGGGGTTCAAACTCTCAGGCGCACTGCGAGAGGGTACGACCGCAACGGACCTGGTACTCACCATTACCGAGATGCTGCGGCAGCACAAGGTCGTCGGTAAGTTCGTGGAGTTCTATGGGCCCGGCGTCTCCCATGTGCCGGTAGTGGACCGGGCAACGATTGGCAACATGAGTCCGGAGTACGGCTCCACGATCGCGATCTTTCCGATCGACGGTAAGACCACGGAATACCTGAAGCTGACCGGTCGCAGCGATCAGCAGGTCGCTCTTGTGGAGACATATGCCAAGGCGCAAGGTCTGTGGCACAGCGACGATAGGGAGCTGCGATATTCGGAATACCTGGAACTTGATCTTGGCACTGTCGTTCCCAGCATCGCCGGACCGAGGCGGCCCCAGGACCGGGTGCAGGTCGCCCACGCCAAGCAGGGCTTCCGAGAGGCCCTACGTGACTTCGTCTCCGAGGAGGAGTTGATCGGTTACGACGAGTCGGTGGATGAGTCATTCCCGGCCTCTGACGTGCCAAGTCGTGGAGGCTATGGCGAGTCCTTGGCCCCGCACGAGTACGGCGAAGAGGCCGACGACATCGTCCGACCCAGCAAGCCGGTGCCTGTGACACTGAGCGACGCGACGTCGTTCGATCTCGATCATGGCGCAGTGGTGATTGCTGCGATCACATCCTGCACCAACACGTCCAACCCGAGCGTCATGATCGGCGCCGCGCTGCTGGCCAAGAAAGCGGTCGACAGAGGCTTGAACCGCAAGCCATGGGTCAAGACCACGCTCGCGCCCGGCTCCAAGGTCGTGAGCGACTACTACGACCGCTCAGGCTTGACGCCGTATCTCGACAAGCTTGGTTTCAATCTCGTCGGCTACGGCTGTACGACGTGTATCGGCAACTCCGGACCGCTTATTGTCGAAGTCAGTGCAGCAGTACAGGAAAATGATCTTGCGGTGGTTTCGGTGCTCTCTGGCAACCGGAACTTCGAAGGCAGAATCAATCCCGACGTCAAGATGAACTACTTGGCCTCGCCGCCGCTTGTGGTGGCGTACGCGCTGGCCGGCACGATGGACATCGACCTCATGAAGGAATCGCTGGGTACCGATGAGCAGGGGGAGGATGTGTACCTTGCTGACATCTGGCCGACCGAGGCGGAGATCGATGAGATCATCTCCTCCGCCATCGGCGCGGAGATGTTCACCGAGTCATATGCGGATGTTTTCGCAGGCGACGAACAGTGGCAGTCCTTGCCGACGCCGGAAGGTGAGGTCTTCGCGTGGGATCCGGACTCCACCTACGTCCGCAAACCGCCTTACTTCGACGGCATGCCCGCCGAGCCCGCGCCGGTCGGCGACATTAAGGGCGCCCGGGTCTTGCTCCGGCTCGGTGACTCGATCACCACTGACCACATCTCTCCGGCTGGTTCGATCAAGCCCGATTCGCCAGCCGGGAAATACCTGTCCGAGCACGGTGTGGAGCGGAGGGATTTCAACTCCTACGGATCCCGGCGTGGCAATCACGAGGTCATGATCCGGGGGACGTTCGCCAATATTCGGCTTCGCAACCAGCTTGCGCCTGGAACCGAGGGTGGATTCACCCGGGATTTCACCAAGTCGGACGAGCCGGTGACCACGGTCTACGAGGCGTCCGAGCATTACCTTGCGGCAGGTACTCCGCTGGTGGTGCTCGCTGGCAAGGAGTATGGATCCGGGTCGTCACGTGATTGGGCCGCGAAGGGGACGGCCTTGCTCGGTGTCCGAGCGGTGATCGCCGAGTCGTATGAGCGAATTCACCGGTCCAACCTCATAGGGATGGGTGTGCTGCCGCTGCAGTTCCCCGAGGGGGAGAGCGCCGAGTCGCTGGAACTTACCGGTGAAGAGACATTCGACATCATCGGCGTCAGTGAACTCAATGAGGGTGGGACGCCAAGCACGGTCCAGGTCAAGGCGGATGATGTCAGCTTTGACGCATTGGTACGCATCGACACCCCGGGTGAGGCGGATTACTACCGCAATGGCGGCATCATGCAGTACGTGCTGCGATCGTTGCTCAAGAAGTAGCGTCATTCTTCGACAGTCACGGCGCCGGCGAGGTCAACCAGCCTCAGGAACCCTGGTGGCTGGCGGATTCGTGTTTGTTTCGTGGTGACAACCCGGAGACTTCGTCGAGCCATGGGAATGCTCCTAGCCGTCGCCGTCTTGACTGCCACGGGTTGTGCATTCGTCGGTCCTTCGGCTGCGCCGTCTGAGCCGTTCGGGGACTTTTCGGTTGGGGAGTTCGGTGGCATCGACGGGCGCCAAAACATCTTGTACGTACGCGCGGACGGCACGGCGCTGTTGATCTCTCGTACTCCGGCCGCCGGTCGGCTGAGTGATCAAGATGTGGGCCGGCTGAAGATCTTGCTGACGTCCAGGCAGTTCCGGCAGGAAGTGGAGCGAGAGGCGGAACGGAAGGCAAAATCACCGGCCCCGGTCTGCACGGACCAGATCACCACAGACGTGACTATGGGGAGTCTCTGGATGAACCGCACCGACCCATGCGGGACACAGGCCGCGCCGGCACCGGCATTCGAGGAGATCATCAGCATCGTCGCTCCAGCGATGCAGGGCAACTTCGATGGCCCGGTGAATACCACCGAGCCGCGCTTGCTTCCCATGAGGCTCGTTCGCTTGCTGGTCCAAGATCAACCGCCCTATACAATCAAGATCGATGCCGCGGGACGGGCCATGATCACGATCGCAGGCAGGACGCCTGAGGTACACGATTTGTCGATCCAGCAGCGCGACACGGTGCGGCTGCTCTTGGCACGCCTCGTTGAGACCCCTGTCGTTTCGTGCACTTCACCGGTGCACTATCAGCTGCAGATCGATACAGGGCCGAATATTCCTGGGCCGAATATTCCTGGGCCGAAAAGTCCTGGGCCCGAGATCTCTGGTCCGGACTGCGGATTTCCGCAGCGGCAACCGGAGTTTCACGCCCTGACAGTGCTGCTGGAGAACGCCTTCGGCGTTTGATCACCGGCCACGACACTAGCCTTGGTCCTGTGGGCGTCTGGAATGATCACGTTTTCCGCCGCTTATGGACCGGGTGCTGCGAACGGCCGAGGTGAATGCCCGACGCGCGAAGCTCTGCCAGGGCCTGCATGGTCGCGTCTTGGAAATCGGCTTCGGGACCGGCCTCAATCTCCGCCATTATCCGGCTGCGGTAGCCGAGATCTTGGTCGTAGAGCCCGCTGCGTCGGCAATGCGGCTCGCTGAGCCGCGCAAGGCGGCCGTCTCGGCAAACATCACTCACGTGGGACTTGACGGTGCGCAGCTCGATCTGCCCGACGGATCGGTGGATTGCGTACTGTCCAGCTACACGCTATGCACTATTCCCGACGTAGCGGCGGCACTTCTGGAGGTTCATCGAGTGCTCAAGCCAGAGGGTGCACTGCATTTCTTGGAGCATGGGCAAGCGCCCACGGAGTCGGTACGCCGGTGGCAACACCGACTGCACCCGATTCATAGCCGCATCGCTGGAGGCTGCCATCTTGACCGACCGATCGATCAATTGATCAGCAACGCGGGCTTGATCATTCGTGAGCTGGAGACGGGTTACGGTCAGGCCCGCGGCCGTTCAGCTATCTGTACCTCGGTCGAGCCGAACTCAGTCGCTCTGGTAACTGAGAGCTTTTTTGATCTTCGCCGCGTACTCTTCTATCTCACCTGCGCCGTAGCGGGTTCTCGGCCAGAAGAAACCCCTCAGACCGTCACCGCGGCTCCGAGGGACGACGTGTACGTGCAAGTGGGGGACCGACTGACTGACGACGTTGTTGATCGCTACGAAGGTCCCCTGGGCTCCAAGCGCGTCGACTAGCGCGCGAGCGACGTGCTGCGCGCTGGTCAGCAGTGGTTGCATCAGGGCTTGCGGCAGATCGAGCAGCGTATCGATGTGCTGCAATGGGGCGACGAGGACGTGCCCTTTGAAGACCGGCCGGTGATCAAGAAATGCAATCATCTCGTTGGTGCGTAGCACGACCGCCGCGTCGAGCTCGCCACGGCCGATCTGGCAGAACACATCATCGGTCACCGGCACGAGATTAGTGCTATCCGAGTGGGAGGGCGTGAGCCTTGTCCGGTGCCGAATATGTCAGAACCGCGGAGTTTAACCTTCCGCATCGAACGTGAGTTCGAATAGACTTCAAGTCGTGAGCACTTCGGCCTATGCACCGCCGGGTTGGCCAAACCAGGTACGCCCACCTGGTGCACCCGGCTGGGAGGCAACCGCGATCGCCTACCTGCTGGATTGCTGCCCGGCCGACTTTCGCGCCTATCGGGTACTCCGGAACCATCCGGTCGTGCTGGCACAGTTCGCTATGCAGTTCGTCAACGGCCAGCAGGAAGCGTCACAACGAGGGTTGGCCGTGGTGCGCACCAGCCTGAGTGACTATGTGGATCCCGACATCGTCGAGGCTGCGGCACAGGCCTGGTTAGAACAGGGAGCTCGGCTCGCCCGCACCCGCAGGGCGGTAGCACTGCTGGAGGAGGCGTTGCGCGGCCGGGTCTTCGTTCGCAAGCTGTGAGCTGCCTGAGGCGCGCACGTGCGTTGCGACACACTCCCGATGATGGAGGCGGCTGAACACGTAAACTCAGGCCCATGTCAGGGCAATGGGATGGGGGCGCCCCGTACGGACTGTTGAGCTCGATCCATAGCCCACACGATGTCCGGGACCTGACGACAGATCAGCTCAAGGAGTTGAGCGTAGAAATCCGCTCCTTCCTCATTGAGAACGTGTGCCAGACCGGTGGCCACCTAGGACCCAATCTTGGGGTTATTGAGCTCACGCTGGCGGTGCATCGGGTCTTCGACTCGCCGCGCGATCCAATCATCTTCGACACCGGGCACCAAAGCTATGTGCACAAGATCCTGACCGGCCGCCAAGATCAATTTCCGACGCTGCGACAGCGCAACGGACTGTCGGGCTACCCAAGCCCGGAAGAGTCCGAGCATGACTGGGTGGCGAACTCGCACGCCTCAACGGCTCTGTCGTACGCCGACGGCCTGGCCAAGGCCATCCGGCTGCAACGCAGGCCCGGCACGGTAGTCGCATTCGTGGGCGACGGCTCTCTCACCGGCGGTATGGCTTGGGAGGCTCTGAACAACATCGCCACCTCCGAGGACCTGCCACTGGTGATCGTGGTGAACGACAATGGCCGGTCGTATACGCCGACGGTTGGAGGCCTGGCGCGGTATCTGACTGGATTGCGCACCAATCCGCGCTACGAGCAAGTGCTGGATCTGGTGAAGCGCAATGTCAGCCGCGCGCCTTTGGTGGGCAACATGGCCTACGACATCCTGCACGGAATCAAGATCGGGCTGAAGGATGTTCTCGCACCGCAGGGCATGTTCTCCGACTTGGGGCTTAAGTATGTCGGGCCGGTGGATGGTCACGACGTGGCGGCGGTCGAGCGGGCGCTGCAGCAGGCTAAGCAGTTTGGCGGGCCTGTGCTGGTGCACTGCATGACGCGCAAAGGCAATGGTTTCAAGGCTGCCGAAGACCACGAGGAGGACCGCTTCCACGCCGTCGGTAAGATCAACGCCAAGACCGGTGAGGCTCTCGGCGGTGCGTCGGGACAGAACTGGACCGACGTCTTCTCTGAGGAGCTGCTGCAGCTAGGCAGCATTGACGAGGGAGTGGTCGCCATCACCGCGGCGATGGTGTATCCCACAGGGCTCAACCAATTCGCCAGGGCGTTCCCGGACCGTTGCTTCGACGTCGGCATCGCTGAGCAGCACGCCGTCACGTCGGCGGCAGGTCTGGCAATGGGCGGCTTGCATCCCGTGGTGGCGCTGTATTCCACATTCCTCAACCGTGCCTTCGACCAAGTGCTGATGGATGTCGCGCTGCACAAGTGTGGGGTTACGTTCGTGCTCGATAGGGCTGGGATCACCGGACCCGATGGTGCCAGTCACCATGGCATGTGGGACATGTCGATCTTGTCGGTTGTACCGGGGCTGTATCTGACAGCGCCGCGTGATGGCGCGCGGCTACGCGAAGCATTAGAGCAGTCGCTGGCCATTGACGAGGCGCCCAGTGTGATCAGGTTCCCGAGGGGTGCCGTGTCGCCTGACCTTCCGGCGGTCGACCAGTTGGACGGGATGGACGTCTTGCTCAGAACTGTGCAGCCGCGGGTGCTCGTCGTGGGGATCGGACCGCTCGCTGAGACGGCAGTAGCAGTCGGGGAGCGGCTATCCGATCAAGGCATTGGCGTCACGGTTGTCGATCCGGTCTGGGCGCTGCCGATCAACCCGGCGCTAATCACGCTGGCTGCTGATCATGATCTGGTGATCACGATCGAGGACAACGGTGTCATTGGCGGCTACGGTGCGCGACTCGCTCAGCAGCTGCGCTCCGCCGGAGTGCATACTCCCTTCCGAGAGTTCGGGATTCCCCAAGAGTTCCTGCCCCATGGCGGCCGTGCCGAACTGCTGGAAGAGGTTGGGCTAACACCACAAAACATTGCCCGTTACGCGGTCGAGGCCATTGCCCGGGCCGATGAGCCCTTGGAGCAGCCCTCGAGCGCCGACTTGTCAGAACCCAGTTGAGCCTGGGACCGAGGCGATTCCCGGCGGCAGGAAGCGGCGGCCCAGCACCCGCTCGGAAACGCCCTCCCGATCCAGGTACGGCGTAATGCCGCCGAGGTGGAAGGGCCAGCCGGCGCCGAGAATCAGGCACAGGTCAATGTCCATGGCGGCGGCAACGACGTCCTCAGACAGCATCAGGCCGATCTCTTCCGCGAGTGCGGTCAGCGCCCGCTCGCGTACCTCCTCAGTAGTGCTCGGGCGATCGCCAACCACCAGCAGCCCTGCCGTCTCCTCGCTGACGTACGGCTTGCCATCGGGCGTCCAGTCATAGATTCCGGACCTTCCGGCAGCAACCAGCGCCTGCAGATTGCTAGAGACGGGGAAGCGATCGCCGAACGCGGCATGCAGATTCTCCACCACATGCAATGCGACCGCGGGGCCGACCAGCTGCAGTAACACGTACGGCGACATCGGCAGACCCAGTGGACGCAACGCAGCATCGGCAACCTCGACCGGTGTGCCCTCATCGACAGCAGCGAAGATCTCCGCCATCAATCTGAGGAGCACTCGGTTCACAACGAAGCCAGCCGCATCCTTGACTAGCACGGCGTTCTTCTTCAGCGACTTCGCGACCTGAAACGCCGTAGCCAAGGTCTCTTCATTGGTGGCCGGACTGCGGGCAATCTCAACCAGCGGCAGCACCGCGACCGGGTTGAAGAAGTGGAAGCCGACCACCCGCTCGGGATGATCAAGATCTGCTGCCATCTGCGCAACCGACAGCGAGGAGGTGTTCGTCGCGAGCACACAGCTGTCGGAGACATGCTTTTCGAGATCGGCAAAGACCTGCTTCTTGATCGACATCTCCTCGAATACCGCCTCGATCACGAAGTCGCAGTCGGCGTAGTCAACCAGCTCGGTCGTGCCAGAGATCAGGGCCCGCGACCTGTTTGCCTCGTCGGGGGAGATTCGCTCCTTAGCGAGCAGCTTCTCGATCTCTAGCGCGAGGTATCCGATGCCCTTGTCCACGCGCTCCTGATCGATGTCGGTGATCACCACCGGCACCTGCAAGCGACGTAGGAAAAGCAGCGCGAGCTGCGTGGCCATCAGTCCAGCGCCGATAATGCCGACCTTGGTCGCTGGTCGCGCCAGCATGGCATCCGGCGCACCCGCTGGCTTTCGGGCACGCTTTTGGACAAGATCAAACGCATACAGGCTCGCGCGTAGTTCCGGCGTCATGATCAGATCCGCTAGCGCCTCGTCCTCGGCGGCGTACGCCTCGGTACGGTCCGCGGCCTTCGCGGCAGCCATCAGCTCTAGCGCCCGATACGGCCCCGGCGATGCACCGAAGACCTTGCCATCAACAAAATCTCTGCCGTGCGCCAAGGCCGCATGCCAAGCCTCGCCTCGGTCGACCTCCGACCGCGTCACGGTCAGCGACTCGGCGACGATCTGACCGGCCCAGTCCAACGAGCGAGCCAGGAAATCGGCGCTATCGAAGATCGCATCGGCGAGACCCAGCTCGTACGCCTGCCGACCGCTGAGCATCTTGTTCTGGCTGAGTGGATTCTCAATGATCAACTGGACGGCTCGGTCGGCGCCGATCAAATTGGGCACTATGAAGGCCCCGCCCCAGCCGGGGAATAGACCCAGGAAGCATTCGGGCAGGGCAATTCCGGAGGCGGACGCGGAGACCGTGCGGTAGTGGCAGTGCAGCGTAAGCTCCAGGCCACCCCCGAGCGCCAGTCCATTGATGAAGGCAAAGGTCGGCACTGCAGAGGTGTGCAACTTATCAAAGACGGCATGCCCGATCTGGGCAATTGCCAAGGCTTGATCGCGGTTGACGATCTTGGCAAACCCCGAGAGATCCGCGCCTGCCGCCAGGATGAACGGCTTGCCGGTGATCGCGATCGCCACAATGTCCTCGCGCGCGAGAGCGGTATCCAGGGCCCGATTCAATTCGCCGAGACCTTGCACCCCAAGCGTGTTAGGTCGGGCATGGTCGCGCCCGTTGTCCAGGGTGATCAACACCGCCGTGCCCGCCGTATGTGGCAGCTTGATGTCACGGCTCAACGCCCGGGTGACAACCTCACCCTCGCTGTTCGCCGAGGCCGCGGCAATCAGCTGTTGCAGTTCCTCGTCACTCACCGCGTCTCCTCGAGGTCGGAAGAGAAGTGTGGATTCTCCCAGATCACGGCCCCACCCATACCAAGACCAATGCAGAGGGTGGTCAGCCCGTAGCGGACCTCGGGATGCTCACGGAAGGCACGCGCCAGGTGGATCATCAGTCGCACACCGGAGCTGGCGAGTGGGTGGCCGAGCGCGATCGCACCGCCGTACGGATTGAGCCGTGGATCCTCCGCCGCCAGCCCGAAATGATCACAGAATGCCAGCACTTGGACGGCGAATGCCTCGTTGATCTCAAAGGCGCCGATGTCGCTGATCGACAGGCTCGCCTTGCCGAGCGCCTTTTCAGTGGCGGGAATCGGTCCGACGCCCATCAGCTCAGGATCGACGCCAGCAAACGCGTACGAAACGAGTCTCATGGCGACCGGCAGGCCGAGCTCTGAAGCCACGCTCTCGGCTGCCAGCAGGCACGCCGTAGCTCCGTCATTGAGTCCGGCCGCATTGCCTGCGGTAACCCGACCATGCGGCCTAAACGGCGTCTGGAGAGTCGCCAACGCCTCAACAGTGGTACCGGGCCGCGGCTGCTCGTCGGCCAGCGCCAACCCCCAGCCAAGCTCCGAGCTCGGGGTCGCAACGGCGACCAGCGACTCCTGGATCACACCTTGCTCATAGGCCTGCTGCACTCGTTGTTGGCTGAGTGCCGCAAAGGCGTCAGCTCGATCTTTGGTAATGGCCGGAAAACGATCATGAAGGTTTTCCGCCGTCGATCCCATGATCAACGCCGACTGGTCGACCAGTTTCTCGGCGATGATTCTGGGATTTGGGTCGATGCCCTGGCCCATGGGATGCCGGCCCATGTGCTCAACACCGCCGGCGATGGCGACGTCATAGGCTCCGAAGGCGATTCCAGAGGCCGTCGTCGTCACCGCGGTCATCGCGCCTGCGCACATCCGGTCGATCGCGAAGCCGGGTACCGTTCGCGGAAGTCCGGCGAGCAGCGCGGCCGTACGCCCAATTGTCAGCCCCTGATCACCGGTCTGTGTGGTCGCGGCGATGGCGACATCGTCGATGCGGTCGGGCGGCAACTCCGGATGGCGCCGCAACAGCTCACGAATGCAGTCGACGACGAGGTCATCGGCCCGGGTCTCGGCGTACATAGAGCCAGCCTTGCCGAACGGCGTACGCACGCCGTCGACAAAGACGACGTCTCTCAGTTCGCGGGGCATAACCGCATATTACTCAGCAGTAACAATCATGGCCTTCGTGATTGCTGCGACGGTCAGCTCGCGTTGCCACGGCCGGGCGCCCGAACTGGCGAGCTTCTGATCGACCGACTCCTCCGTCAACGGAGAAGGTGGTCGCCACGCCAAGCGGCGCAGATGATCCGGCGTAATGAGGTTCTCCATCGGCAAGTCGTACTGTTCGGCAATGGTTAGCAGTGCGCCCCGCACCGCTGCAAGCCGCGTGGCCGCCCCGGGGTTTTTCGCAGGCCACATTCGCGACTGCGGTGGGCCATCGTTGGGAATGTGCATCGGCGGCAGGGCACTGTCGGGAATCCGCGCCACGACGTCGAGGGCTGTCAGCCAACTGGCTTCGGCGCGCCGAGCTTGGCGTCGAGAGAAAGCGGGAATCTTTCGCAGTGTGGCCCGATCTGGGTGCTTGTGGGCGGCCAGCTCGGTGATCGCGGCATCAGGCAGGATCTTGCTTGGTGCTTTGTCCTGCTGCTGCGCGATGGCGTCGCGGGCGTACCAGAGCTCCGCAACGTACGCCAGTCCGCGACGGGTGTGGATGTGATGGATGCCAGAGGTGCGGCGCCACGGGTCACGTCGTGGCTCGGGACTGATTCCTGCGCTGGCGACCAACGCGGCGAATTCTTGCTCTGCCCACTGCCACTTGCCGGTTTCGAGCAGCCTGGTTTCGAGCCGGTCGCGTAGTTCGATCAAGAGCTCGACGTCCAGGGCGGCGTAGATCAGCCACTCCTCAGGCAGTGGCCGCCGCGACCAGTCTGAGGCGGAGTGCTCCTTGAGCAGCCGGATCCCGAGGAGCTCCTCGATCATGGTGCCTAGAGCGACCCGGGGATAGCCGAGTAGTCGAGCTGCCAGCTCGGTGTCGAACAACGTCGTGGGGACCAGTCCAACCTCGTACAGACAGCGCAAGTCCTGGCTAGCCGCGTGGATGACCCACTCGGCATCTGACACCGCGGCACCCAGCGTGGACAGATCCGCTGGCTGACCGAATGCGATCGGATCCACCAGATGCGTCCCGGAACCCGCACGGCGCAGCTGGATTAAATAGGCCCGCTGGCTGTATCGGAAGCCATGGGCACGTTCCGCATCGACGGCTACTGGTCCCGTCCCGGCACGGAGTGTGGCGATTGCCCGTTGCAAGCCTTCCGGAGTTGTGACGATAGCTGGCACGCCCTCAATGGGTGCCGTGAGCAACTCCGTTTCCTGATCAAGATCAGGTTCGGTAAGCGGTACTTCGGTCAGCGGTATTTCAGTCAAGGTCTCCGGGAGTTTCGGCTCGGCGGTTTACGCCGAGAAGGCATCATCACCACCCCGGCGGGCAGCGGTGGCAGACCCGCTAGCGTACAGAGTAGTTCAGCCCAGGCTGACAGATGAGGGCTTAGTCCGACGCCCTCGACAAGCACGGGCGTCCAGGAGGCGCGGATCTCGATCTCAGCACGCGAAGGCTCCGCGGCCATTCCTCCGAAGGAGTCGCTGGATACCGATGTCACTGTGCCGCTCGGCACATCGTATTCGGCGTCCTGACCATCGAGAGCATCTATCAGGTAGGACCAACCCACACTGGGGAGCAACGAGTCCGTCACCATCTCCGGATCGATGTCGGCACGCGCGAATGTCACGCAGCGAAACGTGCCGTGCCAGGCGGTGTTTCCGGCTGGGTCATGGAGCAGGACAAAACGACCGCTACCAAGCTCCTCACCGCTTACGACCACGTCGGCGGTAATCGCCGCCGAGTACGGCGCTATCCGCTGTGGCGCAGGGAGTTCCTCGACGTGAAGCTCGGAGCGCCAAGACACTGATATGAGGTCTTCGACGGCCCGCCGGAACGCGTCGGGGGCGCCCTCGACTTTTCCGCCGGCCGCGTCGCTGTTCGCTGCCATCCGACGAGCGTATTCTCACCGCCAAGCGCGGCTCATTTCGACGCGCCGACTTTCCTGACGGATCCGTGCGCGCCGACGTGCTGAGGAGGAGTGAGGGGACATGCTTCTCGTCCCCGAGCGACGACGAAATCGGCGGCTTCCAACGCGCGATCCGCGCGGAGCAAGCGCAGTGAGCGGAGCAATCAGACCCGTGACAAGATTCACAAGTGCGCGCTCTGGCTTCGGATCTGCCTCTGCTCGTGGCCGCCTGTCGCAAGCTACATCCAAACGATCGCGTGCCGGTGTGGTTCATGAGACAGGCGGGCCGCTCGCTGCCGGAATATCGGGCGAGCCGAGAAGGCATTGGCATGCTCGAGAGCTGCATGCGGCCAGAGCTGGTGGCCGAGATCACCCTGCAGCCGGTGCGCCGGTATGGCGTCGATGCGGCCATTCTGTACTCGGACATCATGCTGCCGCTCAAAGCAGCCGGTGTGGAGCTGGACATTGTCTCCGGCCGCGGCCCAGTGATCGCTCGACCGATTCGGACGGCGGCTGATCTGGAGCAGCTGCAGCCGTTGGATCCGGCGCGCTTGTGGTATGTCACCGAAGCCGGTGTGTTGATCACCAGCCAGCTCGGTGATGTTCCATTGATCGGCTTTGCCGGGGCGCCATTCACCCTCGCCAGCTATCTGGTTGAAGGCGGCCCGAGCCGCGACTACGCCGCAACGAAGGCCCTGATGATCAGCGAGCCCGCTTTGTGGGATGAGATGTGTACGCGGCTGGCCGATCTATCAGCGGCCTTTCTAAGACTGCAGGTCGCGGCCGGTGCTACCGTCGTCCAGCTCTTCGACTCCTGGGCTGGCAGCCTGAGCGCTGAGGACTACCAGCGGTTCGCGCAGCCCTACTCGGCCCGAGTGCTGGCTGCGCTGGCTGACACCGGGGCACCGAGAATCCACTTCGGTGTGGGGACCTCTGAGTTGCTCGACCTGATGGGGGCCGCCGGCGCCGAGGTGATCGGTGTGGACTGGCGACTGCCGCTAGCGGAGGCGAGTCGCCGCGTCGGCCATCGCTATGCACTGCAAGGCAACCTCGATCCGGCCCTACTGTCGGCTCCCTGGCCGGTGCTATCTGAGCGGGTACGCGAGGTCATCTCCTCGGGTGCCGCCGCGCCTGGTCATATCTTCAACCTCGGACACGGAGTGCCGCCGGAAACCGACCCTACAGTGCTGGCCATGATCGTCGAGTTGGTCCATACCGAGGGTCCGCAGCTGCGCCGTTCGGCTCGTGAGCAGTTCGCGGCATCTGCGGCAAGCGGCCCGACGGCGGCTAGCCGCTCCAGCTCTACATGACGACCGTTGTCGTCGTTGGCGGTGGCATCACTGGATTGAGCGCCGCGCGGCTGCTGGCTCTGGATGGTTTCGAGGTTCTCGTGCTCGAGGCGGCGGGCCGGTGGGGCGGCAAGCTGGCACCGTTGGTGCTCAACGGCGTACGGCTGGATGCGGGCGCAGAGTCGATCTTGGCGCGACGGCCGGAGGGCCTTGATCTTGTCGGTGCACTGGGTCTGGCTGATCATCTGGTGCATCCCACGGCTGCGCAACCTCAGCTTCTGGTTGGCGGTCGGCTACATGCGCTGCCTTCCTCACTGCTCGGTATACCGACTGATGTCCGTCAGTTGACTGGCCTGCTGTCCAACGAGGGCCTGCGATTGGCGGCCTCTGAACCGGAACGCCAAGTGCCGGCTTTCGATCATGATGTTGCAATTGGCCGCTTGGTGGATGAGCGCTTCGGGCCCGAAGTCACCGATCGGCTCCTGGAGCCGCTGTTGGGTGGTGTCTACGCCGGACATTCACGATCGCTGTCGTTCAACGCTGTAGCGCCCGAGCTGTTCGACAGGGTCAAGCGTGGTGGTTCGCTCTCGCGGCATGCGCAGGAGGCCGTCAAGCAGAGTCAGCAGGGTCCGGTGTTTGCCGGGTTGATCGGCGGCGTCTCGACCTTGATCGACGCGCTTATTGCTGATCTTGTCCGACGGGGCGTCAGAATGCGCTTGGGAGCGACTGTTCGGACACTGGAGCGGGCCGATCATGGATTCCGGTTGACCGTGGGCGGAGCCGACGATGCCGAGATGATTATGGCCGACAGTGTGCTGATCGCTGCGCCGGCAACCGCGACCGGACGGCTGCTGTCGGGCCTAGTGCCGTCGGCATCTGAGTTCGGATCACTGCCGTATGCATCGGTAGCGATCATCACCCTTGTGGTACGTGGCATCCGCACCGACGCATCTGGCGTGCTGGTGGTACCTGGTGAGCTGCCAACGATCAAGGCCGTGACGTACTCTTCGGCGAAGTGGTCCTGGGTTGCTTCGCAGGCACGGCAAGTGTGGGGTCCAGGTGTTGACCTCATCCGGGTCAGTGCGGGACGGCATGGTGAGGCGGCGACCCTGCAGCTTAGCGACTCGAGGTTGGTCGAGCGCACATTCACCGAGGCGAACAGAATCCCTGGGTGGGACGCAGCCGACCTCGTGAAAGCAGCCGTAAGCCGGTGGGGCGGGGGACTGCCTCAGTACCCGGTCGGCCATCGGGATCTCGTCGCTCAATTGCGTGCCGAGGTGGCGGGCGTATCGGGACTTGCCGTAGCGGGCGCGGCTTTGGACGGTCTCGGCATTCCGGCGTGCCTTGCCTCGGCACGGACGGCGGCCTCGGCACTCGTGGCCGAATTTGGCGCTTCGTCAGGTTCATCGGGCAATGGCCGTAGTGGAATGATCGACAGCGAAGATCAACTCGAGGAGAGCGGAAGATGAAGGCGCGCGAGATCAACTCGACGATTCGCTACACCATGTGGTCGGTGTTCAAAAGAGAGGGTCAGTTGGATGACCCGCCGCTGGAGACCGCCAATGTAGCGCTGAAGGCCATCGACCATGCCACTCAAGATGACGACCTGGTGATCCGTGGCTGGTACGACGTCGCCGGTTT
This sequence comes from Propionibacteriaceae bacterium, assembly GCA_035535395.1. Lineage (GTDB taxonomy): Bacteria > Actinomycetota > Actinomycetes > Propionibacteriales > Propionibacteriaceae > Microlunatus. The sequence continues at coordinate 139 of DATLQC010000240.1, read as the reverse complement.
GCGTGCCGACGCTGATCTGATGGTCTGGTGGCATGCGCCCAACTCCGACACGTTGCAGGATGCCTACCACGCGCTACGCCGCTCCGAGCTCGGCGCACATCTGGTGCCGGTTTGGTCGCAGATGGCTCTGCACCGCCCG
>DATLQC010000239.1:0-4244 GCA_035535395.1 Propionibacteriaceae bacterium | reverse complement strand
GTCCGTCGTTACGATTTGGCACATGAGCGAGCCGGTCGCCGAAGAACTCTCCGAGGACGTACAGCAAATCGTTCAGGGTTATACCTTCGACGAGCCGGCCATTGAGCTCGGCGTCTTGATGGAGAACGATGCGCCGGTTCCGTCCGCTGTAGTGCGCATTCCCTTGAGCAGGGTGAACCGGCACGGGCTGGTTGCGGGCGCTACTGGTACGGGCAAGACCAAGACGCTCCAATTAATGGCCGAGCAGATCTCTGCAGCGGGCGTGCCGGTCTTTGCCGCCGATATCAAGGGTGATCTGTCGGGGATTGCCTCGCCCGGACAGCCGAACGACAAGCTGCTGGCGCGTACCCAGAAGATCGGCCAAAACTGGCAGCCGGAAGCCTGCCCGACAGAATTCTTCGCGCTCGGCGGCCAGGGAAATGGCGTGCCGCTGCGGGCGACCATGACCTCCTTCGGCCCGGTGCTGCTGTCGAAGGTGCTGGAACTCAATGAGGTCCAGGAGTCATCGCTGGGCTTGGTCTTTCACTACGCCGATCAGGCCGGGCTGCCGCTGCTGGACCTTAAGGATCTGCGTGCGGTTCTCACCCATCTCACCAGCGATGAGGGCAAGGCGGAGCTGAAGAGCATCGGAGGTCTGAGCCCCTCGACCGTCGGTGTGATCTTGCGCACTTTGATCAACTTCGCCGACCAGGGCGCGGAGGCGTTCTTCGGCGAACCGGAATTCGACACGGCTGACCTGCTGCGTGTGACGCGCGATGGCCGTGGTGTGGTTTCGCTGCTGGAGCTGCCCAATCTCGTGGATCGGCCGGCGGTGTTCTCCACTTTTCTGATGTGGCTGCTGGCCGACCTGTTCCACGAGCTGCCGGAGGTCGGCGACATCGACAAGCCCAAGCTGGTTTTCTTCTTCGACGAAGCGCATCTGCTTTTTGACGATGCCTCGAAGGCCTTTCTGGACGCCATTGCGCAGACCGTACGGCTGATCCGGTCCAAGGGTGTCGGCATCTTCTTCGTCACGCAGACCCCGAAGGATGTCCCCGACGACGTACTCGCCCAGCTTGGATCGCGGGTACAGCATCAGCTTCGGGCCCATACGCCGAACGATGCCAAGGCTCTGAAACAAACCGTCGCGACTTTCCCCAAGTCTCATTACGACCTCGCTGAGACTCTGCAGCAGCTGGGCATTGGCGAGGCGATTGTGACCGTCATGGACCCCGATGGGGCACCGACACCTGTGGCGTGGACGCGGATGCGGGCGCCGGAATCGCTGATGGCACCAACGCCGGACGAGCTGCTACGGCCCGGGATCGCAGCGTCGGCACTGATGGCCAAGTACGGGCAGTTGCTCGATCGGGATTCCGCGTACGAAAAGCTGACTCGGGAGTTGCAGGCCGGCGCCGCGGCGGCGGAGCGAGAGCGTCTCGAGAAGGAAGCCGCAGCACGGGCGGCTGCCGAAGCAAAGGAGCTCCAGAAGGCTCAAGCTCAAGCTGAGCGTGAGGCCAGGGCGGCGGCTCGGTCGCAGTCGCGTACGCCGCAACGCCGGGAGAAGTCGATGGTGGAGCATATTACGGGTTCGAGTGCGTTCAAGCAGTTCGCACGTACCGCGGGTACCGAAATTGTCCGCAGCATCTTTGGGACCGCACGCCGACGCCGTTGATCTATTGCGCCCTGGGCCTAAACATGCGTTCTGAGCCTGTCGACAAGGGCAATGAGCTCCGACAGGCTCAGCTCAGCATTTACTTACTATGCGACCTTGCGGGCGGCTGCATTGGTTCCTTGATTAGCAAGCTGCTGCTGTACTCGCTGCGCGGCCGCGGCATTACGATTGATCATCGCCACAATGACCGCATAACGTTCCGCCTTCTCACGGCGCTTCTGCTGCTGCTGGCGGCGGCGTTCGTCTTCGAACATGGCTGTTTCTCCTGTAGACAAGCAAAAATGGGCGTACTCGACTGGACGACGGCAGCGGTCGCCTAACGAGCAAAGGGAGTCAATTAGTCAGGCACAGACGGCAGGCGAGTTGTGAGCGCGCCGGCAATCAGCGCTTGAGCGAGGGTGTCCGAAGGGGAAGATGCGCTACGCGGCGCGGTCGAGGGTCGTGCTCAACCAGCCGGCGCAAATACGGCTAATCCCGATTCTTGGAGTGATCATGATCATGTACAAAGTGAGCACCCCCTCTCGGGTGAGCAGCTGCGGTCCGGTGCGGAACGCTTGATGATCAAGAGTAAGCAGTCACCCCTGGACCCCGCAATTGGATTATTTCGGGGAGGCATAAGGTAAGGATCAGACCTTGATCACCAATGTGACCGTCAAGGAGCTCCCGATGACCCTCTCCAGCCCTGACACCCCGCCCACCGACGTACCTGAGGCCGACTGGGCGGAACAGGCACTCGAGGCTGACCCTCTAGCCGAGGCGGAGGCTGAGAGCGAAGTGAGTCCACGGCCTGCGAACGTTGCCAGCGTCCTCCGCGAGGCGGATGACGCCGACTTGGCCGAGCAGGGGACCGTGGTTTACGGCGAGGACGAGGACGTCTTTCGGTAATTCCTGCGGGCGCTCACCGCTCTCGCTCCCGTTCGCCGCCAAGTGGTCGAAAGCGACCCGGATTCCGACAATTCTGGTACCGCTTATGGGCACTTTCTTAGGACCGTCTCCGCGGACGTGGAGGATGCGACCATCCCAGCTGCATTAAGTTGCTAGACGTGAAGGCGCGCTCGGGGATCGCCCAAGCGGCGGCGCTGGTGACTGGATTGACCGCAGCCTCGGCGGTTTTAGGTTTCCTCCGTGATGTCGTCATTGCCGGCGTCTTCGGGGCTGGCGGCGAACTCGATGCCTATCTGGTAGCTCAAGGCCTGATGAATCTGGTGTTGGCCCTGGTGGCCGGTGCCATGGCTAAGTCGACGGTTCCGGTTCTCGCCGCGCAGAACAGTACCGACGACGACGGGACCAAGGCCTCTCACACCCTCTCAGTCGTGCTCACCGTGACCTTGCTCGTACTGGGCATCGGTTCACTCGTCATGGCATTGGCTGCTAGTTCGGTGGTGACTGTGCTGGCGCCCGGCTTCAAAGGGGCGCAGGCAGACCTGGCCGCCTCGCTGACCCGAATTGTGCTGATTGCGACGGTGCTAATCTCGGGTACGAACCTGCTCGCCGCAGCGGCGGAGGCGCATCGCCGGTTCTTCTGGTCCGCGATGCAAGGCGTGCCCTTCAACCTGATCATGATCGTTGCCGCCGTCGTGTTCGGACCTCGCTACGGCGTGTACGCCCTCGCTGTCGGATTCGTCGTCGGTTCCGGGGCCCGGTTGCTGTGTCAGCTGGTGCCAATCCGTGCCATTGGATTGCGCCTACGAGCCTCTTTGGACGTTAAGGATCCGGGCTTCCGGTCGATCGCCAAACTGATTCCGCCGCTGCTGATCGGCAGCGCTCTCGGCAACGCCAACACGATGGTCGATCGGGCGGTGGGCTCGATGGTGGGCGAAGGCACCATCTCGGCGTTGAGTTATGCCTGGCGGATCATCTCGCTCGGCCAGACCTTGCTCGTCGCGTCCTTATTGACTGCGCTGTATCCCGCGTTCGGCGCGGCGGCCGGCAGCCGCGATCTTCAGGAGATGCGGCGGCTGGTGGGTCGAGGCTTGTCAACGGTTGCCACGGTGCTGATGCCGGTCTGGGGTTTTCTGATGGTGTGTTCGGTGCCGTTGGTCGCGTTGGTCTTCGAACACGGCAGCTTTTCCCCCAGCGATACCCAGCGCACGGCGACCGCCATGCTGTGGTACGCACCCGCTCTGCTGGCCCTTGGGTGGCGCGAGATGGTGGTACGCGCCTCGTACGCGCTGGGGGACTCGCGTCGACCTGTGACGGTCTTCGTTATGGCCATGACCATCAATGTGGTAGGTGATTTCACCCTTGGGCTGACTTTCGGTATCGCTGGGTTGGCCGCCTCGACTTCGCTATCGGTGCTTTTCGCGGCGGTGGCAAATACCGTGCTGCTAGGCCGTCGGCATGACGCCGTCGAGCTCAGGTCTTTGCCATTGATGGTGGGTCGTACGGCGGCGGCAGCTGCGGTCGGGACCGCGGCCGCCGGCTTGGTTTATTGGCTGCTCGACCGGGTTCTTGGTGCGGGGTTGATCAATGAGCTGTTGCTGGTGTCAGCGGTGGGGCTGACCCTGGTGGCGGTGTTTGTCGGGGTGCTGTACGCGCTTCGCGCCCCGGAGCGACTGCTGCTCACCGAGGCCATAGACGTAGTTGCGCG
>DATLQC010000238.1:0-19879 GCA_035535395.1 Propionibacteriaceae bacterium | reverse complement strand
TCGGTGAGCAGCAAGATCAACAGCAGCGAGGCGTAGACGATCGGTGCCGCGAGGGGAAAGAAATAGTCGTTCCTCTGGGTGATGAACTTCCCGATCTCATCGACGAAAAGCCCGAACCCGACTCCGGTCAGCAGTGCGATGATCACGGCCGCCCCGCGGTTCTGCACGACCACCGCCACCATGCCGGCAACGAACAGCGCCAGTCCGCCCCACAGCGCATGGGCGAGGTGGAATGTCGAGTTGCCGATGTGCGGGTAGCCGGTAAGGACCAGGAATAAGCGGGTCAGGGCCACGGTCAACGCGCAGCTCACCAAAACGATCAGCGTCAGGCGGGAAGAACGGTCCGAGACGATGATGAATGGATTGGGTGTGGGCTCGGCATAGGTGCGTTTGGATGCGGTGCCAGGAGCCGACGATTCGGTGGATTTCATGACGTGCTCCCCTTTAATTCACCGGTGAGCGTAATCGCTGACTGAGCCCAACAGCCACTACGCGCGGCCAGTCGGCGAGGATGGAGGAGTGAAGTACGAGGTCGTAGCTGAGGCATATCGGGACCTGGAGCAGGCTTCTGGTCGTTTGATCTTGATTGACCGGCTGGCGGCATTGCTGGCTCAGACTCCGGAGGAGTTACTGCCCAACGTCTGTTACCTGTGTCAGGGCCTGGTTGCGCCGGAATTTGCCGCGGTGGACCTTGGGCTGGCTGAGAAGCTGGCGCTGCGCGCGGTAGCGACAGCGACAGGCGTCGAGCCCGAGGAGGTTGTTGCGGCGCTGCGGGAGGCCGGTGACCTCGGCCAGGCCGCCGAGCAGTTGTTGGCGGCGACGGCCGCAGATCGCCGGCCGAGCCTCGAAGTAGCTGCAGTTGTCGACACGCTTCACGAGATCGCCCGCGCCGAAGGGTCTGGCTCGCAGGGCCGCAAGCTGGAGCTACTGGCCGGCCTGCTGGCGCTGGCGACTCCGCTCGAGGCTCGTTACCTGCTGCGTTTGGTGACTGGCAACCTACGGCTCGGGATCGGCACGCCGACGATTCTGGACGCACTTGCGCAGGTGTACACCGGCAACCGAAAGGACCGGCCGGTACTGGAGCGGGCGTACAACATCTGCTGCGATCTTGGTCTCGTTGCGGCCACGTTAGCCTCCGGCGGGCTGGATGCGGTGAGGGAGCTGCGGGTGCGGCCTGGCAACCCGGTTCGAGTCATGTTGGCTCAGCGGCTGTCCGACGCAGACGAGATTCTCGCCAAGCTCGGCGGGCGGTGCATGGCAGAGTACAAGTACGACGGCATGCGGGTACAGGTACACCGCACTGCTGATGGTGAGATCGAGTTGTTCACCCGTCGGCAGGAACGCGTTAGTAACCAGTTCCCGGACGTGGTCGAGCTGCTGCAGGCCGGCGTGGGTCCGCGCGAGGCGATCTTGGAAGGCGAGGTGGTGGCGTATGACGCAGCCGCCGGCGAGCTGCGCCCCTTCCAGGAAGTCATGTTCCGTCGCCGTAAGCACGGCATTGCTGAAGCCGCTCGTGATGTACCGGTCGGGCTGTTTTGCTTCGAGCTGCTCTACGCCGATGGCGAGGATCTCACTGGTCTGTCCTATCTGGACCGCCGGGCGCGCCTCAATCAGGCGGTCACCTTGTCAGACCGGCTTCGGCTGACCACGGCGCTCGAGGTGGCGACCGCTCCCGCCCTAGAGGCTGCGTTCGAACAAGCTGTGGCGGACGGGTCTGAAGGTCTGGTGTGCAAATCGACCGGTTCGGGCGCGGTCTATCAGGCTGGCGCGCGCGGCTGGTTATGGATCAAGCTCAAGCGGGACTATCGCACTGAGCTGGCCGACACCATCGATCTCGTCATTGTTGGCGCGTACGCCGGCCGGGGTCGACGGCGTGGGACGTACGGAGCTGTACTGCTGGCTGCGTACGACCCGGAGACCGAGGTCTATCGGACACTCGGCAAGTGCGGCACTGGTTTCTCCGACGCCGAACTGTCCGCGCTGCCGGCAAGACTCGCGCCGTTCATCCGGAAGCAGCAGCCCGCTCGTGTCGACTCGCGCGTACCCGCCGATGTGTGGTTGGAGCCAAGCATCGTGCTCGAGGTACTTAGTGCCGAGCTCACCCTGTCGCCCAACCACACCGCCGGCTGGGGGCAACTCAAGGACAACGCCGGGCTGTCGATGCGTTTTCCCCGATTCACCGGCCGCTGGCGTGACGACAAGGAGCCGCAGGACGCGACGACTACTCAGCAGCTGGTCGAGCTGTACCGCACTGCACGTCGTGCGCCCGCCGAGTAAGCAATCAAACGGACGGCACTTTTACGTCGGTATTGCGCGATCGATCACCTAGGAGTCGGTAGGCGGCCCAGGCAATCCAGGCTGCGGCGATCGCCATCAAAGCGGCACCGATCGGCTGAGTTGGGAGGCTCGCACCGGTGGTGGCCATCCCGAGCGCGGCACCAAGAACATAGAAGATCAGCGTCGCCACGCCCCAAATCACGCCCGCCCATTTGGGAAGACCGCCGCTACGCCAGATAGCCACACTGAGCAGGCCGTTACCGATCACTGTCAGCAGGAGGGCCAACACGACGATCACAGTGAGCACGGGCGAGAACTCCAGCGTCATAACCTCGCGGTTTCCGGCCAGATATGCAGCGCCAATCGCAGGAGTGGCGAAAGTTGAGATGACCGCCGGGACAGTGAACAGCACATAGCCAGTGATCGAGAGCACCATGCCCCACAACCCGAGGCGCGGTGACCGGCTTGCGGCCAGGAAGGCGCCAAGAGCAAAAGTGCCGAAGATCACCAGGGCAGTGCCGAACATATTGCCGATCACGTGGCCGACGAGGTAGGAGGTGCTGCTGACGAAGCGTGCCCATCCTTCGGGATCGCTTACTTGATCGGGCTGAGGTTTCAATGTCGAGTACGCGAGCAGCAGTGCGTACACCGGTAGCGCAAAGAGGCCGACTCGGATCCAGCTAGCGGCGGGTCTGATCAGTTGGCCGGACGATGTCGTCTGCATGGTTGTCTACCTTTCCGCACTGCGCCTGTCGCTGGGGGAGTCTGTCTGAAAGTCCGCAGGCTGCTGACTCGAGCTTTCGGTCCGGTTGGCAGTCGGCTCTGAGTTCAAATCAAGTTCGAGCCGGTAGGCCCGACTGAGCCGGTCGCGCCCCACCGCCAGTGCCAGCGCGGCGAGCAGAACGACGACCGCGATCAAGATCGCGACCAGGTATAGCTCGCCGTCCAGCAAGTCAGCAGAGATGCCGTTCCCGTTGTTGGTTCGGTTGAAGACGCTGTGCATGAGTCCGGCTGCAAGCACGCTGTCCCGGGAGCCTCTGAGGATGACTCCGACCAGCTGTCGCAGGATAAGACCCAGCAGTAGGAAAAACACCAGCGAGATCAAAACCGAGGCGATCGTGACATCGCTGAGGAAAGCCAGCGGCAAGTGCACAAATCCAAACGGCACGGCGGTCAGCACGGCCGCCACGAAGATGTTGTACCGCTGCTCGAGCCGGGTTTGCATAACACCGGCCCAGGCGGTCTCCTCCCAGAGATTGACCAGGATGAAGTTGATCAGCAGCAGCCGGAGCTGATCCCAGACGAGCTTGACCGGGTCGACTGATGCCAGCGAATCGCCCAAGATCAACGCGGACACCACTGTCAGCAAAGGCAGACCTGCAAGGACGGCGAGCCACCAGCCGACGCCAAACCGCCAGCGGGCCATCCGCTTGAACAAATGGAGGACCCCGGGCCGACCATCTGCGGCCCAGGTAACGAACAGGGCAGGGGGCAACAGGGCACACATCGTAAACAGCAGTCCGGCCACTTCGTCAGGGGGAAATGGCAGTCGCTCAAGAAGTGCGCCGCCCGGGATGATGCCATGGACTGCGAGGGCCAGCAGCGACATGGCGGGATACGCGATCGAGAAGACCATGATCAAAAAGGCGGTGACCGCGTGGCGTGCCACGAGAGCCCTGATCCCAGCCGAATGAGATGTCGTGGGAATGCGATCAGTCATGGCAGTGGTTCCTTACCGAATGTGAATTCCAGGCGTGTGTCTTCCACTCTCGTGCGATGAGGCTGTGTCGCTCGGTCAGCAGGCGGGCGAGTCGGGTGCGTGGCTACGGTCTCTCGTTCATGTGTGGCTCTGCTCGTTAAGAACGATCCCACCAGCGCCGTCGCCGAGGGGGGACTCGAGCTAGCGCGTTTCGCTCTCGATTCGACAAAGCGAGGACGTCGGCGGTAAACCGCGGCCTTCGGCGCATGCCGACTAGCGTCGGGGTGGATCCCATTGGGACGACAACGACGTCATGTCAGCTCCAGAGGGTGCCGGGTAAGGATCGAAGGAACGTAGATCGGCCAATTGCAGCGCACGCGCGACGTCGCTTGCAGACACCACGCCAACCACTCGACCGGCGTCGTCGACGACAACCGCCCGGCCATCGGCACAACCGTGCATCCTCTCCATGAGCTCGACGAGAGGATCCTCCGGATGGGCAATGGGCACCTCGCTCGGTGGGCAGGCGATGTCCTGCAAGCGTGTGGTGGCACGAAGTTCTGGCGGTACGCCGCGTACCCGGTTAAGGGTTACCAGCCCGGTGAGCCGGCCATAGGCATCAATGAGCGGATACGTGGAGAACTGGTGAGTCAGGGCTACTTGGGCTATGAAATCGGCCACGGTGAGATTGCCGTCAACAACGGTGGGTTGTGGCGCCATGACCTGACCGACCCTGATACCGGCCAGCCGGCCACCCAGCCGGGCCTGCTGCTCTTCTGCGGTCGCCGCGCTGACCACGAACCAGCCGATCAAGGCGAGCCAGATTCCGCCCAGCCCCTGACCGATCACGACTTGCAAGACGCCGAGGGCGATCATCACGAAGCCCACAATCCGGCCGGCTCGGGCAGCGCTCACGGCGGCTGTCAGCCGGTTGCCTCGCCACCGCCACAAAGCCGCGCGTAACACGCGACCGCCGTCCAGCGGCGCGGCTGGAATGAGGTTGAAGATCGCAAGCATGGCGTTGGTTGCGGCCAGATAGGTCAACACACCGAAGGGCAGCCCACTGGTGCCCAGTGCTGCAACGCCTGCCGCGCCGAGGCCGAAGACGACAGCCAAAGCGAGACTCGTCAACGGGCCAACGATCGCGATCCGAAAGTCCGCTCCTGGTGTCTTCGCCTCGCCTCGCAGCTGTGCGACGCCGCCGAGGAGCCACAGCACAATGCTCTCTACCTCGACGCCATTGCGGCGTGCGACCAGCGAGTGCGCCAGCTCGTGAGCTAGCAGCGAGGCCAAGAACAACACCGCGGCAACAATCGCTGCGATCACGTAGGCGACGATGCTGCGACCCGGAAAGGCGGCGGGCAACTGCCCGGTCGCGAGCCCTGCCACCAAAATGGCGACGATCAGAAACACGCTGGCATTGATTCCAACCTTGATGCCAGCGATGCGGCCTAGCGAGATGGACGCTCGCACAGCTTCACCACCTCTCAACCCGTTGTCCTAGGTTCCAGTGTGTCAGCGAGGCAAACCCCTGACGGCGGAGGCGCATTTCGCGGCGCGACGCAGGCGACAGCGGGCTGAGGCGTACGTTTCCCACCACAGCCGCGGAAAAGGCCAGCCGGCAGCAGGGTGAGGCGTACGTTTCCCACCACAGCCGCGGAAAAGGCCAAGCGGCAGCGGCCACCAGACTGAGGGGCTGGTTGCTGGCCGATCCAGTGCCCGCTTCCGAGATTCGCGAAACGTAGGGTGGTGGGCTGTGACGCGTCGCGGGTGGCTGCTCTTTATCGCACTCAGCCTGTGCTGGGGGATTCCCTACCTCTTCATCCGGGTCGCCGTTGCTGATCTTGACCCGCTAATCGTCGCGTTCGGGCGGACCGCTGTTGGAGGTCTGCTGCTCCTTCCGCTCGCCTTGCGGGCCCGGGCGCTCCAGCCGCTGCTGCGGCATTGGAAGATCTTGTTGATCTACACAGCAGTGGAGATCATCGGACCGTGGTTTCTGCTCGGTCACGCCGAGACGCGCCTGAATAGCTCGACTACCGGATTGATCATCGCCGTAGTTCCGATCGTTGCCGCGATCATCCTGACAGTGATGGGCCTGGACCGCCTGGACGCCCGTCGTATCTCCGGCCTAGTGATCGGGTTTGTCGGCGTTGGACTTCTTGTCGGTCTTGACGTCCAAGTCGATGACTTTGTCGCAATCGGTCAGCTGCTGCTGGTGGTAATCGGCTACGCGATCGGACCTATCATCATCAGCCGCAAACTGGCGGACCTGCCCTCGCTGGGAGTGGTGACGGCGTCATTGTTGATCGCGGCCGCGGCGTACGCGCCGTTTACTCCACTAGTTTGGCCGGACAGCTGGACCGCGCCGGCGCTTGGCTCGGTCATGGTGCTCGCAGTGGTGTGCACGGCCACGGCGTTCTTGGTCATGTTCGCGCTCATCGCAGAAGCCGGACCAGCCAGGATGACACTGATCACCTACGTCAACCCAGCCATCGCCATACTCCTGGGGGCAATCGTTTTGGGGGAGCCGCTCACCATCGGTTTGGCGATCGGATTCCCACTGGTGATTCTCGGTTCGGTGCTCGGGACGTGGCGGAGTAGCCCTCGAACGCCTACCGTGGTCGGTGCCGACGCCGTCCCCACCGCTGAACGAGACCGCTCATGAACCTCCCCGAGGTGCTCTGGACGCCGGATCCGGCGGCCGCCCGAGCTAGCGGTATGGCACAATTCGCTCGCTTCGTACGCGAGCGGCGCCTTGCCAGTATCGACGAGCTTGATTACCCGTCGCTGCATGCTTGGTCGGTAGATGATCTTGAGGGGTTCTGGGCGGCGGCCGCGGACTTCCTCGGCGTACGATTCCACGCCCTCCCCGAGGCGGCGTACGGGTCGCTCGCCATGCCGGGCACCGAGTGGTTCCCTGGAGCGACCCTCAACTATGCCGAGCACTCCCTTACCGAGCGGCCCGGCCGTGCCAGTCATGATCCGGCCGTGGTGTTCGTCCGAGAGGACGGGCTCGAAAGGCTGGTCAACCATGGCGAGCTGCGCGATCTCGTCGGGAGGGTACGCGCGGGTCTCATCCGCATAGGCGTGCGTCGCGGCGACAGGGTCGTCGCGCTCATGCCGAACTGCGTCGAGACACTCGCCGCGTTCCTGGCGGTCGCGAGCCTCGGGGCGATCTGGTCGTCCTGCTCACCGGACTTCGGGACTCGGGCGGTGCATGATCGTTTTGCGCAGCTGGAGCCGTCGGTGTTTCTCGCGGTGGATGGATACCGGTACGGCGGAAAGGCATTCGACATCCGGGACCGCGTACGAGCCTTGCAGGATCAGCTGCCGACGCTCAGCAGCACGGCCTTGCTGCCTTACCTGGACGACGGTGCGACATTGGCCGGCACGGTGCCGTGGTTGGAACTGACCGCCGAAGCCGGCCCGCTGGAATTCCAACCCGTACCGTTCGACCATCCGTTGTGGGTGTTGTACTCATCGGGCACCACCGGTCTGCCCAAGGGCATCGTGCACGGTCACGGGGGCATTGTCGTTGAGCACCTGAAGACGCTTGCCCTGCATCACGACCTTGGGCCAGGAAAGCAATTCTTCTGGTTCACTACCACCGGCTGGATGATGTGGAACCTGCTGATCTCAGGTCTGATGGTGGGCTCGACGGTCGTGATGTACGACGGCAGCCCGGGATATCCGGATCTCGGCACATTGTGGCGGCTCGCTGAGAAGCATCGTGTCAACTATTTCGGCGTCTCGGCGCCGTACATCCACGCCTGCCTGAAGACCGGGCTGCGTCCAGCGGACGAGTTCGATACGTCCGCCATCCGAGCGATCGGCTCCACGGGTGCGCCGCTGTCGGTCGAAGGCTTCCGCTGGATTGGGGACGCGGTCGGCCGGCACGTGCAGATCTGCTCGATGTCCGGTGGAACCGACCTGTGCACCGCATTCCTCGAGTCAGCGCCGACGGTGCCGGTCTGGCTGGGAGAGCTATCGTGCGCCGCACTAGGTGCGTCCGTCGCGGCGTACGACGCCCGCGGCGCCGAAGTCCTGGACGAGGTTGGCGAGCTGGTGCTTACGAAGCCGATGCCATCAATGCCGGTGTCGTTTTGGAACGACCCGGACGGCGCCCGGCTGAGGTCCGCCTATTTCGAGGACTTCTCAGGCGTATGGCGGCACGGTGACTGGGTCAGCAAGACACCGCGCGGGTCGTTCGTCATCTACGGACGCAGCGACTCGACCCTCAACCGTGGCGGAGTACGGATGGGAACGGCCGACTTCTACGCGGTGGTCGAGGGCTTCGAGGAGATCGTCGACTCACTCGTCGTTGACACCACTGAACTTGGCGCCCAGGATGAGGGCGAGCTGCTGTGCTTCGTCGTACTCGCCCCTGAAAATGCACTCGCTGATGTTGAGCTGCAGCTGCGGCAGGCACTGCGCACCGAACTATCCCCGCGCCACGTGCCCGACCGATTCCTGGCCGTCGACGCAATCCCTCACACGCTTAACGGCAAGAAATGCGAGGTGCCGGTGAAGCGGATCTTGGCAGGTGTCGAGCCAGACAAGGCCGTAAGCCGAGATGCCTTGGCGAACCCGGATTCGCTGGACGCCTTTATCCGGCTGGCTCGTCGCTAGCTCGGTCGAGCGGGCCTGAAACCTCTCATCGGCGGGCCGCCCACAGCAGCCCCCGCTCGGTGATCATGCGCACCTTCGGGTCTTGGAGGATGCCCACGTTGTGGCCCGGCGTGCTCACGAAGATTCGTCCCTTGCCCCACAGCCGCGTCCAGATCGCCGGCGAAGTGACGGGCCGGTGCCAGGGGTCCCACGGCCGCACGGCCTGGGTCGTCGTTGCGAGTACGTCCAGATAGTCATCGTGCAGCACCCAATACTGCTCAGTCACCAAGTCGAAGTCGTCGATGCCCTGCGTGATCGGGTGCCGGCGGCCGAGCGCGGTGATGTTGACCGTGTGGGGCACATAGCTGTCGGATTGCTCGCCGGTGCGCTCATCCGGGTGCTTGCCGGGATGCTCGACGAACTGGGCGCCGATCATGTGTAGGTACTGCGCAGTGTTCGGGTATGAGGCAACGATCCCGCCGTGCCAGCCGGCGATTCCCGCTCCCGTCTCGACCGCCGCCTGCAGGCCGAGGAACTCGTTCATCTCGATCGTCGACCTCGACATCGACTGCACAATCAGGTCGACGGTGGGCATGTAGTCGAGGTCGGCGTAGATCTGCGGTGACTCCTCGATACGGATCGAGAATCCGTGCTGCTGCAGGAAGGGGATGAACAGTTCAGTTGTCTCCACCGGCTGGTGGCCCGACCAACCGCCCCGTACGACGAGCGCGCGCCGCTCAGGTGTCTCCGGCCTCTCGATCATCTCAGCCCTTCGTTCAAGGGCCCGCTTGACGCATGTAGCGCGCGCCAAGCCAGCAAGGCTGCTCCTCGGCGCCCGGCGTCACCGGCGAACTGTCCAATCAAGATCGTCGGGGCGGGCCGCCAGGCGAGACCGGCTTGGACTTCGCGGGTGAGTGGGTGCAGCAGTGCCGCGCCGGACGCCGACATGCCGCCACCGATCAGGATCAGTTCAGGATCCATGAGGAGTACGTAGTGCACCAGTGCCCGGCCCAGAGCCGTGATGGCATCGTTGAAGATCGCATCGGCTAGGGCATCGCCGGCCGCAGCTCGGCTGATGACGTCATGGGCTGGAACGTCGCTAGTGCCACTGGCGGCGGTATATCGACGTGACAAGGCGGCGGCGCTGGCATAGGTCTCGGTGCATCCCCGTTGCCCGCACGCGCACGGTTCTCCATCAGGGAATACGGGGAGATGGCCGAGTTCGCCAGCCCTATCAGTGGCGCCGGCCACCACCTCGCCTCGGGTGATCACGGCCGCCGCCACACCGGTGCCCAATGCAACATAAAGAACGTCTTGCAAGCCGCGACCGGCACCCGATTCGAGCTCTGCCAGCCCGGCGGCCCGTACGTCGTGATCCAGGACCACTGGCAGGCCTACTGCCTCTGCCACGATCTGGCGTAAGTGCAGTTGACGCCAGCCGATGTTCGCGGCGTACACGGCGATCCCTTGCTGCGGGTCTACGACCCCGGGCACCACCAGGCCTACTGCGCCGACCCGGCCGGACTCCGGTACGCGCGCTCGCAGCTCGGCGATGATGTCAATCGTTGTCGCGACGACTGCGTCCGGGCCGAGATGTCTGGGCGTTGGCCGCTCACTGCGACCGTATTCGAGCCCCTCAGAATCAAGCAGAGCCGCCTTAATGGTGGTGCCGCCGACATCGACTCCAATGACCAGATCGCTCATATCAGGAAAGCAGGACCGACCGGGACAGATGTCGCGGCTCGTCTGGGTTGAGTCCCTTGGCCTCGGCCAGTGCCACGGCCAGTCGCTGCGCTCTGATCAAATCCGCCATTGGGTCACGATCATTGCTTTCCACGTGTGCACCGGTGGCCTGGACGTCGTCCAGCAACCCCGACGGAGGCGGACCGAAGACCCACACCGTGGAGCGTGGGCCGACCACACTGATGGGGCCGTGACGGAACTCCATAGCGGGGTAGGACTCGGTCCACGATTGGGAAGCTTCCCGCAGTTTCAACGCTGCCTCGTTCGCGATGCCAACGGACATGCCACTACCCAGGAATGTGAACTGGGCAGAGTTGAGCGTGCCGGGCGGCAGTGGATCGGACACCGCAGATCGCCCCTGCGTAATGGCTTCGGCGAGGTCTTCACCCAGCCAAGCGCGCCACAATGCCAAGGATGTCGTGGCAAATCGTGTCTGAACGATCGATTTCTCGTCGGCGAAATCCAAAACGATGTGATCATCGGCCAGCTCGACGACTGGACTCTGGGGGTCCGCGGTGATCGCGACCGTGCGTGATCCCGACGAGTTTCGCAGCGTCTCGAGCAGCTGTCGCACCTCGGTTGTCGTGCCGCTGCGAGTCAACGCGACGACGGTGTCGTAGGAACGGCGGATCGGAAATTCTGATGCGGGGAAGGCGTCGGTTTCGCCGTGGCCCGACTGTTCGCGGACGTGGGCGAAGCTTTGGGCCATGAAGAACGACGTGCCGCATCCGATGATTGCCACCCTTTGACCATGCTCAGGAAGCGCATCGCGGACACTCTCGGTAAGCCCCAGCTCAGCGGCCCGTGCCCACGTCGACGGCTGGTCAGCAATCTCAGTTGACACGTGCGTCGAGCGTCGAGCAGGGTCGTCCCCCAGTTCTGCTCCTGCCATAACGATCAGCGTATTGTCCAGGGCCATGGGTCACACGATGCACCGGGGTTGAGGCCCGTGAGCCACGCCGCCTCCGTCGTCATCCATTCGGTCCGGTTAATCAGCCCAGGCCTCGACCGTGCCGACGCCTTCGTTGCTTTCGCGGATGGTCGGGTCCTCACGACCGGGACCGGCAACGGCTGGCGTGAGCACATGGGAAACGACACGGAAGTTGTCGACGGCGCAGGGCACGTCCTTACGCCCGGACTCATCGACATCCACAACCATGGCGGTGCCGGGGCCTCGTACGGCGAAGGTGGCGACGCCATTCGTACGGCGGTACGGCTCCACCGCCAGCACGGCACGACTCGTCAACTGCTTTCTCTGGTCACGGCTTCACCCGATGTTCTGATTTCCCAGATTCACGTCGCGGCGGCCGAGACTCGCCGAGATCCGACGATCCTGGGGATCCACCTTGAGGGTCCATTTCTCGCCCGCGAGTACCGCGGCGCGCATGATCCGGTCCTGCTTCGCGATCCCGATCCCAACCTGGTGGAGCGGCTGCTTGGTGCGGCCGACGGCACACTGCGTCAGGTCACGATGGCGCCGGAGCTGGCACACTTCGCCGAGTCGGCGCAGATTCTGAGGCAAGCGGGCGTCGTCGTAGCGGTCGGACACACGGCAGCGACTTTTGAACAGGCGCGGGCGGCGATCGAGGAGGGGGCGAGGCTGCTTACCCACGCCTTCAATGGGATGCCCGGCGTACATCATCGTGCGCCCGGACCGGTGTTCGCGTTCGTGGAAGATTCCGATAGTCGGCTAGAGGTGATCAATGACGGGGTTCACGTACGGCCGGAGATTATTCGAATGCTGTGCCGGCTGGCTCCCGGAAAGGTCGCCCTAGTCAGCGATGCCATGGCCGCCGCTGGCGCCGGTGATGGGAGATACCGCCTTGGCAACCTGGACGTTGACGTCACCGAGGGTGTCGCGCGGCTAGCCGAGGGGAGCGCGATCGCCGGCTCGACCCTGACATTGGACACGGCGGTCGCCCGCGCAGTACGGAACGTCGGCCTCACCCCTCTCGCGGCAATTGAGGCCGTCACCGCCATCCCGGCTCAAATCCTTGGAGTGGAAGACCGCTTCGGCCGACTGGAGCCGGGATACGTGGCCGATGCTGTCCTCTTTGACAAGGACTGGCAGGTGGGCGACGTCTGGATAGAGGGCCGACCGATCGGGGAGTGGGAGCACTAAGCGATGGAAGTCGTCATCAGCACAACGCCGGACGAAGCGGGGAAGTTGGCCGCCGATGCCATCTCCGAACTGCTGCGGCGCCGGCCAGACGCTGTGCTGGGCGTCGCAACTGGATCAAGTCCACTGATCATTTACGACGAACTCGGCCGTCGCGTAGCGCAAGGTTCCTTGTCACTAGCGAAAGCGCGGGCGTTCATGCTTGACGAGTACGTCGGGCTGCCGGCCGACCATCCGCAGCGGTACCGGAATGTCATCCGAGATGAGTTCGTCGACAAGGTCGATATCGATCCGACTCATGTGTATGGCCCGGACGGGCTGGCCGCCGACCTGGTGGGCGCCTGCGAGGCGTACGAACGAGCCATAGCGGACGCCGGCGGTATAGACATCCAGATCCTTGGAATTGGCACCGATGGGCATATCGCATTCAACGAACCCGGCTCCTCGCTCGCCTCCCGTACCCGGATCAAGACATTGACCAGCCAGACTCGCAGGGACAACGCTCGATTCTTCGGCGGAAACGTAGAGGCCGTCCCGCAGCACTGCCTGACCCAAGGCATCGGCACGATTATGGAGGCTCGCCACCTCGTGCTCGTGGCCTCAGGGCGAGGAAAGGCCGAAGCCGTCCATCAGCTCGTGGAAGGATCCGTGTCGGCGATGTGGCCAGCAACAGCGCTGCAGCTACACCCCCACGTGACCGTGCTGCTTGACACGGCTGCCGCTTCACGTCTTCAGCTGGCTTCGTACTACATCGAGACCTATCAAGGAAAACCGAGCTGGCAGGGGTTCTAGCGTGCTGACCACCCTGCTGCCGGGGTTTGCGGGAACGGAATTGCCCATGTGGTTACGGGACCGGCTCCGCGCAGGTCTGGGCGGTGTCTGCCTCTTCGCGCAAAACATCTCCTCGCCCGAACAGCTGCGGAATCTAACCGAGGCAATCATGGCCGCGAACCCGTACGCGATCATCGCCATGGACGAGGAGGGAGGTGACGTGACGCGGCTATTCGCGGCCACGGGTGCACCGTTCCCTGGCAACGCCGTGCTGGGCCGGCTTGACGACCTCGACACCACCTACCAGACCGCGGCCGCAGTCAGCTGGTCGCTGCGGCAGGCCGGCTGCACCGTCAACTTCGCTCCCTGCGTCGATGTCAATTCCCGGTCCGATAACCCCGTGATCGGGATTCGAAGTTTTGGTAGCGATGCCCAACTGGTAGCTCGGCACAGCCGCGCCTCGGTCGCCGGTCTTCAGTCCACCGGCATCGCGGCAACCGCGAAGCACTTCCCAGGCCATGGCGACACAGCACAGGACTCGCACGTCTCACTTCCCGTAGTCAACCGCTCTCTCGATGAGCTGCGGCGGCGCGAGCTTGTGCCCTTCGCTGCCGTTATTGAACAAGGATGCCGGGTGATCATGACTTCCCACATCCTGCTGCCGCAGCTGGATTCGGATCATCCCGCGACAATGAGTCGAGTTGTCCTGAACGATCTGTTACGGGATGAGCTGGGCTTTTCCGGGGTCGTGGTAAGCGACGCCTTGGACATGGCCGGTGCCTCGGGCTCGCTTGGCATGGCGGGGTCGGCTGTTGTGGCATTGCGAGCTGGCTGCGATCTGCTCTGTTTGGGGACCGAAAACACCGATGATCAACTCACCGCCATCGAGCGCGCAGTGAGCAGCGCCGTCGCCGGGGGCCAGCTCAACTCCAACCGGGTACAGGAAGCAGGGAACCGCGTGCGAGGGCTCGCGGAGGATCTGAAAGCAGCGCGGCTGGCAGCGGGGGAGCCTCCTCGTGTGGCGCCGGGTTGGTTCAGGGGCGAGGCCGAGCTGGTTCACGCCTTGGATATCCAACCTGGAGCATCGCAGTGGCGAGCAAGGGCCGGGGGGCAGTACGCCGTCGTACGGCTTGAGGCGGATCCCAATATCGCGGTAGGCACCACACCATGGGGGCCATTCGCCGCGGATGTCTTCGCGCCACAGCGGATATCTGTGATCACCCCTGAGCAATGGGCGCTGCCGAGCCTTCAGCCGGGACAACCTGTACTCGTCGTCGGGCGCGACATCCACCAGCATCAGTTTGCGAGAGAAGCTGTTGACCGGCTGCGCTCCCAACATGGTGATGTATTAGTCGTCGACATGGGTTGGCCCTCAGCCGACCGGCGGTACGCCGACGTGGCCACATTCGGTGCATCGCGTCTGATGGGTCGTGTGCTCCTGAACTGGCTGGCGGCTGAGCCGTCCTAGGCACTGGCCGTGCTGGCCCGCTCGACTTCCACGTGGATCGTATGGAACAGGGCTTCGTCTACCTCGTGCCCTACATGCCGAAGGACGAGCACTGCCGCACCTACCAGGCCATCGGTAACCGGAATTACGGCATCGTCGCCAGCTGGTGGAACGAGCGCCGTCTGAAGGCTCGGTGGCGCAGTCAGCATGCCGCGGACGACGACGCTGCCGCCTACCACAGTCGGGCCTGGCAGATCCGGTGCCCGGACGGCAGAAACCAAGTCCGCGAGGGCGGCTGACGCTCTGACGAGGATGGGTCGAGCCACATGATCATCGTGAGCCGCGAAGGCGAGTGGCGCGAACTCCGCCAAGGCGATGGGCGGCCGGGCGTACAACGCCGAGACCAGTTGCCGCAGCGCCTCTGCACGTCCGGCGAAGTTGTCCGTATGGGCAGCAATCCCCATAGCCTCGAGAACGAGACCCGTGAGCGCCGTGCTCGGCCCCTGGCCGTCGAGCGCCGCCACTACTGCCCGGGCCACAGCATGTCCGATCCAGAAGCCGCCGCCAGCATCACCCAAAAGCCAGCCTCGGCCACCCGCCACCCGGTCCAGCTGACCTCCCCGGATCCTGGCCGCCACAGTCCCGGTTCCTGCAATGAGGGCGTATCCATTCAGCGCAGCAGTGCCAGAGTGGAAGATGCCGAGGAGGTCGTGGCCGAGGACCACTTTCCGGACACCCAGCGCACCGAGCCGTGCCGAGACTTGATCTCTGAAGGCGGCGGTTTTTTCACCGGCCATCGCGATCAGCGCCAACGCCGGTCGATCTGAGCCAGACACGCCCGCCATCGCCTGCTCCGCCGCAGAGCCTATGCCGTTCACTGCCTGGTGGATGCCTGTCGCTGTGGGATTTCCGCCGCTGGCGCGGCCGTACCCGTACGCGCGTCCAGAAGTGTCGAGTACGACCGCACGGGTGCTGGTGCCACCGGCATCGACGGCCAAATACATTGCAATATTTGATTGCTCCTCTCGCTTCGCTCGGCGTCCAATTGCTCGCTCCGCTCGCTGCGATGTTCGCTGGAGAGCCGCCGTCTTCGTCGAAGCCAACGAAAACGCCTGTCTCAGACGATCATCTCCACTCTCAAGCGTTTCGTCGGCTTCTCCTGCAGATCGGCGGGGGGAACATCGCGGCCGCGCGGATCGCGCCGTCAAGCCCACCTACTTCGTCGTCGCTCGCAGACGATAAAGCGTGTCTGCTCACTCCTCCTCAGCACGTCGGGCGCGCGATCCGTGTCTCAGTTTGGTTTCGTCGGTTGTGCGGAGGAGAGCCAGACACTAGTGTAAGAGCGAATTTCAGGATCTTTGGATCAGGGTGATAGTGATTCTCACGCCGGCGCGAGCTGCTCGCACACGCGAGCAGAACCCCGCAGTGCAAGACCGCATTCGGTCCCTGTTGCCTGAGATGCCGTCCGCAGTGGCGCGCGTTGCCGGGTACCTGCTCGAGCACCCGCAGGCGCCGCTGACCTTGTCCATTGGCGAGCTGGCCGAGCAGGCCGGAGCTTCGCCCGCCACAGTCACTCGTTTTTGCCGGACCATCGGCTATCCCGGCTACGTCGAGCTTCGAGTCGGCATTGCCACCGATGTCGGCCGCAGCACCTCACTCGATTCATGGACTGCGGAGATCGGAGGGGAGTTCGGTCCAGACGACTCCCCGGAGGATGTGCTGCGCATGCTGATCGGCAGCCATACGAAGGCGTTGCGAGAGGCGACGTCGGCCATGGATTTTGCCGTCATAACGGAGGTCTCGCGGCGGATCGCGCTGAGCTCGCATGTCGACATCTACGGTGTGGTCGGCAGCGCGATGCTTGCCGATGAGCTGCAGGGCCGGCTTTACCGCATTGGGGTTCCGGCCTACGCCTGGTCGGAAGTCCACAGCGGCCTGACGAGTGCAGCCATCCAGGACTCCGACACGGTAGCGATCGGCATTTCCACCACTGGTCGAACGGACGAGACGATCGAGATGCTGGCCGAGGCCGGTCGTGCCGGCGCGTTCACGGTGGCTATTACCAACGACCCCACATCGCCGCTAGCCGAATTTGCTGATCGCAAGATTGTGACCTCGATCTATGACCAGTTCCGGCAACCCGACGACCTGTCGGCCAAGCACGGTCAGCTCCTCGTTCTCGACCTGCTCTACCTCCTCGTTGCCCAGGAGAACTTCGATCGGTCGAGCGCCAAGCTGGCTGCGTCCGCCCGTGCCGTCTCATCGCACCGCCGACCCCGTCGCACACCGCCACGGGCTGCAGCCGTGTCCGAAGGATTGGGCGTGTCTGCCGGACTGCGCGACGGAAGCAGCGCCGACGCGCGAGAGGAGGCCGACCGGTGACGCAGAGCACCATTGCCCCGATAGTGAACGACTTCGCGAACGAGGTGAGCCAGAGGCTTGAGCTTCTCGCCACGCTGGCCGCCGACGGAGGGCTGGACGCAGCGATCGCTCTAATGACGCAGGCGCTCGAGGACGGTGCGGTAATTCAGGCCTTTGGAACCGGCCATTCGGAGGCGTTTGCGATGGAGATCGCCGGCCGAGCCGGCGGCCTTATACCGACCAACAAGATTGCCCTCCGTGATCTCGTACTGCACGGCAGCCTGCCGCCAGACATGCTTACCGGATCCAGCCTCGAGCGCAATCCCGACGTCGTCTCGCAGTTGTGGGACATCTCGCGGATCCACTCCGGGGACGTCTTTATCATCGCGTCCAACTCCGGCGTCAACGGCTCGGTAGTGGGCATGGCGCTGATAGCCAAAGAGAAGGGCCATGACGTCATAGCGGTGACCTCACTCCAGCACACCGCGCGCGTACGACCAAAGCATCCCAGCGGACTGCGGCTATCTGAGGTCGCCGACGTCGTGATCGATAACTTGGCTCCGTACGGCGACGCGACTCTCGGCTTGTCGCGAGGCGTTGCCGTTGGCTCGGTCTCGTCCATCACGAGCGCGTTCATCGCGCAGTTGCTGACCATTGGGGTGACCGAGCGGATGAACGGCGCCGGCCGAGAGCCTCCGCTCTACCTCTCGGCCAATATTCCCGGTGGGGACGAACACAACCATGCGCTTGAGAAGAAGTACGCGGGTCGGATCCGGCGTATCACGTGAGTCGGACGGCGCGGCGAGCGTCGTAATGGACTACATCGTCAGAGCATTCACAGTAAGGAACTCACCAAAACCAACAGGGATCGATCGGAAAGGGACATCACATGGGCATCTACGCCAAGCCGCTTGGGCGACGCGATTTCCTTCGCGGCTCACTTGCCGCGGCAGCTTTGGCAGCAACAGGGTCGCTCGCGGCCTGCGCCACTTCGGGTACCGGCAGCAGCACCTCGTCGAGCTCGGCGCCGGCGGGTCAGGTAAGCGACACCAACCCCTTCGGAGTGCAGTCCGGCTCGACAGTTGACGCCGTCATCTTCAAGGGTGGTTACGGCATCGACTACGCGGAGTTCGCCGGCAAGCAGGTCGAGGCCAAGCAGCAGGGTGTGACTGTGAAGGTGACACCCACCACCAAAGTCGCCCAGACTCTGCAGCCCCGCTTCGTCGCGGGCAACCCGCCAGACGTCATCGACAACAGCGGGGCCGGCCTGATCGGCGTCAACACGATCCGCGACCAGCTGGCCGAGCTGAACGACGTCATTGAGGCCAAGAACTACGAAGGCACGGTGATCAAGGACACGCTCTACCAGGGCGTCACCGAGCCAGGAACGTTTGACGGCAAGTTCATTGTGTTGAACTACGCCCTCAGCGTGTTTGCGATCTGGTACTCGGCATCACTCTTCGAGCAGAACGGCTGGACCGTACCCAAGACCTATGACGAGATGCTGTCTCTCGGCGAGGAGGCCAAGGGGAAGGGCAAGTATCTGCTCGGCTGGGGCAAGGAAGCCGCGACCTATTACCAGACGATGGCCATCGGTTCGGCGATCAAGGAGGGAGGCGATGAGGTACGGCTGGCACTGGATAATCTCAAGCCCGGCTGCTGGTCGCTCCCTCCGATTCAGGACGTTTTCAACGGGCTGAAGAAGATCATCGATGCCGGCTATATGAAGCCGGGCGGGTCGGGGACCGTGTTCACCGCCGCCCAGGCCCAGTGGAGCGACGCTGAGGAATTCATCCTCTATCCGTCGGGCAGCTGGATCGAAAACGAAATGAAGGACCAGACCAAGTCCGGCTTCAAGATGACTGGTGCGCCTGAGCCCACCGTGACGAGTAACTCCAAGCTCCCGTGGGAGGCGCTGCACTCAGCTGCTGGCGAGGGTTACATCGTCCCGTCGCAGGGCAAGAATGTCGCTGGTGGCAAGGAATTCCTGCGCGCGATGCTCTCGAAGGATGCCGCGGTGAACTTCGCGAAGACCAAGCTCGCCTCCACCATCGTCAAGGGCACGGTGCCCGCAGACGGGTTCGGGTCGACGGCACTGCAATCCCAGATCAAGATGCTCGAGGCGGCAGGGTCGAACATCTTCTCCTGGACTGTCCTGAATCCTGCGGACCTTTATGGCATGAACACCGATCAGCTCGTGGTCTGGAACAGCTTCCTCTCGGGCGACTCAGACGTGGCCAAACTCACCAAGGGTCTGCAGGACATCACAGACAAGGTCGCCAAGGATGATTCGATCAAGAAGGTGCAGGTGTCGTGACCACGGTGACCAGCGGGGGCCTCACCAGCGGGGTCAGCGCGCCGCCGGGGGGTTTGCGCCGGATCGGCTCTGCCCGCTGGCGCCGGCGTAACCTGACATTCGACAAGATCAGCTTCTTCCTGGTCTTCTTGGTCATCCCGGTCGCGTTCTACATCGGCTTCGTGGTCTCCCCGTTTGTGCAGGCGGCCTACTTTTCGATGACCGACTGGACCGGCTTCACGCCCGCAATGAACTTCATCGGGCTCTCCAACTACGCGAAGCTGTTTACCGATAGCACCTTCCTGCAAGCCATGGGCAACAACATCCTGATGGCGATCGTGGTCCCGATCGTGACGCTGGGCTTGGCGATGTTCTTCGCCACCCTCGTCACGGTCGGCGGCTCGACCCGGGGCAACATCAAGGGCTTGCGCAACTCGAGCTTCTATCGAGTTATCTCGTTCTTCCCCTACGTCATCCCCGCCATCGTGATCGGGCTTATCTGGTCCCAGATCTACGACCCCAGCGCAGGACTCCTGAATGGCATCCTCACCCGCCTGG
>DATLQC010000237.1:0-4407 GCA_035535395.1 Propionibacteriaceae bacterium | reverse complement strand
CGTTGCTGCCGCCTCTCCTGAAACCGGATAGTTCGGCTCGTTTTGCACAATGCCAGCTCCTCGGGTGGTCGTCATGCTCCTCAAAATTCTACGGGTGACGACGTGAGGACAGTGCGGCACCAGTCACCGCGCGGTAGTCATTCATTCCTCGAGGTGTTTGCTGTGTGAGCCCGGGCAGCTCGGGGTGAGCGGCGGGCCGTCGATTAGGTCGCCGCAGTGGCGACAGTTCTGGGTGCCGGGGATGAGATCCGCTGATGGTCCCGGGTCATTGATCCCCGCGGTCCCCTGGTCCCCTCCTATTCCCTGGCGGGCCCGGCAAGACCACCACGCCCGAGAACTTCACCTCGCTGATGAATGATCTTGAAAGCAAGATCTTCGGCAGCTTCGACGATGACACCGTAGTGCACCCCGGCCATGGCGACGACACCACACTCGGCACCGAGCGTCCTCAGCTGCGGGAATGGTGGCAACGCGGCTGGTGAGGCATGCTCGATATTGAGATTTGCTCAGGCATTCAGCCCTTGTTGGCCGACCCATCGCGATATATCGTTGACGTATCGATGAGAGACGTCGCGAAAGGATGATCAACATGGGTGGCGCTTGCGCAATGGGAGCACCGTGGCTCTGCTTCGCCGGCCGCTGCAATCCGGAATGGGGCAGAAAGCTGAGCGATTGGTTGGCCAAGATGTCGGGATCCCGCGGCCCTCGCGGCCCCCAGGCCTTCGGTCATCAGGCATTCAGGCAGGGGGGCGCCTTCGGCGGTCCGGGTTTCGGACCGTGGTGGGGTGCCGGCCGCGCCTGGCATGCTCCGAAGGCTCGCCGCGGCGATATCCGAGCGGCCATTCTTGCGGTCCTCGCAGAGCAGCCGATGAACGGTTATCAGATCATTCAAGAGATCGCCACCCGCAGTGGTGGAGTCTGGAAGCCCAGTCCTGGTTCGATCTATCCGACGCTGCAGCAGCTGGAGGACGAAGGCCTCGTGCGGGTTGAGACCGACGGAGGACGTCGTGCGTACACCTTGACCGACGACGGTCGCGCCTACGTCACCGAACACCCCGACGAGGTATCAGCTCCGTGGCAGGCCATGAGCGAGGCCGGTCAGGATGACGATGGACTTAAACCGCTGATCGGTCAGGTTGCGGGTGCCGTGTGGCAAATCGTGGCTACCGGAACGCCTGAGCAACAGGCGAAGGGGCGCGAAGCCCTAGTCGAATTGCGGCGGAAGCTTTACTCCATCCTTGCTGAAGACGATTCGGCGCCGGACAATGGCTCATGACTCGTTACTTCCCAGGCAGGGTAGGTCCTCCCCCAGGCAACGTGCTGTGGGTGTGGCCGATGCCGTACGGGCCGGTGGAGTCTCGGCCCACCCAAAGGGTTCCTGTGAGAATTGGCGATGCGGAGCGAGATCGTGCTATCGCATCTCTTGGTGATCACTTCGCCGCAGGTCGGCTAACAGCCGAAGAGTTCGATCAGCGGATGGATCACGCCCTCAAGGCCCGCTTCAACGAAGATCTCGAACCGCTGTTTGCCGATCTGCCGCAGACCGTGGAGCCCGACGTTGAGCCGAACTCCAACCGCCGGTCCGATCTCCATCTGGCGTGGTCAGCCATGCTGTGGTTGGCGCCGCTGTTCGTTATGTGCGCCGTAGTGGCCGCCATCGTACTGAGCGCCCCATGGCTGGTATGGGTGTTCCTCTGGGTGTTCTTGATCACCGGGCTCTTCCGGCGTCGCCGGCGCTACTACGGACCACGCCGCTACTACGACGTGTAACTGAGTGGGCCCACAGCCTGCCATCGTGTTTGATGGGCTCGTGGAGGCCGTCAAAGATGGGCGAAGGTGGCGGATCGACACGATCCGGGACTTCTGATGCCACCGCGACATGTGATCAGCCGCGGTGCTGGCATCGCTCGCTCGCTCGTGACGTATTACGGCCCGTTCTGGCGTCGCCGCCGGATGGAGGCTTTCTACCGGCAATTTCTGCACACGGGCGATTTGGCCTTCGACATCGGTGCCCACGTGGGCAATCGGGTACGCGTTTTCCGACGGATCGGTGCCCATGTGGTAGCGGTCGAGCCGCAGCCTGACTTTGTCACCGTGTTGCGGCTGCTCTATGGCCACGACCCAGCAGTAATCATCGAGGCCAGCGGAGTAGCGGCAGAAACCGGTCAGGGAAATCTCCACCTGAGCAGCCGTACGCCCACAGTCTCGACTTTCGCCGATACCTGGATGAGTGACGTCCAGGCGGACCAACGATTCCAACGGGTTCAATGGGACTCAGTCACTCGCGTTCCATTGATCACACTCGACGAGCTCATCGCAACCCATGGCGAACCGCAATTCTGCAAGATCGACGTCGAAGGATTCGAGCACGAGGCCCTAAGTGGCTTGAGCCGGGCGATCCCGGCGTTGTCCTTCGAATACATTCCGGTCGCCGCGGCACGCGCGATCGCCTGTGTCGAACGAATCAGTGCTCTCGGCGACTACCGTTATCGACATTCGCGCGTAGAGACTCACCGGTGGGCCGGGGCCGCCTGGCTTGAACCGCAGGCCATGATCAAAATCCTGCATGCCTTGCCGACCAATGATGATCGATCCGGGGATGTGTACGCGATCCGCAGCGATCGGCTAACGGAAGAAATCAGTGAGGCCCGGGAAGAAGCGGACGGTTAGCGAAAGAGATTGAGCGTGCGAGGGCTGTCGAACTCCGAGCCAGGGACGCGAGGCAGATCGAGCGCATCGGTAGCCAAGTTGGCAAGATCACCGTTCCGGATGGGTTGCTTGCCGTGATAGCTGGTGCGACTACCGCCGGGGCTATGGAAGGTTGGGTTGAGACCATAGAGGTTGCGGCCGGCAGCTACGCCTGGGCCCCAGGCCATAAAGGGGATCCGGAAGTTCTTTAGCTTGCTGGCGTCATAGTGCGCTCCCCCGCGTCCCCCATGGTCGGCGGTCAGAATCACGAGCGTGTGACGGCGTAATGCAGGCCTGTCGGCGACGGTGTTGAGAATTCGGCCGAGGAGCCGGTCGGTGCGCTGAACAGCGCGGAGATACCGCTGACCCATGAAACCGGATGCGTGGCCGGCGCGATCAGGCAGCGAGAGATGTACAAATGTGAATTCTCGCGGGCTCCGACGCAGCTCGGCGGTGATCTTGGAAACCAGCCGCGTGTTGTCATGATCGATGATGAATCGATCGATCTTGGCCCGGCCGTTGTTGCGCCCGACTCGATCTGGGGCACCGTGAGTATTCCACGTCCGCTTGTAAAGCCTGAACTTTGACTTAGCGCCAAAGAAAGCTGTCGAGCCGCCGTGGTCGTGTACCACGTCGAACACACTGGTCACGTAGTGACCGGCGGCCTGATGGATGGTGCTGCCGTTGTCGAAATTCTCGGTGTACCCATGGCCGCCTCGCTTGGCGTCCACTCGCCGGCCGGTAAGCATCGTCGTGTGATTGGGCGTTGTGGTTGTCTTCTCGCGGACCGTACGGGCATTCAGTGTGGAGGCGCCTTCGCGCATCAGTCGGTGAAACGCTGGGGTCCGGGACTTTCCAAGTTCTTCGATGGCACGGGGGTTGAGACCATCGATGGATATGGCGATCACATGGTCGATCGGATTATCGGCCTCATCGGCGGACTGATCATCTGCGGTGTGAGGCAGAATCGACGTCTCCGCGGCAGATGGCGTGATCGGCGGCGGCGCTGGTGATACCACGACGGGAGAAACACCACTACTAGGTGGTGTGGCGTGACATCCCGCGGCTAGGAGGGTAGACGCGATCACAATGGCCGGCCACGACGTCCGGAGGCGTCGAACGGTCATGAGCTCGACCCTAGTCGTGGCCACTCGTGCTGGGAATGTGACGCGCTGCGCTACCGGGCGGGGAGTGTACGAGTCAGCCTCGCGTATCAATGCGATCCCACGCGCGGGCAGCAAGGAAGATCGCAAAGGTCACGGCCGCCGTAGTCGCAATACCAAACGCCGCCACGGCGCCCAGTCTGTTGATCAAGACCGCAACTAGAAAGCAGAACAGCGCGAAACCATCGAGGCCCGGCACGATGCCCCGGAGCAGTGCCAAAACCCCAGCGTGGCTGGCCTGAGCTACGGTGAAGGCACAGACCACACTCAACGCGATCGGAAACGGCGCCAGCGCTCCCGTCAGCGCAGGACCCAGTGGCGGCGCGGGCCGCCGCCGCGGCAAAGCCATTACCCTGGTCGACGTACAAGATCAGCAGGATCGGGCCGGCGACGAGGTCATGAATGCCGAGTATCCCAAGAGGCTGCTCGTACCGACATATTGATCTTGTGGGCAGCCTGTCTACGGGGGCTAGGTGCGATGCCCAGCCTGTTTGCGTCACACTGATCGGATGGCGCCACAGCGGGTTCGCGTGACGATATTGGGCGGCTTCGATGT
>DATLQC010000236.1:0-4822 GCA_035535395.1 Propionibacteriaceae bacterium | reverse complement strand
AACAGGTATAGCGCCAGCAGCACCGGCATGAGGCCAAAGGCAATGCCGACCAGCTGGCAGGTCAGGTCGAGCCAGGGCCGGTCTGGGGTTACCGAGGCGTTCAATGTGGAAGTTTGCTGAGCCAATGGCACATTGCGCGTCAGCCGCTCGATGATGCGCAGTACCGCATAGACCGCTGATTGCCCCAGGGAAAGGCCGAGGACGATCACTACCTCCAGACCAAGCCGCGTCCGGTCTATCGCAGGCGCGCCTTGCTCTGTCACGACGCCCATCCTGCCTGCTGCGCGAATACGTTGAATCACGACGCGGCTAGAATCTTCCTCGCATTGGGCATGATCATCACTTTCGTATTCGATAGTGCAGATGCGTTACTCGGTCGCCCTGGACGACCCTCGGGATCTTCGAGCAGCAACGTCGACTCGTCATAGTTGCCGAAATATCGCACACCGGAACCGAACACAACCGGCACGAGATCGATTCTTACCGGCGGCTCGTGCGTGACAACGAAGACTGCCTCACCCACTGCTGGGCGACCGTTCCAACCATTGGTCAGATCAAACAGACGGCGACCGATGACGTCGACAGCGACGTTGGACCAGGCCGTGCGTAGGTATTCAGCGCTGGCGGGCGACACGTGGAACACCATGTTGGGGTCACTGCCGGTGAAGTCGACGTCTCCATTGCGATACCAGTCGAACATCGGACCGACTTGATCATTGGTGTCGGCGATGAAGCCATGCAGCGACATGGCAGCCTGGACAATGACGTTCCCCATTGGCCTGCCTTTCCGATCGGGCTCGGGCCCATCCTTCAGGAGTGAGCCATCTCTGGGAATACAGAGGGCGGTCTTCACGCAGGACTTAGGCTTGTCGTCATGCGTGTTGGGGTATTCGGCGCCACGGGTCAGGTGGGCGGCGTCATGCGGAGCCTGCTCGAGCAGCGCCCATTCCCGATCAACGACGTGCGGTTCTTCGCATCAGCCCGCTCGGCGGGCCGGCGCCTCCCATGGGGCGATGACGAGATCGTCGTAGAGGACGCCGACAACGCCGACTTCACCGACCTGGATCTGGCGCTCTTCTCCATGGGCAAAACAGCCTCCTTGGCTGCGGCTCCCAAGGTGGCAGCGGCCGGCGCCATCGTGATCGACAACTCCTCCGCTTGGCGCATGGATCCGGCCGTTCCGCTGGTGGTCTCCGAAGTCAACCCGGAGGATGCCATCCGCCCGGCCAAGGGCATCATCGCCAACCCGAACTGCACCACGATGGCAGCCATGCCCGTACTCGCCCCCCTGCACCGCGCTGCCGGCCTAGTACGCCTCCAAGTCGCGACCTATCAAGCGGTGTCAGGTTCGGGTGGCGACGGGGTCGATGAGCTCGACAATCAGGCCAAGGCGGTTGTCGATCGGGCCAGCGAACTCGCCTTCGACGGTCAAGCAGTTGACTTCCCCAAGCCGAATAAGTACGTCAAGCCCATCGCCTACAACGTCCTTCCGCTTGCCGGATCGATCGTTGACGATGGCACGGGGGAGACCGACGAGGAGCAGAAGCTGCGCAATGAGTCGCGCAAGATCTTGCACATTCCTGATCTTCTTGTCTCTGGCACCTGTGTACGCGTACCCGTCTTTACCGGGCATTCACTCGCGGTCCACGCGGAGTTCGCCGAGGACCTCAGCCCCGAGCACGCGACCGAGTTGCTGGCTGGCGCCCCAGGCGTTCGGCTCATGGACGTACCGACCCCGCTCGACGCGGCCGGCCAGGACCCGAGTCTCGTCGGGCGAATCCGCGCCGATCAAGCCGCGCCGCCTGGTCAGGGTTTGATCATGTTCATCTCCAGCGACAATCTGCGTAAGGGCGCCGCGCTGAACGCCGTCCAGATCGCCGAGCTGGTGAGCAGTCAGCTGGTTGCGGGCGGGCAGGCTGGAACCCTGTGACAGCAACGAATTTGGCGTCCAGCGGCCATCCGCTGGCCATCTTGGGCGTCGGCGTACTGGGTGAGACCGTGCTATCCGGTCTGCTCCGAGCCGGGTGGCATCCTGATCAGATCGTCGCCAGCCACCGCAGACCAGAGCGGCGACAGGAGCTGACCGTCCGTTACGGCATCCAGATGCTGGACAACACCAAAGCAGTGGTTGATGCCGAGACTGTGATCTTGGTCGTCAAGCCGCAGGATATGTCTGACCTACTCGCGGAGATCTCGCCGGCGATCAAGCCGGGCGCACTCGTGGTGTCGCTTGCGGCGGGCGTCGACACCGCCTTCATCGAATCGCATTTGCCGGAAGGAGTTGCGGTGGTTCGGGTGATGCCCAATACGCCGGCTCAAGTTGATGAGGGAATGGCCGCCATCTCTCCCGGATCACACAGCACTCAAGATCATCTTGATCGGGTGACCGAAATCTTGTCTGCCACCGGCCGTGTGATCACCGTACCGGAGCGATACCAGGACGCGGTGACTGCCATTTCAGGAACCGGTCCTGCCTACCTGTTCTTTGTGGTCGAGGCCATGATCGAGGCTGGCGTACACCTAGGGCTGCCACGGAGCACCGCAACCGAGCTCGTGGTCCAGACGATGCTCGGCTCTGCCAAGCTGCTGCGGGAGACCGGAGAGCATCCCACTGTCTTGCGGGAGCGGGTCACCTCACCTGGCGGCACCACAACAGCGGCCATACGCCAGCTCGAAGATCACAAAGTGCGAGCTGCCTTTTTGGTGGCAATGGAAGCCGCCCGCGATCGCAGCCGCGAACTTGCCGCCGCCGCTCGAGAGAATCAGCAGGGCAAACCGGACGAGGCCGGCTCGACGGTGTCGCGCCGGACGGGCGGCGGCAGCAGATGAGCGGGCTGCTCGTCTTCTCTGAGAATCTCACCAAGTACGACTTCGGGCCCGATCATCCGATGGCGCCGGGCCGGGTGACCAACACCATCTCGTTGGCCCGTCAGCTTGGGGTTCTGGAACGGCTGAAGATCGTGCCGCCGCCTGATATTGATCTTGCTCTGCTGGAGACCATCCACACATCGGATTACATCGCTGCCGTGCAACGCGGCGAACCGAACCAGCAATACGGGCTGGGAACCAGCGACAACCCGGTCTTTCCGGGAATGCATGAGGTTGCGGCTTGGGTCACCATGGCCAGCGTCGAGGCGGCCCGCAGAGTCTGGACCGGCGACGTGCAGCGCGCTACTAACATCAGCGGCGGCCTACATCACGCAATGCCGGGCTACACCAGCGGCTTCTGCGTCTACAACGATGTCGCCGTCGCTATCCGTTGGCTGCTGGACAACGGCTGTGAGCGAGTGGGCTACGTCGACGTAGACGTCCATCACGGCGACGGCGTACAGGCGATCTTCTACGACGAGCCACGGGTGATGACGGTCAGCCTGCACGAGACTCCGGCGTACCTCTTCCCGGGGACGGGCTTTCCCAATGAGATTGGCGGGCGCGGAGCAGAGGGCACAGCGGTGAACGTCGCGCTCCCGCCAGGCGCCACTGACGCCGACTGGCTGCGCGCCTTCCATGCCATCGTGCCGCACGTGCTTCGAGCACATAAGCCGACCGTTTTGGTAAGCCAGCACGGCTGCGACTCACACCGCCGTGACCCGCTCGCCGACCTGAACCTCTCCCTCGATGGGCAGCGCGCATCCTATCTGGCGGTGGCGAACCTGGCCGACGAGCTGTGCGAGGGACGCTGGGTCTCCACTGGCGGAGGCGGATACGCGGTGCTGAATGTGGTGCCGCGGGCTTGGACACATCTGCTGGCCATTGTCAGTGGTGAGCCGATCGAGCCGATTACGCCAGTGCCCGAGGCTTGGCGGACTGAGGCCGGGGAGTCGGCCCCGCTGACAATGTCTGATGGCGCCGCGGCCACTTTTCGGCCGTTCGAGGAGGGCTTCACACCTGGCAGCCGGGTAGATCAAGCGATTCTGGCGACGCGACAGGCTGTTTTTCCTGAGTTGGGCATGGATCCCAGTCTCTGAGCAACAGCAACGCGCAGTCTCTGCAAATATGCGCTGTGCGTCAATGACGTGGAGCGGCGTGTCGGTGATATTTTTGCGTATCGGCTGTACCAACAGCACCGATTGCCACTATTCTCACTTCCGTACCCTAGGACTGGAGGGGAAGCCAGCGCATATGGGTACAGGAATGAGGCCAGAAGATGAACGACGACACCTCAGCAGAGCCCGGCGGCGTTACTCCGTTGGCTAGCAATCTCCAGGCCGGGAGGTTTCTCACCGTTGCCGAGGTTGCCGGGATCCTTCGACTCTCCAAGATGTCGGTCTATCGGCTGATCCATTCCGGCCAGCTCGAGGCCGTGCAGTTCGGCCGCAGCTTCCGAGTGACCGAGAAGGCGCTCAACACCTACCTCGAGCACGCGTACTTCAGCGCAGGCTAAGAACCGCGAAACACCACCGCAAACCGCCGAGCGCTCGGCCACAGCGCGTGCTCAGGCAGTACGTCCACGCCACAGGCACGCGAGCCAATTCCGTGCACGGCGTCATCGAGGAACAGATATACTTGATCACTGGGACCAAGCTCGTATGGATGACGCGCCTGGTCTAGCTGCTGCGGTGGGTACGCGGTCAGAGTGAAACCAGGACGATGCTGGTGTTGATTCGGCCAGGTGGTGACGCGTAGCCGGGCAGCCGTTTCGTCGGAAATCACCAGCGAGCGCAGTTCGCTCCGATGCCCCGTCTCCTGTGGCCGCGAGTAGGCAACATTCAGATGATCAATATCCGCCGCAAATCGGCCGACCCGGGCAGCCTGCCGAGTGTCGGGATAGGCCTCATTCGGGCCGGTACCGAACCAGCGGGCATTCCGCAATTCGGGCGGC
>DATLQC010000235.1:0-4214 GCA_035535395.1 Propionibacteriaceae bacterium | reverse complement strand
GGCCTTGGCGCTTTTGTGGATGGCATCGTGCTGCACCAACTGCTGCGTTGGCATCACCTGCTGTCCTCCCGTCCGGGGACAAGTTTGACCGCCAACCTGATCGCCGATGGAGTGTTCCACGCCGGCGCCTGGCTCGCAGTTCTAGCAGGTGTGCTGTGGTTGTGGCGTCGCAGCCGTCAGACAATGAACGGACGATGGGCCGCGTTGGTTGCTGCAATGGTCGCCGGCTGGGGATCGTTCAATGTCGTCGAAGGTCTGGTCGATCACTATCTCCTCAAGTTGCATCACGTACGACCGGGACCGAATCAGGCCACCTACGACGCCGCGTTTCTGATCTTCGGGGCGCTGCTCGCTCTTGGTGGGTTTGCCTGGTATCGGCGGACGACGACGCGCTCTGCTCCGGCCGGCTCGCGCGAGACGGCGCGACGTTGACGATGGCACTCATCGCTCGCCGAGAAGCACTGTCTCGCCACGGGCCGGTGCCTCGAGAAGCTGGCCAGGTAAGTCGCGTTTCATCGCGGAAAGGAACTCCGACAGGGGAGAGCGGAAGACGCCGTAGTCGTCGTAATGCACTGGAACCGCCAGATGCGGCCTGATTCGCTGCAGGAAGTCAACGCCTTGGTGGGCATCCATTGTGACGGTCCAGAACAGTATGCGCGTACCCCCTAGGTGGACTACCGCGGTGTCGATCTCAGGGTGCCGTTCGCAAATCTTGTCTAGGTGATCACCGGTGAGCGTGTCACCGCTGAGGTAGACACGCCGGCGTACCGTGCCAGCTACGCGGTGGACTAGGAGCGAGCCCATCACAGGTGGTAGCAGCTTGCCCAGCACACCGTAGGCGTGCACGGCGGGCAGGGACTCGACCGTCAATGATTCGTCGCCGTTGCTGAGCTCGTATCTGTTCCATGGCTGCAGTCCCTGAGAGCTGAAGCCGTATCGCTGCAGTCGAGAGGCCGCATGCTCAGTGGTGACCACGGGAACCGTACGATCCAGCTGCCGCCGCGCTATCCGATCAAAGTGATCACCATGCAAATGTGAGAGCACGACCGCGTCGAGCGCCGGCAAGTCTGCTGGCTGCATTGCCGGCTCGGTAATCCGCCGCGACCAAAGCCCTTTGCCGAGGTACGCCCGCTGGCCGCGATGCAGGAAATTGGGATCTGTGAGCACCGTGAATGAACCTAAGCGCACGATCGTGGTCGCGGTGCCAATGAAAGTAATGCCGTCCATAAGGCTCCGATCTACATTTTGCGAACGAGGCGTGCGACCAACGCCTCTGGCTGACTCAGAGCGAGCAGGTGCCCGCCAGGGAGTTCTTCAACCTCCAGCCCAAGACGATCTTTCGCTACCCGGCGTTGGAACTCGATGGGGAAGAACCGGTCGTCGTGACCGGCGAGAACACTGGTCGGCACATCAGGCCATTGATCGAGCGGAAAGGGTGTCTCGAAGAGCGACTCCACGGGTTCCTCATCGCCGGACTGTGTGAGTGCGGCAAGCACATCGGGCGTCAAGTCATGAAGGAAATGAGTCTGTGCGTCAAAGCCTGCATCGGGGTCGCGACCTTCTCGCAGGTCGTTGGCACGCAGCGCCTCGGCCTGGCCGGTATTGCCCCACCACTCGGCTGCGGTCTCTCCAGGCGCCGGGATCATGGCGTTGAGCAGCACAAGTTCGGCGACCGGCAACCGATTGCAGGTCAAAGGGGCGCTGAAGGCACCCATCGACTGCGCCACAAGGGTGATCTCTGTTGCTGTCCCAGCTGCAGCCACGATGGCGTCGGCATGATCGGCGAAGGTAGCGCCGGGCCAGTTTGGCAAGGAAACTCCAACACCGCCGAAGCCGGCCTGCTGGATGAGCGGCTCCACGAGCTGCCAATATCCGGCATTGCCGCCCGCGCCGGGAACCAGGACGAAGCTGCGTTGCACCATGGTTGCCATTCTCGGCTGATCGTCCAGCGGCCGATAACTCGGCTGCTCGGGTAAGGCCGACCGTCTACAGTGTCTGCGTGTCTCTGACCAGTCAGGTCCCTTCGCTGAGAGCACTGCATGCGCTGGATCCACTACAGCAGCCGGCCTACTCATCAGCGCACGAAGTTGCCGCGGTGGTCGACAAGCTACGCAAGCTTCCGCCGCTGGTATTCGCCGCCGAGTGCGACAAGCTGCGGACCAAGATGGCGAGCGTCGCAGCGGGCGAAGCCTTCATGCTGCAAGGTGGTGACTGCGCCGAGACCTTCGCCGATGTGACGGCGGCGAACATCCAAGGCAAGCTTCGGACGCTGCTGTCCATGGCGGTCGTATTGACATACGCGGCACAAGTGCCGATCGTGAAGGTCGGGCGGATGGCAGGTCAGTTCGCCAAGCCGCGCAGCTCCGCCACGGAAACCCGTGAGGGCGTGACTCTGCCGGCATATCGAGGCGATGCAGTGAATGGCTTCGAGTTCACGGCCCAGGCTCGTGAGCCCGATCCGCAGCGGCTG
Organism: Propionibacteriaceae bacterium; assembly: GCA_035535395.1. GTDB lineage: Bacteria > Actinomycetota > Actinomycetes > Propionibacteriales > Propionibacteriaceae > Microlunatus. Next base: position 1,744 of record DATLQC010000235.1, on the reverse strand, counting down.
TTGGACGTCTATCACGCCTCCGCGGCCACGCTGAATCTCACTCGGGCGTTCGTCACCGGCGGATTCGCTCATCTGCGCAGCGTGCACAGCTGGAATGCCGACTTCGTCAAGAACTCCGCGGCTGGCGTGCAGTACCAGAATCTGGCGAACGAAATCGATCGCGCCCTCGCCTTCATGGTGGCCTGCGGTATCGATGACGACGTGTTTAAAACCGTCGACTTCTACTCCAGCCACGAGGCGCTGATCTTGGAGTACGAGCACGCGCTCACCAGGATCGACTCTCGAACCGGTCAGCCGTACGACACGTCGGGACACTTCCTATGGATTGGCGAGCGTACGCGGCAGCTCCATGGTGCACATGCTGAGCTTCTTCGGCACGTCCGTAATCCGCTCGGGGTCAAGCTTGGCCCGACCACAACCGCGGACAACACCTTGGAGTTGGCCGATCGTCTCGATCCTGATCATGAACCGGGACGAATCACTTTCATTACCCGAATGGGTGCCGCGAAAGTGCGGGAGTTGCTGCCAGAGATCGTCGCTAAGGTCACCGCCAGCGGTCGGCAAGTGGCCTGGGTGTCCGACCCGATGCACGGCAATACGTTCGAGGCCAGGAACGGATACAAGACTCGGGCATTCTCCGATGTGATGGCCGAGCTCAATGGTTTCTTCGACGTTCACGAAGAGCTGGGTACTTGGCCGGGCGGGGTCCATGTCGAGCTCACCGGCGACGACGTCACCGAGTGTGTCGGCGGCGGGGATGACTTGGTCGAAGCGGATCTGGTGAGTCGCTACCAGACCCTCTGTGATCCGCGACTGAACCGCAACCAGTCGCTGGAGCTGGCCTTCCTTGTTGCCGAGCGGCTGACCAGGGCTGGCATCAAGAGAACTAATCCTGTCCAGGCGTACGTGCCCCTCACTTTTTGAGCAAATGCGCCCTGAGCCTGTCGAAGGGTGCTGGGCCAGATGATCAAGCGCCGAGAGCGCACTAACGGCCCACGTTCGTGCGACGTGGTGAGCACTTGCTGCGCACTCGGCGCGAGCCGCACCCGGCGGTCGAGCACCTTGGGGCGTTCGTCAGACTCTTCACCGTGATCGATCTGCGCTCTGACACTGTGACCAAGCCGACCGAGCAGATGCGTGAGGCCATGCTGGCCGCGGCGGTCGGCGATGACGTATATGCCGAAGATCCGACGGTCAACGAGCTTGAGCGGCGTGTCGCCGGTCTGCTCGGCCACGAGGCGGGCCTGTTCTGTGTGAGCGGGTCAATGTGCAACATGCTGGGGGTCCGGCTGCTCGTCGAGCCTGGCCAAGAAGTCGTCTGTGACGTACAGGCTCACATCGCGCGTGCCGAGATGGGGGCACATGCAGCCCTTCAGGGCGTGACCATGCGAACCTTTCCATCCGATCGCGGAAAAGTGCAGCTTGCTGAGGTGGCCAAGATCATTTCACCCTCAGCTGGTCCCTATCTGGTATCCACGGCGGCGGTCGCGGTAGAGAACACCCACAACTTTGGTGGCGGCACGATCCAACCCTTCGAAGAGCTGACCGCAGTGGGCGAGCTGTGCCGGGAGCATGGCATTGGCTATCACCTGGATGGCGCCCGGCTCTGGAACGCGCACGTCGCGACCGGTGTCCCGCTCGAGGCGTACGGACGCCTTTTTGACACGGTCAGCGTGTGCTTCTCCAAAGGACTTGGGGCTCCGGTCGGCTCAGTGCTCGTCAGCGCCGCAGACAACATTGCGCG
>DATLQC010000234.1:0-10547 GCA_035535395.1 Propionibacteriaceae bacterium | reverse complement strand
ACTGGAAGATGGGCAATCTCGGTAGCCGACCGACTGGCGAGACCGTTGTACTGGATTGGGCCTATCCGGGAGAGGCGCCGCCAGCTTGGGAACTGGCGTGGTATTTGGCCCTCAACCGCTCACGGATACCGGAGAGCAAGTTTGACACCATTGCCCGCTATCGGCAGGCGCTCGAAAGTGGTGGGGTTTCCGCGGATACCTGGTGGGACCGGCAGCTTGATCTGTGCCTGCTCGCCATGGCAGCCACGATGGGCTGGGAGAAGGCCGTCGGAGACACCGACGAGCTTGCCTGGTGGTCCGAGCGGGCCCAAGAGGCCGCCGCGCGCTGCCTCTAGAGGCTGTATCGGCTCGCTACGTCTGGGAATGGGCGAAGTATCCGCAGTACTACATTCCACTTGCCGATGTCGATTCCGCCGTCCTGATTGATGAAGATCATCCACAGCGGCTCAGCCGCGGCACTGCCCGGCAGCATGCGCTTCAGGTCGGTGAGACAATCCGGTCCGCGGCCGCTCGGGTTTAGGGCGCAGATGCCCTTCCTGGCTTGGTTGATACCGTTCGCTTTGAGTGGCCGGCCCTTGACGCGTGGCTTGAAGAGGACGAACAGGTCTACGTCCACCCGCCCACTTCGACCACCTCTTTCCGATTAAGACGGTCACCGCCTGTCCGTACAAGGGCACGACCGGCGGCTACTGGTCGGCGCGTGTCCCCGACCCGAGGACCGGGTCGGAGACGATATACGAGGGCCTAGCCTGGATGTACGGCTTCCCGACGCGCCAGCTACTTCCCATCAGCGGCCTGATTGCCTTCTACAACGAACGCGTCGACACCTACCTCGAAGGTCAATTGCTGCCTCGGCCGAAGACCCACTTCTTCCCGTAGTCGGCTGTGTCCAAAAACACCAGTAATCGCAGAGGTCTCAAGTCGCTGTCAAGGCGACCACAGTTCTAATGTGGCTGCGTGGCAACAATCTCCCTGAGTCCTGCTGCCCGGCAGGCGACCAGGTCCACTGTTGCGCTCAAGGCTTTGATGGCTGTCACCGGCCTTATTTTGATCGGCTATTTGCTGGCTCACATGTATGGCAACCTCAAGGTCTTTTCAGGGCCTGAGGCATTCAACGAATACGCCCACCATCTGCGGACCTTGGGCGAGCCGATTCTTCCGTACAGCGGTGTTCTCTGGATTATCCGCGTGATCTTGATCGTCAGCATCGTGGCCCACATGTATGCGGCCTTCACCCTGTGGTCGCGGGCTCGGAAGGCGCGCGGCGGACTGAGGAGGTACCACAGCAACAAAGCTCGTCTGGGGGTGCAGCGAACCTACGCCTCCTTTACGCTGCGCTGGGGCGGAGTAGTGATCGTGCTCTTCGTGATCTATCACCTATTGCACCTGACCTGGAACATCATCCACCCAGGCGGCGCGGCCGCTGAGCCGTACGACCGTGTGGTGAACGGCTTCCAAATCTGGTGGGTGGTTCTCGCATACACGATCGCCGTGCTCGCCGTCGGCCTGCATGTCCGGCACGGCACCTGGGCCGCTCTGGCAACGCTCGGCGCCAATACGTCGAGCCTTGCGCGCCGACGCCTGAACCTCCTGGCGTACGCTGTCGCCGGACTTCTCACGATTGGCTTTCTGCTTCCCCCGTTCGCCATCTTGTTCGGGTTTGTGAGCTGATGAGCCATGGCAATCGGAGCGTCAAGAGGTGGATGTGAGCAACTCCGAACTCTTTGACTCCCTCGACGCCGATTCCTTCTACCTCGAGGGTGCTGACATCGCCGACACCAAGGCCCCGGAAGTGCCTATCGACAGGCGGTGGGAGGAGCGCCGGTTCCGCGCCAGGCTGGTTAATCCGGCCAACCGGCGCAAGCTCAATGTGATCATCGTCGGCAGTGGACTGGCTGGAGCGTCGGCGGCGGCAACTCTGGGCGAGGCGGGCTACAACATCGCCTGCTTTTGCTACCAGGATTCACCCCGCCGGGCCCATTCCATCGCCGCCCAAGGTGGTATCAACGCCGCGAAGAACTACCGCAACGACGGCGATTCGGTCTATCGGTTGTTCTACGACACCGTCAAGGGCGGAGACTTCCGAGCCCGGGAGTCCAATGTCTACCGGCTGGCGGAACTAAGCGTTCAAATCATCGACCAGTGTGTCGCTCAAGGAGTGCCCTTCGCCCGGGAGTACGGCGGCCTGCTCGACAACCGCTCATTTGGCGGCGTCCAAGTGTCCCGAACCTTCTACGCCCGCGGCCAGACCGGCCAGCAACTACTGCTCGGCGCGTACCAGGCATTGGAGCGCCAAATTGCTGCCGGCACGGTTGAGATGCATACCCGGCACGAAATGCTCGAGCTGATCGTCGTCGACGGCAGGGCTCGAGGCGTCGTTATCCGCGACATGGTGACAGGAGCGATTGAGACTTACTTAGCCGACGCGGTGGTGCTTGCAACCGGTGGCTATAGCAACGTGTTCTTCTTGTCGACCAACGCGAAGGGATGCAACGTCACAGCCACCTGGCGGGCCTACCGCAAGGGTGCGTACTTCGCGAATCCTTGTTTTACCCAAATTCACCCGACCTGCATCCCGGTAAGTGGTGACCACCAGTCCAAGCTGACCTTGATGAGCGAGTCGTTGCGTAACGACGGCCGGATCTGGGTGCCCAAGAGCGGCGAAGACAAGCGTGACCCTCGGCAGATCCCTGAAGAGGCTCGCGACTACTACCTGGAGCGCCTTTACCCATCCTTCGGCAACCTGGTGCCGCGTGACATAGCTTCCCGTGCTGCCAAGAACGTCTGCGACGAAGGTCGTGGCGTTGGGCCCGGCGCGCTGGGGGTTTACCTTGACTTCGCTGATGCGATAGCGCGGCTCGGTCGGGCAACTGTGGAAGCTAAGTACGGCAACCTGTTTCAGATGTACGCGCAGATCACAGGCGAGGATCCGTACGAAACGCCGATGCGGATCTATCCCGCCGTGCACTACACGATGGGCGGCCTTTGGGTGGACTACGACCTGCAGGCCAGCATTCCTGGGCTTTATGTCACCGGTGAAGCCAACTTCTCTGACCACGGAGCAAACCGGCTGGGTGCCAGCGCCTTGATGCAGGGGCTAGCCGACGGCTACTTCGTGCTTCCGAACACGATCAATGACTACCTCGCAGACGGGCCCTTTCCTGCTATCGATGCGTCCCATCCAGCAGTCGTCGAAGCCGTTGAGGTGGTACGGACCCGAATCAACAAGCTGCTGTCGGTGAACGGCAGCCGCACCGTTGACTCATTCCACAGGGAACTCGGGCGCCTGATGTGGGATTTCTGTGGCATGGAGCGGAGTGAGGAGGGCCTGCGGAAGGCGCTTACCCGGATCCGAGAGCTTCGGAAAGAGTTCTGGTCCGACGTCCGGGTCCTGGGCGCGAATGAGGAGCTCAACCAGGCGCTGGAGCGGGCTGGTCGAGTTGCAGACTTCTTGGAACTCGGCGAGTTGATGTGCATTGACGCCCTTGTCAGACGTGAGTCGTGCGGCGGCCACTTCCGGGTCGAAAGCCAAACCCCGGATGGCGAAGCGTTGCGCGATGATGAGGAATTCTCGTACGTGTCAGCCTGGGAATTCGGCGGCGACAACGGCCGGCCGATCCTGCATAAGGAGCCGCTGGTCTATGAGTACGTCGAGATGAAGCAGCGGAGTTACAAGTGAACGTCACCTTGCGAGTCTGGCGACAGGCCAACCCCGGCGCTGACGGCAAGATGGCGGTCTACCGGGTCAACGACATCTCCGAAGACATGTCTTTCCTGGAGATGCTGGACGTGCTGAACGAACGGTTGACTCTGCAGGGCGACGACCCCATCGCGTTCGACAGCGACTGCCGTGAAGGCATCTGTGGTACGTGCGGGCTGGTAATCAATGGCGTCGCGCACGGTCCACAGCAAACCACCACCTGCCAGCTCCATATGCGCTCCTTCTCCGATGGCGACGTCATCGACGTCGAACCATGGCGAGCCGGACCGTTCCCGGTGATCAAGGACCTCGTGGTCGATCGCAGCGCTTTCGATCGGATCATTCAGGCAGGTGGGTACATTTCCGCGCCGACCGGCACCGCGCCGGATGCGCATGCGACCCCGGTACCGAAACGAGATGCCGACCGTGCCTTCGATGCGGCGACTTGCATTGCGTGTGGAGCCTGTGTGGCGGCCTGCCCTAACGGCTCGGCGATGCTGTTCACCGCGGCGAAGATCACCCATCTCGGTCTGCTGCCCCAAGGTCAGCCTGAGCGCTATTCCCGGGTTGTCGGCATGGTGGCCCAGCATGATGCGGAGGGATTTGGCGGCTGCACCAATATCGGCGAGTGCACCGCCGTCTGCCCAAAGGACATTCCCTTCGAGACGATCTCCCGCCTCAACCGCGATTTGATGAGTGCACTGACCCATGGCGGTTCCCATTGGCCCAAGGCGGCACCCAAGGGAGAAACCGAGGTCGAAGAGGACTGAACCGACCGATCTGGTGTATCGGTGGTCAGATTGTCAAGACGATCAGCAGCGCGGCGACGGAGCCGACCAGCGCGCCGCCGTAGCAGAGCACCGCGATCGGTGTGGCCAACCTCCTGAGCTGAAGTCCGTCGTACAGGGTGAACCTGAACCGGTGTGCCGAATGAAACAGCATGAGGACGATCAGACCCAGCAGCACTAGCCGGGTGAGCCAGTAACTGACGACAGCATGCAGATGGTTGTAGTCCGGCTGCAGCAACCCCAGAGGAATAGCGAGCCCAAAGAGAATCACCAGGATGGGCAAGAAGACCGCCGAAACCACCCCGCCGCCACTGAACAACAGCCAGAGCAGCGGCTCGATACGCCGCTTTGTCATCGGAGCACCAGCCAGACGATGAACGCCGATACGACGGCGAGGGCCGCGTACTGCGAGGCGATCACCAGCCCTGAAGGCACTCTGTTACCGACACGGACCACCGTCGCCGCCGGCACTAGTCGCCCAGCGACGCGGACCTCCTTCATGGCCGACACTTGCCGGCCCCGGCCGGGGGCGCGAACCACCATCGCTTGGGGGGTGAGCACGAACCACGTCACCGTGTGCAGCACGAGAAATGCCAGTGCCACGATGTTGATCACAATCACCACAGGTGAGGCGGCCCAATTCAGGAACTTCTGGTACGACGCTTCACCACGCCCGATAGCAAAGACCATGATCATCAAGAAGACTGCAAACCACGCTACGAAGACGCTGCTGAGCTCCCGCATGACGAACAAGAAGTAGGTCCGCTTCTTCAGCCACCACAGCCTCGACACGGGCTGTCGGTAGGTGGTCGGCGCACTCATCGCGCACCCCGAGGGAGCAGGAAGGCCATGACGTTCTCTTGTGCGGCCTTGAGCTTGTATCGCTGAATGGCACCTGCCGGGTCGACGTGCTTGGGGCATACCCGGGTGCACTCACCGACGAAAGTGCACCCCCACACTCCCTCCTTCTCGATCAGCACGTCAAGCCTTTCGCGCTGCCCGCGGTCCCGGGAGTCAAGGTCATACCGCTCTGCGAGGGCAATGGCAGCCGGACCGATGAAGTCGGGTTCGAGGCCGTAGATCGGACAGGCGGCGTAGCACAGCATGCAATTGATGCAGTTGCTGAACTGCTTGTACTCCTCCAGCTCTTCTGGGGTCTGGATGTACTCGCCGTCGACCACAGTGACGTCGTCGCGGACAATCCACGGCTTGACCCGCGGCAGCTTTTCCATGAAGTCCTCGATGTCGACGACCAGATCCCGCACGATGGGGAAGTTCGTCAGCGGTTCTACTCGGACCGGCCCTGGCGCGTAGTCGGTGAGGAAGGTTGCGCACGTCAGCTTCGGCTCGCCCTGGACGTTCATTCCGCAGCTGCCGCAGATGCCCATTCGGCATGACCAGCGATACGAAAGACTGGTGTCGACGTGGTCCTTGACGTAGTTCAACCCGTCGAGAATCGCCCAATCTTTCCGCAGTGGCACGTCGTAGGTGACTACGGTCGGCGCGGAATCCCGATCAGGGTCGTACCGCGTCACCCGCATCTGGATGCTGTCGGCCATATATAGCTACCTTCCGTATACTCGCTCGCCGGGTGGCCATCGCGTGATCGTCACCGGCAACCGCTCGATCCTGGCTGATCCATCCGAATCTCGATAGGCCAGCGCGTGGTTGAGGAAGCGCTCGTCGTCGCGTGTGGTGAAGTCGGTTCGCTGATGCGCGCCGCGGGACTCCTCGCGTTGTAGCGCGGACTGCAGCATGGTTTCGGCGATGTCGAGCATGTTCGCCAACTCCAGAGCTGCCACCAGCTCGGTATTGAACACCCGGGTTTCGTCGGAGAGCTGAATATGCTCGAGTCGCTGCTGCAAATCGGCCAACCGATCGACGCCTTTGCTCAGCGAGTCGCCGGAGCGGAAGATGCCGGCACTGTCTTCCATGGTTGACTGCATCGCCTCCCGTATGTCGGCGATTCGCTCGGTGCCACGATCGCCCGACCGAATCCGATCGATTCGCCGTACTTCGTCGTCGACTTGCTCCATGACAACTGAGGGTGGCTGCGGGGCGCTGGCCGCGTATTCGGCAGCAGCCTTGCCGGCCCGGGCGCCGAAGACCAGGCACTCAGGGAGCGAGTTGGAGCCCAGCCGGTTGGCGCCGTTGATGGTGACGCAGGCGGTCTCACCGGCGGCGAACAGCCCCTCAATGGGCGTCGCCCCGTTGATGTCGGTGTGCACGCCGCCCATCATGTAATGCACGACGGGGCGGACCGGGATCAGCTCCTTGACAGGATCGATGCGCTCGTATTGCATACACAGCTCTCGCACCATTGGAAGCTTGGTCTCGATCAGCTTCTCGCCGAGGTGTCGTAGGTCGAGATGAACGATGGGCCCGTACGGCGACTCGATCGTGTGGCCCTTCTCGACTTCGTGTTCGAAGGCCTGCGACAGTCGATCCCGCGGTCCGAGCTCCATGCTGCGCAGCACCGGTGTGGGCTCGGGCTTGCCCAGGTCGTAGTCCTGCAGATAGCGGTAGCCGTCCTTGTTGAGCAGCCAGCCGCCCTCGGCGCGCGCCGCCTCGGTAATAAGGATGCCGGTGAAGGGCAGACCGGTCGGGTGGTACTGGACGAACTCCATGTCCTTGAGCGGCGCACCTGCGCGGTAGGCCAGTGCCATGCCGTCACCTGTGCAGATGTTGGCGTTGGTCGTGAACGGGAAGACCTTCCCGGAACCCCCGTTGCACAAGACGACCGACTTTGCGGTGATGACCTCGATCCGGCCGGTCATCAGCTCGAGCGCCACGACTCCGTGCACGCGTCCGTCATCGACCAGAAGCCGTGTCACGAACCATTCGTCGTACCGCCTGACGTCTCCGTACTTCAGCGACGTTTGGAACAGCGTGTGCAGCATGTGAAAGCCGGTCTTATCAGCCGCGAACCAGGTGCGCATGTTCTTCATGCCGCCGAAGGCACGTACGGCAATCCGGCCGTTCGGTTGACGGCTCCACGGACAGCCCCAGTGCTCGAGCTGCAGCAGTTCGCGGGGAGCCTCTTGCACGAACGCCTCAACCGCGTCCTGGTCACAGAGCCAGTCGCTACCGGAGACAGTGTCGTAGGCGTGCTCATCCAGAGTGTCACCCTCGGCGATCACGCCGGCTGCTCCGCCCTCGGCGGAGACCGTGTGGCTGCGCATGGGATAGACCTTTGAGACCACCGCCACGCTGAGATTGGGATTGGTCTCCGCGATGGCGATCGCTGCCCGCAGTCCTGCGGCACCGCCGCCGACCAGCAGTACGTCGTGGGTCGCAGCCGCGCCCTCACTCACCACAGACACCTCCCTGGGCAATCCTGCACTTCAGCCCCCCACACTATTGCGCTATTCGGACAACCTTTTGGCAGCCGCCTGAACCAGGCCAAGTTGCGGATGAGCGAAGCCGGCTTCCTCCTCACCCATGTTCAACGAGTATGGAGACTCGTCGGTGTAAAAGAGGTGGACCGTGATCATCATCCGATCATCCAGGACTGTCAGCCCGACGCTTTCGAAGTAGGCGTGTCCACCCGAGGAGCCGTCTCGTTGATAGCTGACCTCGGCGACCTCGGCCTGGGCTGGGTCAGCAGCTACCGGGGACCAGCTGAAGCTGGAGCGCAGCGCTCGAATGCCGGCCGGCAGATCGTTGCCGCCTTCGCAGCTGGTCAGCCAGCTGTCGTAGATGATCTTGGCTCGCTGAGCGGCGGCCGCTTCGGAGAATTGCAGTACTACGGCATAGCTATCTGGCTGGTCATCCAGCGCGGAATGCGGGAAGGGTTGATTGCCGCGCGAATAGCGATCTTGGAAGCTACGGCTCTTGATCGCCGAGGCACCCAGCGTCTGCAACGGTTGTGGCTGGCAGACCGACAACTGATCCAGCGACCGGGCGTTGTGGTGGTATTCGATCACTTTTCCTCCGCCGATGGGCGCAGGCAGGTCCTTCGCTTTGATCAGGTTGGCGTCGGTGATGGCGCGCGGCTGCGGTGAGGCGGCACTGCTCGTCGGCACCGCGGTCGGAGCAGTTGATGGTGTCAACCAGGAGCACTGTCCGAAGACCAGACAGCAGCCGATCACAACCGCGACGACGCCCACCTGCCGGAGCGCCCGCCCTGCCTTGGCGATGACCGGTACAAGGCCCGGCTGAGTCGTCATGGGCATATTCTGCGTGACCGAAGGTGATGGCCTTGGCGATTTCGTCTTCTTCTTCAGATATGGCAGACTGGTCCGCTGCTGTCCTGCCATACGACTCCTGCCACAGGGGGAATGTTCTTAGCGGGAGGCGATTCAACTGGATGTACGACCGTGGTGGCCTGTGGCACCGGCGAGGAACGTCTCATGAGCAAGCTCATTCACGAGCTGGATCAGGCCTCTATCCGCAAGGACATCCCGGCCTTCCGGCCAGGCGATACCCTCAAGGTTCACGTCAAGGTCGTTGAGGGCACCCGCTCCAGAATCCAGGTCTTCACAGGCGTAGTCATCTCCCGAGCAGGCGATGGCATTCGTGAAGCGTTCACAGTCCGCAAGGTGAGCTTCGGTGTGGGCGTGGAGCGTACCTTCCCGCTGCACAGCCCGATCATCGAAAAGATCGAAGTAGAGCGTCGCGGTGACGTACGTCGGGCGAAGCTGTACTACCTGCGCGGCCTGCGCGGCAAGGCAGCCAAGATCAAGGAAAAGCGCGACGCCAGCTGATCGCCGCCCACTCCGACATGGCGAACCGGTGGGTAAGGGCGGCGCCGCGCCGCGCTTTGCAGCCGGTTTCCCAGTACGAAGGTGATCAGTCCGAATTCGAGGCTTCTTCGGACCCAGAGCATCTCAGTCTTGGCCAGCACGTGCTGGCCTTCTTCAAAGAACTCACCGCTGTCGTCGTTGGTGCCATCATCGTGGCCTCGCTGCTGCGAGGATTTGTCGGCCAAATGTTCTTGATCCCGTCGGTCTCGATGGAGAACACACTCCAGGTCGATGATCGGGTCGTCGTCGAGAAGCTCAGCAGCATCAAACGCGGCCAGGTGGTCGTCTTCTCCGACCCAGGAGCCTGGCTGACGGGAAGTACCACTCCCCGGGAGCGCGGGCCGATCGGCAAGGCGTTCCAGTTTGTCGGCGTACTGCCTAACACCAGCACCGAACATTTGATCAAGCGGGTAATCGGGCTGCCCTGGGATCGCGTCCTCTGTTGCGACGAGGCCGATCGCCTCACTATCAACGGCCAGGCCATGAACGAAACCTCCTATTTGACCGTCGGTCCGGATGGCGGGCAGATCAAGCCGTCGTCCATCATGTTCGAGGTGGTCGTACCCAGCGGCCAAATCTTTGTGATGGGTGACAACCGAGAACACAGCCGCGACTCGCGGTGCCACCTCAATGACGTGCAAGCCGGGGCTGCGAAGGGTGAGAATGCATTCGTGTCCCAAGATCTGGTCATCGGCCGCGCAATAGCCGTCGTTTGGCCCTTTGATCGCCGGCACCGGTTGGCCGTCCCAAATACCTTTGAGACCGTCCCGTCCGGCTCTCAGCCGGCACCTGACGTAGCAACGATCACCGCCGGACCTGAGGCCAGCTGTTGACCACCCACAAAAGTCCTGCCGCGCCGCCGAGCCTGGCTAATCACAAAGCCAACCGCAGACAGAAGCAGCCGCCGACGATGGGTCGACGTGCTTGGGCGTTCACGCGCGAACTGCTTATCGTGGTTGTCGGGGCAGTGGTGGTGTCGTCATTGCTTCGCGCTTTCGTCGGGCAGATGTTCATCATCCCCTCGCAGTCGATGGAGAACACGCTCTTGGTAGGTGATCGAGTGGTTGTCGAAAAGCTCACCGACTTTCGGCGTGGTGATGTGGTGGTCTTCTCCGACCCTGGCGGCTGGTTGCAGGACGAACCGGTTGACGATCCCGCTCCGTGGGACAAGGTGCTGGAGTTCATCGGAGTGCCGACCAAGAGCACGCCGGGTCATCTGATCAAGCGCGTTATCGGTATGCCAGGAGACAAGGTCGTCTGTTGCAATGCCAAAGGCCGTATCACGGTCAACGGCCAGGCCCTCGACGAAAGTAG
>DATLQC010000233.1:0-16503 GCA_035535395.1 Propionibacteriaceae bacterium | reverse complement strand
GGCTCCGGAGTGACGTCAGATCACGATAGCTGCGTGGACCCGACGGCGCCGGGTGAGGGCCCTCCCGTTAGCCGAAGTTAGTCAAGGAGGCACCTGGTGTACCTGCATACTCAGCTGTTGATCAACGTTCTGCCCGACGAGCCTGATCCCGCTGCCGCTAACGCGCTTCAGGAGGGTCTCGGCGGCCAATTCGGCAATGCGGACGATGAGCAGTACTTGTTCCAGAGCATAAACTTCCGCGGCGACGCCAGCTCCAAGCCTTACAAGGATCTGCTGCAGGGTGTCGGCACGGAGGAGATCAGCCATGTCGAGCTCATCGGCACCACGATCGCCCGGCTATTGGACGGCTCAGCTGCCTATCAGGGCAACAAGACCGATCCCCTCGACGAGCCGGGGGCAAAGGGGGCCACGCCGCTCAAGATCGCCTTGGATACCAGCAACATCCACCACTACCTGGTTGGCGCGCAGGGCGCCCTGCCGGTCGATGCGGCGGGAAACCCGTGGAGCGGCTCGTATGTCTATAACAGCGGCAACCTCGTGCTCGACCTGCTCTACAACCTGATGTTGGAAGCCACCGGCCGGCTACAGAAATGCCCGGATCTATGAGTCAAGAAGCTTTTGGACCAAGGCTTGCATAGCCTCCGGTACAGCTTCAGTGCCGATGATCAAAGCCAGTCCGACAAGTTGTTCCGCGGAGCCTCACCCTCAAATGACGGCACCGAGTTGAAGACCGCAATCATGCCTGACGGCGTGCCGATTGAGATCGCACCGGAGCGCCGGGAGGAGTTCTCCCCCGGGCTGGACGCCGAGTTGCTCCAGATGATCCAGGCCACTGCCGAGCAGGAGCTGCGCAAGGTCGACAAGCCAGGCAAGGGCTGAGCGAGCCGAAGCACCGACGACTTCCCTCAAGAGCTTGGGAGCCCGCGCGCACTCGGCAGCCAACCGATGACCGCGGTGGCATCGAGCTCGTCGGAGGTTACGACCTCTGTAGCCAGTCCATGGCGTGCGAAAATTGCCATGCTCTCGGGCGCTTGGCTGGGGCTGGTCTCCACCAGCAGGTGTCCACCTGGGGCGAGCCAGCTTGTGGCGGCTGCCGCAATCCGCCGTTGCACGCCAAGTCCATCGGAGCCACCATCGAGCGCGACCGGGCGTTCGTACAGGCGAGCCTCCCGTGGCATCAGCGCGATTGAGTCAGTCGGGACGTAAGGAGCGTTGGCGAGCAGCAAGTCCACCCGACCAGCAAGCGAGGTCGGCAGCGGCTCATAGAGATCGCCTTCAAATACGCAGGTATGGGCGTTTAGCCCGGCCAAGTTCCGGGCGGCACAGCGGACTGCAGCTGGGTCGATGTCGGTGGCGTACAGCTCGATGTCCGGCAAGGTCAAGGCCAGAGCGAGTGAAAGCGCGGCTGAGCCGCAACAGAGCTCAACAACGACCGGCCGGGACGACGCCAGTCGCAGGGCGTGTCGCAGCAGGATCTCAGTCCGCCGCCGCGGCACGAAGACGCCAGGCTCAACGGCAATCCGCATTCCGGCGAACTCGGCCCACCCCACAATGTGCTCCAAGGGCGCTCCGGCGACTCGTTGCCGGACCATCTGTTCCAGTTCAAGAGGGGTTCGCGCGCTAGCCAGCAGCACCGCGGCCTCGTCCTCGGCAAATATGCAGCCGGCCATCCGGAGTCTGCTGACGAGCGATGCCCCGTCAGGCGGGTCAACCAGCGGCAGGTCAGTCGTCCTTCTCGCGCTCGGCGAGGAACTTCTCGAACTCGGCAGCAATCTCCTCCGCGCTCGGCACGCGATCCGGACGCTCAGCTTGCAGGGCGTCGTATTGCTGCTCCAGCGTCGCCACGAGTTCCTGAACCTCTGTTGAGGTCGCCATCTCTTCGGCGATATCAGCAAGGTTGCTAGCAGACGCCTTCTCCAGGGGCTCAAGCGGCACTGCTAGACCGGTCGCCTGGCTCAGCGAGCGCGTGAGGGTGAGCGTGGCCTCCGGGAAGGACGCTTGGGCCAAGTAATGGGGTACGTGCGCCGCGAAACCCATAGCCTTGCGATCCAGCTGGCCAAGCCGAAACTCCAGCAGCCCCGTGAAACTGGCGGGCACCTCAACGCGATCTATCCAACTCCGATAGCCCTTTACCAACAAGGGATCTGTAGCGTGCGCGGTCAAGGTAATGGGCCGGGTATGTGGCACAGCCATCGGAATGCCATGCACACCAACAGTCATTCGAACGCCGAACTGCTCAATAAGCCCGACGACGGCGGCGGCGAGCCGCTCCCACTGCACATCCGGCTCCGGCCCACTGAATAGCAGAAATACCTCGCCGTGGCCGTCTGTAACGCGATAGATCCGCAGATGCAGGTCCGCGTAGGACTTCCACTGATTGGTGTCGAAGATCATCGCCGGTCGCCGGCTGCGGTAGTCGTGTAGCTGATCATGATCGAATTCGGCAAGGACCTCGTGCTCAAGATTCTCGAGCAGATTCGCGGAGAACAGCCGTCCAGCCTGCCCAGCATCGACGAATCCGTCCAGCTGGTGGATCAGCACAGGGTGATGCTCCTTGAGCTTGGCGACCACCGCCTCGTTCAAGGTGTACAGCTCCCGAGGATCCATCACGAGGACCAATCTACCTGCGACTGCGGGCGCGACTTGATTGCTCCGCTCGCTGCGCTCGGCGTCCGATGGCTCGCTCCGCTCGCTGCGATGTTCGCCGGAGAGCCGCCGTCTTCGTCGAACCCGACGAAACGACTGTCTCGGACGATCATCTCCCCTCTCACGCGTTTCGTCGGCTTCTCCTGCAGATCGGCGGCGCGAACATCGCGGCCGCGCGGATCGCGCGTTGACAGCCGCTACCGTCCGAAGCGGCCTGTTCAGCGCGAATCGTCGTGGTCGCTGAAGGTCGTTCGACCGTGAAGTTTGGCGGCAAGTTCATTGTCGATGCCGTCGGCCACGTCGGACAGGATGCGTACGGCCTGCCGCAGGTGGGCCGGTACGAACGGGCGCGACAACACCGAGATGGTCACGAATACGCGGTCCTTAATGAGCTGAAACTTCACCCACCGGGCCTCGACGTTCAAGTCGTTGAGCACCTCTGTCGCGCGAGACCGGCCAGCGACGTCGTGCACGACTGGGGCGAAGAGCACCACCTCTTGGCCGTCCCTGGAGGTACGGAGGAACAGCATGGTCGATCCGACACGGATTGCCACATCACCGTCGGCGTCCCGGATCGGCGGGTGGCCGTAAATCTCAGCAAGCTCGGCATCGACCAAGTCGTTGAGATGCTGCTGGTTGCCCGGAATGGTCGGCTCAAGGTCAGGCCATTCCAGCTTTTCGACCTGGATCGATGACTCGGCTTCGATCGGCGCTTGGGCCGGCTGCAACGCTTCCGCGAGCTGGTCAGGCGCGAGAAAGACCGGATGCTGGACGCCGTAGATGTCGCGCAGCACGGAGACGGCGAGCTCACTCATTCGATCCGATGCGACCTGTGGCAGCTCGATCCAGAGGTTGGCCGTCGGTTGCAGCGAAGGCGCTGTGGAGATGGCTTCGTCGCCGACTGCAGGTGGCTGCCAGCCAAGCTGTTCCATTGCCGTGAGTTGCCCGGCGGAGAGCTGGAAGTCAGGTCCCAGTACCGCGTTACTGGCTGCCTCACACCGGACCACGCCCTGCCGGGGGCTGCTCAGCGTGACAAACGGTGGCGGTCCGTTGCCTCCCGATGTCGTCCGGATGGTGAGGTCGGCGGTGTCGTCGATCATGGAGATGACCTCACTCAACCGGCCCTGGAACTCAGCCCAGGCCTGAGCGGTGCTCCGGTCGAGGTCGAAGTCGTCGATGTCGGCCATATGCGCCCCTCCCACCACCCACGACAACGACAGTAATGCCGCAGGCGTTCAAATGCCCAGCGCTGCGACGACCCGTGAAGGTGACGGCCGGCCGAGTTTTGTTGCGAGCCAAAGGCTGGTCTCAACCAATGTTCCTAGGTCCACGCCGGTCTCGATGCCGAGACCTTCCAGCATCCACACCAGGTCCTCGGTCGCAAGATTCCCAGTCGCCGATTTGGCATACGGGCAGCCGCCAAGTCCGCCGGCGGAAGAGTCGAACTCGGTAACTCCGGCTTCTAGCCCGGCCAGAACGTTGGCTAGAGCCTGACCGTAGGTGTCGTGCAAGTGCAGCGCGACCCGGTTCCGCGGCACGCCAGCTGCCTCGACGCGGTCGAGCACCGCCGCGATCTGACCAGCGGTCGCAACGCCGATCGTGTCACCGAGGCTGATGGTCGCGCAGCCCAGCTCCGCGAGTCGGGCCGAAACCGCCGCCGGTTGTTCGGGCTCAACCCTGCCCTCCCAAGGATCACCGAAACACATCGAGACATAACCGCGTACCGGAAGACCCCGGGCACGTGACGCCGCGACAACCGGTGCCGCCATCTCGATTGCACCATCCAGGGTGGTACCCAAATTCTGCTTCGCGAAAGTCTCAGTGGCGGAGACAAAGATCGCGACTTCGTCGGCACCGGCCGCCATGGCCCGTTCAAAACCACGCCTATTAGGGACCAGCACTGGGTACCGAACACCGGGACGGCGCCGCAGCCCTGTCATGAGCTCCTCGGCATCGGCGAGCTGAGGCACCCAGCGGGCGGATACAAAGCTGGTCGCCTCAATGACTGCAAGTCCCGCTTTCCCAAGGCGGTCAATGAATTCCAGCTTGACCTGCAGCGGAATCACCGTTTTCTCGGCCTGGAGTCCATCACGAGGGCCGACCTCGTAGATGGTGACCCTGGCAGGCAAATCCGGTCGTGGATGAACTGCCGGCAGCGGGACCATACCGGCGACTGTACGCGTCTGAGCAGCTGCCTATGGTTGGAAGATGACCGAGCCCGCGATGCTTCCCGCAGGCGCACCCGGTCCCGGAATGGTTCCTGTTGCCCCGGCTGCATTGCTGCGCCGTCCGCGCTCGGCGCTGACCTGGGTCACCATGATCGTTCTCGGCCTGGGTGGCCTGATGATCGCGATCTTGATCTTTCTGCTTGGGGGTCCAACGGGTGCCTTGATCGCCACCCTCTTGGCTGCGGTGTCCTTTCCGGTTTTGATCTTGATCTGCTTTTGGCTTGATCGTTATGAGCCTGAGCCCGCTAGTTACCGCCTCGCGGCACTTGGGTGGGGCGCCGTCGCGGCAGTGGTGTTGAGCTTCATCGCCGAACAGCTTCTTTTCGGGCTACCCGGGACGACGGAGTTCCTCACCGGAGCTGTGGGAGCGCCGATTGTCGAAGAGCTCGCCAAGGGCTTGTTCCTCGTCGCCATCGTGATCTTCCGCCGATCCGAGATCAATGGATTGCTGGACGGCATCATCTACGGCGCGCTGGTAGGGATCGGTTTCGCCTTCGTCGAAGACATCGTTTATTACCTTCAATCTCTGCAAGCCGGTCAGCTCGGCATCACGTTCTTCCTGCGCGGGATCATGGGGCCCTTCGCGCACCCGCTCTTCACCGCTGCAACGGGCATAGGCATTGGGATCGCTGTCTCCACCCGCCGCCCCGGAGTGCGGGTGCTCGCGCCAATCCTCGGCTTCCTCGCGGCCATCCTGATGCACGCGATTTGGAATGGCAGCGCTTTTTGGGGCGCAAACGGCTTCCTGTTCGCGTACGGCGCGATCATGCTGCCGCTCTTGGTCGTGGTGTTGGCGCTCGCAATCTGGGCTCGCTCCCGCGAGGGCAAGATGCTCACCGCAGCGCTCCAGCAGGTGGCACAGATGGGTTTCATCCGGCCTGAGGAGGTCCGCTGGATAGCCCGCCTGTCTGATCGCATGTCGGCCCGCGGGTACGCCAAACGCATTGGCGGCAAGCCCGCCGTCGCGGCGCTGCGCGCCTACCAGCAGACCATGATCGAGGTGGGCTTCCTTCATCATCGAGCGGTGAGCGGGACCGCACCTGCTGATCTGAATCAGCGCATGAGTCTGTTGCTGCAACGCGCGGCGTGGCTGAGGCCCTACGTGGTCTTTCCACCGCCGCCTCGCGCAGCGATCTGGCCGCCTACTGGACCGCCCGGACCGTGGGGTCCGCCGCCCATTCAACCCGGGGCCTCCAGCTTTCCCGACCGTCAGGGGTAGCCGATGATCGGGCGCTGGATCAGCAAGTTCGGCCGCCTTCGGCGTGCGGGTCGCCGCACGAACCTGGCCCTGCTCGTCGTCCTCATTGCGGCGGCGGCGACCGGTGGTCTGGCCTTTGCCGCCGGTACGCCAGTCCCTGCCAAGATCACGACGCTGGCTCATGGCGTCTTTGGGCTGGCGGTTGTGCTGCTCATTCCATGGAAGGCGGTGATCGTCAAGCGCGCCCGGGTTCTGCGTGCCGCCAGTCTGATACTCATCGCGCTGATCGCCATCTGCATGACGTCCGGCTTTGTCGAGGTCTTCCTGGGATACGGCGTACTCTGGCGACTCAGCCCCATGCAGGTACACGTGGGATCAGCATTGCTAGCAGTGCCGCTTCTCACCTCGCATGTGCTGCAGCACCGGCGGCAACGCTTGCGCCGCGTTGACTTGTCACGCCGCGTGCTGTTGCGTACCGGAGTTCTTACCGCAGGCGCTGTCGCGACGTACGGAATACTCGAGGGCATCGGCCGGCTGTTTGGATCCACCTCCGCCAGCAGAATCGCAACCGGCTCGCATCGCCTGAGCCCAGCTGCAGTCCCGGCAACGATCTGGCTCTTTGACCAAATACCCGAGGTCGGAACAGACCACCAGGTCGATGTTGCCGGGACAAAATTCTCGGTGACCGATCTCGCGTCGCGGTCCACGACCGTCGCCGCCCGACTTGACTGCACCAGTGGGTGGTTCGCCGACGCGGAATGGACAGCGGTCAATCTCGCCGATCTCCTTCCCGCTGATCAGCTGGCTGCGGCCGCGAGCATCGAGGTCATCAGCGTGACCCGCTACCGTCGCCGCTTCCCGACCGGGGAAGCTGACTCTCTCTGGCTAGCGACCGGCTATCAGGGCGAACCGCTCCAGGCCGGGCGTGGCGCGCCGGTACGGCTGCTAGCACCACGTCGCCGAGGATTCTGGTGGGTCAAGTGGGTCGAATCGGTGAAACTCAGCGATGTGCCGGCGTGGGGCCAGTCACCTTTCCCGCTGACATAGGAATGTGTGAGTCAGCTCGCAGACTCGGTGAGCTCACGCGGCACTGCGATCACGTCCACTAGAGCGCCGTTGCGCCATACCGTGATCTCTACTCGGCGGCCAATGGCATCCTCGACCATCCGGCGTTGGAGCTCGGTGCTGGAACCAAGTGACGTGCCGGCAACTGCAACGACTATGTCACCGGATCTCAGTCCAGCGGCGTCTGCTGGGCTTCCAGCAACCACCTGCGCCACGCGCAAACCTTCTCGCCGACCTAGTTTCTTGACCAAGGCAGGTGGCAATGGCGCCTGGCTGCCCGCGATACCGAGCCAGGCGCGGCGAACCCGACCTGCAGTCATCAAGGCGCTGATGATGCGCTGGGTGGTCTCGTTGATCGGCACCGCCAGGCCAACGCCGATACCAGCCACCGCAGTGTTGACGCCGATCATGCGGCCACGGCTATCGGCAAGAACGCCGCCGCTATTGCCTGGGTTGAGCGCGGCGTCGGTCTGGATTACCTCATCAACCACACGACCTTGCCTAGTCGGCAGCGATCGGCCGAGCGCGGAAATGATGCCAGCAGTGACGCTTCCGGCCAGGCCGAGCGGATTGCCGACGGCGACCACCAGTTGACCGACCTGCAGCTTGCTTGCGTCACCGAGGGTTACCGGGCTGGGAACCTCACCTCGCGCTCGGAGCACGGCAAGGTCCGAGAACGCATCTCGGCCTACCACGTCGGCTGTGACGTCATTGCCGTTCGAGAAAGCTGCCGTCACGGTACTTACTCCCTCGACGACATGGGCACTCGTCAGCAGGAAGCCGTCATCGGTCAGCACACTCGCGCTGCCAGCGCCATCCCCCAGACGGAACCGGACCCGGAGGCTCGCCACGCTCGGCAAGACCTGCTGGACCACATGGGTCACCGCCGCCGAGTAGGCATCCAACGCCTCACGGTCACGGTCATTAATCATGTTGTGGTAACGCGTACAGCGCGGAAGTGTTCCC
The DNA here is from genome assembly GCA_035535395.1 of Propionibacteriaceae bacterium. Lineage (GTDB taxonomy): Bacteria > Actinomycetota > Actinomycetes > Propionibacteriales > Propionibacteriaceae > Microlunatus. The sequence goes on along the minus strand of DATLQC010000233.1, from coordinate 8,400 downwards.
CGAATGTGAGCAGTCAGCAGTCTTCTCGGAGGCCGACGGCGTCATGGCGCAAAAAGATGTCGGGCAAATGAGCGTGCCGGTCATCCACGGTTGGCTGGGGCACTTATCGGCCCCAGCCCCACGCTGCCGGCTGATGCACGCGATGGAATGCGACGGGTGTCAGCTGCAGCCGCTGGTGGATCCGCAGCCTTCGCAGACGTAGCAGCTGCCGCTGGGTCGCATCTTCGTACCGCAAGTCAGACACAGCGGCGCATCGATGCTGGTGCCGGTGATCTCTTCAAACAGCTCCGCTGTTGTGTGCGCGCTGAGCGGAGCTGGCTTGGCAGTGGCTCCATCCATCTCGTCGGTTCGCACCTCGTCGCCCGGGTCATTCTTGAGCGATTCAGCCTCACTGAGCTCTTCCTCCACCGGCAAATATGATCCGGTCTCAACCTGCCGCGCCCGTTCGGTGGCGGTGTAGATGCCCAACTCAGCACGCTCCTCGAACGACAGATAGTCCAAAGCCAACCGCCGGAAGATGTAGTCCATGATCGACTGCGCCATCCGGATGTCCGGGTCGTCGGTCAGACCGGCCGGCTCGAACTTTAGGTTGGTGAACTTCTGTACATAGGTCTCCAACGGCACGCCGTACTGCAAAGCGATAGACACCGCGATGGAGAAGGCGTCCATCACACCGGCGAGCGTGGACCCCTGCTTGCCGAGCTTGAGGAAAACCTCGCCGAGACCATCGTCGGGGTACGAGCCGGAGATCATGTAGCCTTCGGCGCCGCCCACAGAGAATGAGCGGGTCTGACTCGGTCGCGACTTGGGAAGTCGTTTGCGGGTCGGTCGGTATACCACCTTCTCCACGACCTCAGTTTCGGTTGACTTCTTGTCGTCCACCTTGCCGGCCTTGCCATCGCTGAGTGGCTGGCCGACCTTGCAGTTGTCACGGTAGACGGCTAACGCCTTGAGGCCTAGCTTCCAACCCTGCAGGTAAACGTCGGCGATCTCCTCTACTGAGGCCGTTTCCGGCAAGTTCACCGTCTTGGAGATTGCCCCGGAGAGGAACGGCTGAGCAGCCGCCATCATCCGTACATGGCCCATTGGCTTGATCGCGCGCTGGCCCATCGCCGTGTCAAACACCTCGTAGTGCTCGGGTCGCAGTCCTGGGGCGTCGATGACATGCCCGTGTTCGGCGATGTATTCGATGATCGCTTCCGCCGTCTCATCGGCGTAGCCAAGCTTCCGCAACGCCCTCGGAATGGTCTGGTTGACAATCTGCAGGGAGCCGCCACCCACCAACTTCTTGAACTTGACCAGCGAGAAGTCTGGCTCGATACCGGTGGTGTCGCAGTCCATCATGAAGCCGATCGTGCCGGTAGGTGCGATCACTGAGGTTTGCGCATTCCGGTAGCCATTGGCATTGCCGATCTTGATCACACCATCCCATGCGGCAGTGGCCCGCTTGCGGATGTCGGCGTCCATCGCGTCAACGGTGCGCAGCGCGTCATTGGCGGCCTGGTGCTTACGCATGACTCGCTTGTGGGCGTCCGCATTGCGCGCATAGCCCTCGTACGGGCCGACAATCCCGGCAAGCTCCGCCGACCGGCGGTATGAGACGCCAGTCATCAGCGACGTGATCGACGCAGCCAACGCACGGCCGCCTTCGGAGTCGTATCCGTGGCCGGTCGCCATCAGCAGTGCACCAAGGTTGGCATAACCGATGCCAAGCTGCCGATAGTCACGAGTCGTTCGCCCGATTGCCTCTGTGGGGAAATCGGCGAAGCAGATCGAGATGTCCATTGCGGTGATGATCAACTCGACCGCCCGCTCGAACGCTTCGGCATCGAAGGTGTCGTCTTCGCGCAAGAACTTGAGCAAGTTGAGACTCGCCAAGTTGCAAGAACTGTTATCAAGGCTTAGATATTCACTGCAGGGATTAGACGCAGTGATCCGACCGGTCTCGGGATTGGTGTGCCAGTCGTTGATCGTGTCGTCATACTGGATGCCGGGGTCGGCGCATTCCCAGGCAGCCCTGGCCATCTTGTCGAACAGCTCACGAGCGTTCACAGTCTCCAGAACCCGACCGTCGGTACGGGCGCGCAGTGCGAAATCGCCACCATCCTCAACGGCGCGCATGAACTCATCGGTTACGCGTATCGAGTTATTGGCGTTCTGGTACTGGACAGAGGTGATATCGCGGCCACCTAAATCCATGTCGAATCCCGCATCGCGCAACGCCCGGATCTTGTCTTCCTCGCGCGCTTTGGTCTCGATGAACTCCTCGATGTCGGGATGGTCGACGTCGAGGACGACCATTTTCGCGGCGCGACGCGTCGCACCACCGGACTTGATCGTCCCTGCGCTTGCGTCAGCGCCCCGCATGAATGAAACGGGACCGGAGGCGGTACCGCCAGAGCTCAGCAGTTCCTTGGAGGAGCGAATCCGGGAAAGGTTGATGCCGGCGCCAGAACCGCCCTTGAAAATGAATCCTTCTTCTCGGTACCAGTTCAAGATCGAGTCCATGGAGTCGTCGACCGAGAGGATGAAGCACGCTGACACCTGCGCTGGGGAGGCCGTACCGACGTTGAACCAGACAGGTGAGTTGAACGAGAAGTACTGGTGCAGCAGCATCCAGGTCAGTTCGCGCTCAAAGACTTCCGCTGACTGCGTGTCGGCGAAGTAGCCATAGTCCTCCCCTGCCTTGCGGTAGGTCTTCACCACACGGTCGATGAGCCGACGCAGACTGTGCTCACGCGCTGGTGTGCCGAGCGCGCCACGGAAGTACTTGGTGGTGACGATGGTCGAGGCGTTGACGCTCCAGAAGTCGGGGAATTCAACGCCCTTTTGCTCGAAGACCACTTCGCCGGTCTTCCAGTTGGTTTGCACGACGTCGCGGCGTTCCCAGGTCACCTCGTCATATGGGTGCACATCGGAGGTAAAGACTTGCCCAATGCTTAGCCCCGCGTCCCTCAGCGGTGCCCTCTGGTTTTCGGGGGCACTTTGGTTTTCGGGGGCACTTTTTTCCAGCGCACTTTTGTTTTCCGGTCGCCCATTCGCCGAACGGGTGGTTTCGGTCATTTCTGCCTTTCTGGTCAGACTGGTGCCATTGCTGGCACCGAGGAATACGGGGTGGCCTGGATTTGGCTGTGGGCAAGCCCGGAGTTGGCAGCTCAGGGCGGCTCCGGACGATCACTAGTGCGCTCGCGGGCCGGGGTGAGCCGGTGCGGGACGAAGGTGCTCATCTTGTTGTCTGCTGCTCGATCCGGAATGAGCGGCTCAATGCCGGTCGGCTCCTGCTCAATACGCAGCAGCGCGATCTCCGCCTCAAAGTCGTCTACCGACCTGAACTGGCGATAAACGCTCGCGAAGCGCAGGTAGGCAACCTGATCAAGCTCTCGAAGCGGTCCGAGAATCGCGACGCCGACTTCGTCGGCCGGTATTTCCGGCTGGCCCAAGGCGCGCAGTGAGTCTTCGACGAGCTGCCCGAGGCGGGCGAGCTGATCCTCTGTCACTGGCCGTCCTTTGCAAGCTTTGCGAACCCCGTTGATCACCTTGTCGCGGTTGAACGGTTCGACGACACCGCTGCGCTTCACGACGACGAGCTGCATCTGCTCAATGGTGGTGAACCGTCGCTCGCAGGATGGGCATTGACGCCGGCGCCGAATGCTGGCGCCATCGTCGGTCGTCCGGGAGTCGAGCACTTTGGAGTCGGCGTTGCGACAGTACGGGCAGTGCATTGACCGGCTCCTTTCTCTGTATCTGGGGACAGATCTGGGGATCAGCCTGTGGGCTGCTGGGGAGATCTTGTGGACCGACCTGTGAACTTCTGTGAGTCTAAAACCACAACTTGTGGATGAACCACATGCTTGTAACTACTAGATATGGATATCGTACGTCTTGAGACCATTCTCTGCAAGAGCACTGACACTTTTGACACGGCGTGGCGCGGGCAGCCAGACAAATGCCAACCGAGCGGGCCTTAGCCGGCGACTTGAATGAAGTCAGAGGAGGTTACGCGCCAGGGTGTAGATCACGGCGACGACCAGGCCAGCGACCAACCAGTGGCTGGGCCGGATGCGTTGCAAGCGATCGGCCAGCGGTCGCGGTAAGCGGACAGCCGGTCCCCCAGCCGCCTCAACAGCCCAAAGCACACCGAGTATGCCCAGCACGAGCAGGCCAACCACCGCAAGTGGATTGAATCCGAAGGCCGCGCTCACGTCACCATGGAGTAGCGCGTCGCCCATCCGGGTGCCGCCGCAGAGCGGGCAGTCCCATCCCGTGACCGCACGGAACGGGCACGGCAATCCGAGGCCGGTGGTCGCGTACAGCGCACTCAGCGCCACTCCGCCGGCAAAGAAGGCACCGACGTATCCGGCCGCGCGGACAGCCCGGAATTGTCGGACGTCGGTGGAGACTGCCACCTTCTCATTGTGCCCGCGGGCCGCCTACACTCGCCACGTCCCACGGATCCCAAGGACGCTCATGACCGACCAGTACGGCAGTCAATGGCCAGCGGCATCGACGACGAGCACCCAGCCGTCCTTCCTCCAACCGCCGGTAGGCCTGGGCTCTCCGACTCCGCCTGGATACCTCGTGCCGACTCCACTCAGGGAGTACCCGAGCTGGGGTACGCGCGTGCGCGCCAGACTCATCGACCAAGGCCCGACCTATCTAGGCTTGATCATCTTCTATGTCGGCTACGTGATCTTGATCGTCCAGCTGGTGCTGACCGGCGGATCCACTCCCCATGTCGAGGACGCCGCAATCACGGTGATCATCGGTCTGAGTGTGATGCTCGCCAGTCTGGGATGGGTTGCCTACAACCGCTGGCTCACCGCAGGCAGGACTGGACAATCACTGGGCAAGCGAGTGATGAAGATCAGGTTGATCGGCGAGGAGACAAGTGCACCGATTGGCGCCAGAAATGCATTCGTCCGCGATCTTGTCCACATCCTCGATGCCCTCACGCTGGTGGGCTATCTGTGGCCTTTGTGGGACGAGACGAGACAGACATTCGCTGATCAGATCATGAAAACCACCGTGATCAACGAAGCGGTCGACACCGCTAGTTCTTGATCTTGACGGGTGGAAGGATCGCTGCGCAGTGGCGTAACGTCGTTGAGATACATCGACCAAAGGAGCCCACAATGCCGCTGTTACGAGGCCGCCGCGACGAAGCAAGCGCAATGAGATACCGCATGCAGGAGAAGCTCTTTGCGATCGGTGACGACTTCTGGATTGAGAATGAGGCCGGCGAGCGGGCCTTCAAGGTGGACGGTAAGGTCCTTCGGGTACGTGACACGCTCGTCCTGGAGTCGCCGAGGGGTGAAGAGCTGTATTCGATCCAGCAGAAGGTGCTGCACATCCGAGACACGATGGAGATCGAGCGGGACGGCCGCAAGGTCGCGACTGTGAAGAAGGCGCTCGTGACTCCACTGCGGGATCGCTTCTCGATCGATGTCGAGGACGGCGAGGACATGGAGGCGAAGGGCAATATCGTCGACCACGAGTACAAAATCGAACGCGGCGGAGATGAGATCGCGGAGGTTTCGCGCCGCTGGTTCCGGGTGCGCGATACTTACGGCGTCGAGATCAAGCCGGGACCAGACGCCGCTCTCATCCTGGCTACCGTCGTGTGCATTGATCAGATGACCCAGGACGTCGGCTGATGCACCGTTTCGCAGCCGCGTAAGGGTTCAATGAGGCTCAGTGGGCGCCTGTTGTGATTGCTGCGAGCGGGCGTTGTAGTCGGCACTGGTGACGCGTACCGCGGTGATCCCAATCACCATAAGAGCGGCTGTCAAGATCACAGCGGCAATCAGCACGACGACCGCGATCCCCCGATCAGTGAGCTTCCAATTGCTCGGTGCCGTGGCCGAGTCAGTGAAGCCGCACGGCCGGGGATGCACACGAGCATACGAGTGAGTCTCCGTAGCGGAGATCTCAGGAATAACTACAGGAAGGGCACTCATCTCATAACTCCTCTATGGAACCGTCGCACTCGGTTCGATAGAACCTCTGCCACATAGACCTCTGCCAGATAGAACCTATGTTCGATAGAACCTATGTTTGATTTGTATCGCATGTTCGACCCGCTGCCAAGCTCATTCGCACAAATATTCGAGCGTGTCATGAAAACAGTGAACCAGCGCGGTCTGACACTTTTTTGGGGGTAGCTGGAGATGAGCTCATCTTGCAACACGCTCGAACAAATGTTTGAATGTGCCGACCGAGTTGTTCTATCGTCAGGCTTATGGCACAGACTGACCCGAAGTTCCCGCAACCCAGCAAGCGCCGCGGACGCCCTCGAGCGAGCGATGTAGCGGCTCAGCTCGGTGAGAGCGCGGCTGTCAGTTCATTCCAGGATGGCCCGATCGATGCCGACGGGCTGACGCTTCGACAACGACGCATCCTGGAAATGATCAAGGACACCGTCGAGCGGCGTGGCTACCCACCGAGCATCCGAGAGATGGGTGACGCTGTGGGCCTCGCCTCTTCGTCGAGCGTCGCGCATCAGCTCAAGATGCTGGAAACCAAAGGTTTTCTGCGCCGCGATCCGAATCGTCCGCGTGCACTGGAAGTATTGCTGCCCACTGAGTATCGGGCCACGAGCCGACAGCTCTCGCTCTCAAGCCAGACAAACAGCGAAGACGAGACTGGTATTGGTGATGCCTTTCCGGAACCCGTCAATGTTCCGGTCGTGGGACGTATTGCCGCCGGTGGACCGATTTTGGCTGAGGAGCGCATTGAGGATGTCTTCGCGCTACCACGACAGCTGGTCGGGGACGGCACAATGTTCTTGCTCGCGGTCCGCGGCGATTCCATGATCGACGCCGCGATCTGCGATGGCGACTGGGTTGTTGTTAGACAACAGCCGACTGCGAACAACGGTGACATCGTCGCCGCGTTGCTTGATGACGAGGCGACCGTCAAGACCTTCAAGCGAACCGAGAGCCAGGTGTGGCTCATCCCGCACAACTCCGCGTACGACCCAATTGATGGCAATCACGCCACGATTCTGGGCAAGGTAGTAGCGGTCCTGCGCCGGGTTTGACCAGCTAGTGCGTGGCGTGCCGCTAGAGCATGCTGGGTTCGGAGGTCGCCATCTCCATCGTGAAGCGGGCAACAGCACGAAGCTTGTTGGAGACGTCGAGGGCTGCGACCTTGTACGCCTCTGACAACGTTGGGTAGTTCAAGACTGTGTCAACGAGGTAGTCGACCGTTCCACCACATCCCATAATCGCTTGGCCGATGTGTACCAGTTCGGTGGCGTTACTGCCGAAGACGTGTACGCCTAAGATCTCGCGCGTGTCGGCGTGCACGATCAACTTCAACATGCCATAGGAGTCCCCAATGATCTGGCCGCGCGCCAGCTCGCGATAGCGGGAGATGCCGACCTCGAAGGGAACCGACTCACGAGTCAGCTCTCCTTCAGTCTTGCCGCAGAACGAGATCTCCGGAATCGTGTAGATGCCGATCGGCTGCAGACTTCGGAGCTCGTTGGCTGGCTCATTGAACGCGTGTGCCGCGGCAAGGCGGCCCTGGTCCATCGAGGTGGAGGCCAGGGCAGGGAATCCGATCACATCACCGACCGCGTAGATATGCGGCACCTCGGTCTGATAGTTCGAGTTCACCACGAGCCGTCCTCGATGATCGGTCTTAAGCCCTGCGAGGTCGAGGCCCAAGTTCGCAGTGTTGCCTTGCCGACCTGCGGAGTGCATGACGACCTCGGCAGCGATCTTCTTCCCAGAAGCGAGAGTCGTGATGGTGCCACGTCCGGAACTCTCCACCGAGGAGACCTCCTCACCGAAACGGAAGGACATGGTGTGATCACGTAGGTGGAACTTCAAGGATTCAACGATCTCCGGATCGCAGAAGTCGAGCATGTTGTCACGCTTCTCCACCAGCGTGACCCGGCTACCTAACGCAGCGAACATCGAGGCGTACTCCACGCCAATGACGCCGGCGCCGACCACCACCAAGGAGCCCGGCACGGTGTCCAACGTGAGGATCTGATCCGAATCGAGCACACGCATGCTGTCGAAGTCGACGTTTGGCGGATGGGCCGGCATGGTACCGGTCGCGATCACGATGTAGTTCGCAGTTAGCGTGCGGAGTGCTCCCACGCCTTCAATCTCGACGGTTAGCGTGTGCGGGTCGAGGAAGCTGGCGACACCCGGCACGAGTTCGATGTGGTTACGCATCAGCTGAGACCGAATGACCTCCGTCTCGCGACCGACCACATGCTGCAGCCGGGCAAGCAGGTCGGAGATCGTGATCTCTTCCTTGACTCGGTAACTGGCCCCGTACAGGTCCCGAAGCTGCATGCCCGTGAGGTAGAGGACGGCCTCACGCAAGGTCTTGGACGGGATGGTGCCAGTGTTGACGCAGACGCCCCCGACCATCCCCTTGGTG
>DATLQC010000232.1:0-3283 GCA_035535395.1 Propionibacteriaceae bacterium | reverse complement strand
GGACATCGGAGCAGCGACCGAAAGCATCCTGCAGCAGGAACCCATGATGTCGAATGCATTCCCCCATCTCACCGAGACGGCGGTCAAGCACATCCTGCAACCCGGTTATGCCTATCGAAACGAATTCCAACTCGGACTACGTCTCATCCTCAACGGTCTCCAGACCGCCCTCCACGAAGCCTCCGACCTCGAAGATGACAAAGCAGCGTGGTAAGATCACCGCGCCCAAAGCGGCTAGCGATACAGCTCTCGATGGCCAGAGCCCAATTGCCGGGCGAAGTTTGCCTGACCCACTCCCCAAAGGGAGGAGCTCACCACGAAGATCATCAACATTTTCTTGCGGCGGGCCTGGACCGGGCAGTTCCGCCCCAAACCGTGTTCGCACCTGCACCTCCTTCGAGCAGAGGCCGGCCCCGCATCGGAGGTGTGCGAGGAATGCATGGCACTCGGAGACTCATGGCCTGCGCTGCGAACGTGCCTGCAATGTGGTCACGTCGGCTGTTGCGACAAATCAAAGAACAAGCACGCCCGAGAGCATTTCCGTCAAACCGGCCATCCCTTGACCCGGCCCTATAAGGAGCGAGGGATGAACTGGGTGTGGTGTTACGCCGACGGGGCCCTTCTCGATCCGATCTGACCAACATCGTTCTGCCGAGGCCTAGTTCGGATCGCCAACAACTGGCGTGCTGGCGAGGTGACAGGCTCGACGCAAGTCGAAGGCATTACCGAACTTCGAGCCCACCCCGGGCCGATCCTGGTGGTGTCGGAACTCCGATCGCCTGAGCGAGGGCCGGGCTAGTCGGAGAGCAGGCCGAGCGACCGAGCCTCCGCGACAGCTTGCGTCCGGCTGCGCACGCCGAGTCGGCGGAAGATGCTGTTGGTGTATGACTTGACGGTGCTGGTGGCGACGTACATTCGGGCGGCGATCTCCCGGTTTGACAGACCCGCAGCGATCAACCCCAAAACCTCTCGTTCCCGGCCGCTGAGGGAGTCGTCGACCGGCCGTTCACGGCTATGAGGTGTAGGAGTGGACGATGGGGTACCGCTCGGATCCCGAGGATGGAATTCCGTGAGCAACCGCCGCGCGTACCGAAGGGGGTCCCCTAATTGTTGATCATGGAGTGTATTGCGTCGCGCTTGAATCAAGTCCTTGAGCAGCGCGGCCATCGGCGCTCCTTCATCGACGAAGACGCGTACGTATCTCTCAGGCTCGGCCAGCACAAGCGCTTGCTCCAATGCCTCGATCGCAGCTGCTCGTTCATCTTGTGCCTGATGAGCCAATGCTTGGAGAACCAGGATTTCGATGACGCTGTTCGTCCGTCCGGCTCCGGCCGCTGCTATGAACATCCGGTCGAGCAGTGCCAGGGTCTCGTTCAGGCAGCCCGCGGAGTGGGCTTCGGCGCGGGCGATGAGTATGCGGGTGAGGGTGAGGTGCTGCTCCTCGCGCGTGTAGGTCGCGTCTGTGACATCGCCATAGCCGTCGGCCCAGCCGGTGGCGGCGGCGAGATCGTGTTGCAGGAGCGCGAGTCTGGCAAGCGCAGCTTCACCGCGTTGGATCAGCAGGTGGAAGAAGGCGCGCCGGCGAGCCAGGCTGAGGAACTGGTCCAGGACGGCGTACGCCTCGACTGGGTGACCGCGTGCTTCGTGCAGACGCGCCAGTGAAAGGTGGCTCTCTGTGACCGCATCGGCATCTACAGTCAGGTCGCCCGCAACAAGATCAACTGCCTGATGCAGATACCGTTCGGCAGAATCCAAGTCGTTCCATTGCAGAACTATCTCGCCCATGCCGGCGTAATAGGCCGCGCTGTTCACGGCCACGGGTTTGCCCTCGCGGTCCGACACGGCGGCGGCGCCACGTCCATAGGTCGCGTGTGCGGCTCGCAGGCGACCTTGCATTGTCCTCAACTTGCCGAGGCGGTTGATGCTGTTCAGCAAGGGCACCAGTGCATGTGCCGCCGAAAATGCCGCGACCGCTTCCTCTAGGGGTCGTTCGTTAACGGGGCGTACGTCGCCGTTCACTTGATAGGTCAGCGCCACATGAGTCCGGGCGGACGCCCGCTCACGCGAGGTGGCCTCGGTCTCGGGCAGCAGCAGCAACGCGCGTCGCCCGAAGCTGACGCTTCGTTCGATGTCGCCGGAGAAGCGGCAGATGGCTGCGCGGATGACGGCTACCCTGCCGAGGACAGCCCTGGTTTCATCGGTCGTCGGCTCACTATCCAGGCATCGTTCGGCCTCGCACAGGCTTTCCTCAGCTTCGTCAGGGCGATTGGAGAATACGTACCCGAGGGCGCGAATCGTGCTGAGGGCCGGACGTTCGCGTACCCGCTCCGCCGGCAATTCATCGAGCCAGCTGAGCACGGTCTGCACTTGCTGATCAAGAACCAGCGACATGCCGCAAGACTCGATCAGCCGAATGGCCCCATCCACATCGCTGCCTCGGATCGCATGCTGTACCGCGTCGGTGAACAGTCCGTGTCTGTCGTACCAGGCGCTGGCCCTTCGATGTAGCTCAGAAGCCCGGCCGGGCTGCCCCAACTGGTAAGGCGTACCGAGGGCTGGGTGGCGGCCCCACCTCGTAGGCGAGCACGACCGGCCGGACGCGGCCCCGGCGTTCACCGCCACCTTCGGTCATGTGAGGGCGCCGGGGACCCTTCGCGTGCGCGGAACCAGTAGGCATCTCTGGTCAGCGTCGTTGCGCGGCGGCGCGTTCACCGATCGCGACGAGCATGTCGGCCCCTAATGCGTCGATCCGCCGGTCTGTTCCTGACCTTCCCGCCGATGCGCGGCGTGGGAGTCTGGGCCGCCCGTCGCGCCCTTTGTCGCGCCGTCAGCTGACCCATCCGACACCCACCTATCTCGCCGCATCCAGTTACTAGACCTAAGGCACGCTGTGGCCGTCACCTTGACAGTCAGGAATGTGTTTCACGTACCCCCACCGATTCTGATCAGCCCGACTTCGACACACCTGGTGCACTGACGGTCGTACCCCGGGTCGGCGTGACCGCCGAGGCGGGCGGAATTGCCTTTTCGGGGTGTGACGATGAGTCTGCACAAGCTCACCGCCGGTTCCGGTTATGACTATCTGACTCGGCAGGTCGCCGCCTTGGATGCGACCGACAAGGGCCACATCGGCCTGGCCTCGTACTACTCCGAGCGGGGCGAGTCGCCTGGGATATGGGTCGGTTCCGGCATGGCAGGTATCCACGGTCTGGCCGTTGGTGATCCGGTGACGGCGGAGCAGATGCGCGCTTTGTTCGGGTGCGGGTTGCATCCGTTGGCCGAG
>DATLQC010000231.1:0-21002 GCA_035535395.1 Propionibacteriaceae bacterium | reverse complement strand
CACCAATATCAATCCGGTGACCCCGGCCAACAACTACGTGCTTGGTCTGCCGACGATCCAGGTTTATGTCGGTGGAGAACTGGTGAAAGCGTTCAAGGGCGCCAAGTCAAAGTCAGTGCTGCTCGGGGCCATCGAGGAATATCTCTAAACACCTGCGTTCCATGCACTTGAGCACTGCTCTGTGAGGATCGTGCTCATGGCGAAGGTGTTTCTAGTGGTCGGATTGCCCGGGTCCGGGAAGTCGACCCGCGCGAGGCGATTGGCGATCGAACATCATGCGCTGCGCCTGACGCCAGATGACTGGATGATCCCACTGTTCGGTGAACCTGAGGGCGAGGGTAAACGGGACGTCCTCGAGGGTCGTTTCATCACACTCGCTTTGCAGCTGGTCCGCCTGGGAACAAATATGGTCCTGGACTTTGGCTTCTGGAGCAGGGAGGAGCGATTGTCGCTGAGATGGTTGTTCGAGAGGGAGGGAGCCGAAATCGAGCTGGTCTACCTTGCGGTGGACCGTGCTACCCAGCTGGCGCGGATCGGGTCGCGATGGAACGCCACGCCACATGCGACCTTCCCCATCACAGCCGCCGAACTTGATCACTGGCGTGCGCACTTCGATACGCCGGATGCAGCAGAACTAAGCGGTTTCGAGCCCTCGGAACCGCCTTCACCTTGGACCAGCTGGCTCGCCTGGGCTGAAGATCGGTGGCCATCGCTATCGACTGACTAACCCGCTGCTTAACTCCACACGGTTCGGCGGGAACCTGTGGAGTGTGATTTCTCAGCCCGGCTTGACCAGCGTTCCGCTGGCTGCTTCGCTGAGTTGCGTGCCGCCCATCGCTGAGCAGCTAATGCTTCCCAGCAGCTACGGATCTCCCAACCGGCTCCTCGACTGGGCAGCGGTGGAGCAGCGGCTGGTCGACTCTCCGCATTATTGGCTCGCCACCGTGCGCCGCGACGGCACGCCACACGTGGTGCCAGTCGACGGCATTTGGCTCGACGGCGGCTGCTATTTCGGCGGCGACCCGGCGACCGTACACGTCCGGAACCTTCACCGCGATGGGCGCGCAACGCTGCATCTCGAAGATGGAGAGTCGGCGGTCATCGTGGAAGGCGTCGCAGAGTGGACGACGCCATCGAAGTCTGAGGCACGGCGGCTCGCCGCAGCAGCCACTGCCAAGTACGGCTATTCGATGTCGGCTGGCTCGTATCTGAAAGGGGTTTGGCGGCTGAAGCCGGTTAAGGTTCTCGCCTGGACACGGTTGTACGTGGACGCGACGCGCTTCCACTTCGAAGGAAGCACCGAGTAAGACGCACGTAGTGCGTCACATTCGTCCACCTCGGCTCCTCTCCGGCTAAAAGAAATCGGAACAAAACGGTGGTTGAGACCAGGCGAATGCCGCGGCGGCCGCTTGTGCGGCGCCCTTAGTTCGCTCCTTGATGAGGCCGGCCCGAGCCAACGCCAGCAGCGGAGTCCCGCCGAGGTAGATGGCGCTCAGCTCCCGTACGTTCATGATCAGGTCAGGTCTGCGACGCGTCCGGGTCACCGAGGCGCCATCGGGCCCGGCTTCCAACCGGATAGAGCCATTGTTGTGGGTAAGCAGCGAATCCTCGACGCCAATGATCACGTCGACGTCCGTGAGGTAGCGACGCGCCTCGAGTGCACCAGACACATCAACCAGGCGTGCGTAGGTTCCGTCCCCAAGCTCAGCCTTCACCGAACGAAGATCATGAACCAAGTAGCGCAGCGGTTCATCCACCGGCGCACCATGACCGCTGAACCGACGCACCAGATCAAGATCAAGAACGAACCGCCACAGCGCAGCGCGCCCCGGGCCGGCGGCGGCATCGAGCTCAGAAATGATCACCTCGGAGGCAGATTCCGACTCTTCCCAATTGGTCTTGACCCTAAATGACACATATCCGTCTGGCCGACCTCGATGGTCGTAATGCAAAGCAAATCGGTACGCCGACGCGCCGCGCCGCCACGCTTGAGGATCATGCCACCTCACCGCCCACCAGTTGTCGTCGCGATTCAGTGCGCCGGGACGATCCGGCAACAAAGTCTGATGGATCCTCTTGATGATCGGGATTGCCTCATCGCGTTCCACCTCGCCGACCGAACCGGTACCAAGATCGACACCCGGCAGGAAGGCAGTTGTTTTGGTCTTGCCTGTCAGATGAAGTTGTGGGGTCGCCTGGCCATAGCCGTACCGTCCATAGATCGCAGCCTCCGAAGCCCACAGCAAGGCAATCGTTTCATTCCCACGCTCGGAAATGTCGTGCAACTGGTGCGTCATCATCTCGGTGAGTAAGCCCCGACGACGGTAGGACGGCTGCACCGTGACAACCGTTACCGCCGCAACCGGAACCGATCCACCAGGAACCGTCAGGATTCTGCTGTACGCCCCGCATGTGGAGATCCAGCGTCCATCGACCTGAAAGCCAAAGCTGCGATCGAACTCGATCACCCTGCGATGCGGCTCCCACATCTCCGCGACGTAGTCGTCATGAAAGCCGCGCACGATGGCTGCAAAGAACTCGTCGGCTCGCTCAGGCGTGGCATAGACCAACTCGCGCTGAGCAAGGTGTGGCGGCGTCATGCGCCCGCTTCGTGGACCCGGCATCAGGCTGGCGAGCTTGCCGTCAGTAGCGACTCACCGTGCAGGAGGGCATCAACCGGCGTCCCCAGCTCGACGGTACGGGTCACGGTGCACAGCCGATCATGAGACTTGCGAATTGCCTTATCCAGTACGTCTACGGCGGCACGCCCTTCTTCGCTGTCCGGAAACTCCACATCGAAGTCAACCTGGATATCGGTGACATGGTTGCCGTGCGCGCTCTTGGTGCTATGGCCAGAGCAGCTGACGTTAAATCGTGTGGGTTCGGATCGTTTGACGGTAATGGCGTCTACATCCATCGAGGTGCATCCAGCGATGGCGACAAGCAGCAGCTCGACGGGGGTGAACTCGCCAGTCCATTTTCTGCCAAACGACAGGGAGCCGCCGCGGGCGTTCGTTGCCTCGAAATGATGCTGGCTCAGACGCGAGAGATTGACCGTGGGCATGGGCCAACTCTCCCAGATTTCACGTAGCTTCTGACAACTCGGCGAGTCCCCAGTGTGAGGTGTATTCACCGCCGAGCAATTCCAGTAACGGCACGGCATCGAAAGCTTCGGGACCGAGTACGCCGGCGCCTAACCAGATGCCGTTGGCGAGCAACTCCAAAGCGACCACCGGATTGATCGCGGTTTGCCAGACCACGCATTGAGCGCCGTACTCGCGCATTGTGTCGGCGTTATCGACAACGTGGTGGCTTCGGGCCTTCTTCCGTGGTGAGACGCTCAATGAGGACACGCCGATCTTGGTGCCGGATACGGGTGAGCTGCCGGTAGCCCTCAGCGAGTAGCTCGAGCTGCGAGCGTCGGGAAATCTCGCGGTCGTCTAAGACGCGGCCTCGCGATGGGTGTATGTAGCGGGTTCCGGGGATTCCGGCTGGCGCACCAGACTGGTGAGGCGGTTCCACGCTGCGCCGAGATCCGTCCGCCAGCGCACCGCACTCTGTAGATCCATCCGCAATCGAGGGGTGATCGGGTGAGGACGTACGACCTGGAAGCCGACGGCCTCTAGCCAGCCAACTGGGAGCATGCACGAGGGCCCGTCGTGGTAGGTACCGACCGCCTCCAGAGCCCGAATGTCACGCCGCACCACCAGGCTGGCCGCAGATTGGACTAGCTGCTTGCCCAGGCCCTTGCCACGCAACTCGGCATTCACATGAGCCGACATCACGACAGCTGCGTCGGCGCCGACGGGAGTGGTGGCGAAAGCACCAAGCCGCGGCACATACATGGCAGGAGCCAGCGTGAGGTGACCAATCGGCTCCTCGTCAGCAAACGCGATCACTCCGCAGTAGCCCCAATGCCGGGTCACAGCCTCAGCCCACTCAGCCTTGACCTCGCCCCGATCCACATGATCGGTGGGCGCTGCCAAGTCGATGAGACTGGTCTCCCAAAAGTTGCAGCGCGCGCAGGCTCCAGGCAGCAGTGGCAGGTCGGCGGCGGTCATCGGACGCAGACGACGGGATCCCATGGCAGCTACTTTCTGGCGCGGGGCCTGGCTAGTCCGAACGCAAACCCGAGCATCAAACCGAACAGCATCCCCGCAGCAAGCCACAGCAACCGTCGCACCGAGCGAGTGTCATCGGGCTTGACCATAGATTTATCGTAGGCGCGCGACGTCGTTGGCTGAAAATTAGGTGAACCGTCCAGCTGCGAGCGTCGGGTGCGCGAGCAGCTGCAAATAAATGGCAGGCTGGTTCTGTGAGTGAGACTTCCCCCTCCGAGCCTGACGAGCCGGTGCTGGACCGGCTACGGCGCCAAGACACTCGGCTCGACCACTACATCGACCGGTATGCGGCCCGCGCACATGGCATGACCGCATCAGCAATCCGGGCTCTGTTCGCCGTGGCCAACCGTCCGGAAGTCGTCTCACTCGCCGGCGGTATGCCCAACATCACCGATCTGCCGCTGGATGTGATCGGTTCGGTCCTCGATGAGCTGGTGCAAACTGATGGCCGACGCGCTATGCAATACGGCTCAGGGCAGGGCGAGCCAATGATCCGCGAAGCGATTTGTGACGTGATGCGGCTGGAGAACATCTCGGCCCACCCGGACGATGTGATGGTCTCCGTCGGATCGCAGCAGGGCCTCGACCTTCTTACCCGCATCTTCTGCAATCCCGGCGACGTGGTGTTGTGTGAAGCGCCCAGCTATGTCGGCGCGCTCGGGGTTTTCCGCTCCTATCAGTGCGAGGTCGTCCACGTCGCAATGGACGAGCAAGGTCTGAATCCGACTGCGCTTGCCGATGCACTCAGGGCGCTGCGCCGGGCGGGACGTACGGTCAAGTTCCTCTACACCATCCCGAACTACCACAATCCTGCTGGTGTCACTCAGTCGCTGGATCGGCGGCTCGAGCTGCTGCACCTCGCCGAAAAGGCGGATCTGTTGGTGGTTGAGGACAATCCCTACGGATTGCTCGGTTTCGACGGCGATCCCATCCCGGCTCTCCGCTCATTGAACGACCGTCAGGTGATTTACCTCGGCTCGTTTTCCAAGACCTTCGCGCCCGGCTTCCGGGTTGGCTGGGTGCTGGCGCCCCACGCCGTACGCGAGAAGCTGGTGCTCGCCCAGGAAGCTGCCACGCTCTGCCCACCAGTCTTTTCGCAGTTTGCGGTCGCTGCGTACCTGGCCAACCATGACTGGCGGGGACAGATCAAGGTCTTCCGTGAGATGTACCGAGAGCGCCGGGATGCCATGATCACCGGCCTCACCAGTCACATGCCGGCCGGAACGACGTGGACATATCCCGAGGGCGGCTTCTTTGTCTGGCTGACGCTGCCACCGGGGATTGACTCCCACGCCATGCTGCCCCGCGCCGTTACGGCTCGCGTCGCGTACGTGCCGGGGACCGCGTTCTATGCCGATGGCTTTGGCAGCCGCCATATGCGGTTGTCGTACTGTTTCCCCACGCCAGAGCGCATCATCGAAGGCACCCGCCGGCTTGGTGAGGTGCTGGAGTACGAGGCGAGGATGCTTGAGATCTTCGGTACTGCCGTTGAGTCAGAGAGCGGTCGCCGCGCACTCGGACCACGTGAGGCGCCCGGTCCCGATCAGCCCTGATGATCATGGACCTGTGCCAGAAGTTGATCTTGATCGAAGTTGATCATGGTCTGATGATCATGAAAGAAGGATAGGGTGCCCGATAACGGAAACCTGCAGACGGTGATCGTGCTCTCCGGAGGCCTGTCACACGAACGGGACGTGTCGTTGCGTTCTGGACGGCGGGTCAGCCAAGCGCTGCGCTCTCGGGGGATAGAGGTCCTGGAATCTGATGTTGATTCCACGTTGCTCTCGCAACTGGCCGAGCTCACTGGCTCGGTGGTCCTTCCCTTGCTGCATGGCGAGGCCGGTGAAGATGGCGCGCTGCGCGAGGTGTTCGAGCTGATGGGTGTGCCCTTCGTTGGCTCGGTCGGTTCGGCGTGCCGGGTGGCGTTCGACAAATCGATAGCCACCACAGTCGTTGGTGCCGCGGGCATCCGGACGCCGACTCAGGTAGCGCTGCCGTACGAGACCTTCAAAGAACTGGGTGCTCGAGTTCTCGTCCAAGCCCTCGGTGATCAAACCGGCTTCCCGATGATGATCAAGCCGTCACGCTGCGGATCGGCGCTGGGATGCAGCAAGGTCACCCGCGCCCAGGAGCTGCCCGCGGCCATGGTCGGGGCGTACGCGTACGGCTCGGTGGCGGTGATCGAGGAGTTCATCGAAGGGACCGAGGTCACAGTCGCCGTTGTGGACCGGGGCAACGGCCCGATCGCCCTTCCTGCGGTCGAGATCCGGCCGGAGTCTGGGGTTTATGACTACGCCGCCCGGTACACAGCGGGGGCAACCCGGTTTCTCTGCCCAGCTGAAGTTGCCGACGATGTGGCGGACGCGTGTGCCGATATGGCGCTTCGGGTACACAGTGTGCTCGGCCTTCGGGACTTGTCGCGTACCGACATCATCATCACGCCAGAAGGTGAGCCGGTCTTCCTCGAAGTCAACGTCGCGCCGGGCATGACCGAGACGTCAGCAGTGCCGTTGGCGATTGAAACGGCTGGCTGGAGCCTGGGGAAGATGTGCGCCGACCTGGTGCATGCGGCGGCCGCCCGGGGAGGCCGCGCCAAGGCGATCTCGCTAGCGGCCCAGTAAGAGCACGTCCGCGTTGACCCGGTTCGATGTCGACCAGATTTAGGCAAGCCTTGGTCATCGCCCTTGGCATCGGCCTGGCGGCGATCATGGTCGTGCTCGGCTTCTGGCAGTTGGAGGTCTACGACCGCCAGGGATCGGCGACCGCAGCGCGCCGTGCTTCAGCGCCGCCGGTTCCACTCGGCTCGGTCGCGCGCCCGGGCGCGACGGCGATTGAGGGATATGGCCGATCGGTAGCGTTCGATGGCAGCTACGATCCGGCGTTGCAGTTGCTGGTGCCGATGGAGGACGCGGCAGGTCAGTTCCGAGTGCTCAGCGGGCTGCGGCAAGCCGACGGCAGTGTCGTCGCGGTCGTGCGCGGCATCGTCTCAGGGCCGAATGCTCTCCCGCCGCCGACTGGCCCGGTCCGTCAGGTCGGCGTGTTGCTACCGACCGAAGAACATCTGCCGGACAGCGATCTTCCGAGCGGTCAGATTGCATCTGTGCGCTTGCCGGCCCTGGCACAACAGTGGCCGGGTCCGTTGATTGATGGGTTTGTAACTCTGTCGAGTGCGGATGCCTCAAGCCAGGGGTTGGCTGCAGCTCCCTTGCAGCTGCCGGAGTCGCCAGGGCGGGTTCGCAATGTGGCCTACGTCGGGCAGTGGTGGCTGTTCGCTGCGTTCACGCTGTTTATGGGTTTCCGGATGGCGCGGGATCTTGGTGTTCGCGAGGCGGAGGTTGCCGAGATCACAGCCGAGCAGGGCGCCGAGCCGACATAGGCTTCAGCACATGCGCAACGCGTGGATCCGCTATCGGATCATGGCCTGGGTCGTGGGGACGTTGCTTGTTGCTTTGGTATGCATCGGACTGCCGCTGAAGTACATCGGTGGCGACGACACGGTCGTACTGTGGACCGCTATCCCGCACGGCTATCTCTACATGATCTTGCTGATTACCGCCGTTGATCTCGGACTGCGGGCAAGGTGGAGCTGGAAGCGCATGATTTTGATCGCGCTGGCGGGAACGGTGCCCTTTCTGTCCTTTGTCGCCGAGCGGTCGGCAACTAAGAACATTCGCGCCAAGCTGGCCGCTCAGGCCGAAGCGGGTGAGCCAGCACCAACTTCTTCTTGAATGTCGTTTTGTCGATATTCTTTGGCTGCGTCTGGTTGCTTTTCGATCAACGCCACGATGCGTTCTAGATCGTCAACCGTGGCGAACTCAATGACGATCTTGCCCTTCGTCCTGCCAAGCTCGACCTTTACCCGGGTCTCGAAATGATCGGATAGCCGATCGGCGAGATCTTTGGCTTTTGGCGCAACCATCTTGGACTGACGCCGTTGCCGAGGAGTTTGGTCGCGGTGATCCCCCAAAGTCACCAGCTCCTCGACAGCGCGTACCGATAGGCCCTCGGCCACTACCCGCTGTGCCATGCGCTCCTGGCTGTCCGGATCCTCGATCGAGAGCAAAGCCTTTGCGTGGCCAGCACTGATGACACCGGCCGCGATGCGCCGCTGCACTGTGGGCGATAGCTTCAGCAGCCGGATGGTATTAGAGATCTGGGGCCGGGAGCGTTTGATGCGGCTGGCGAGCTCCTCCTGAGTGCAGCCGAAGTCCTCCAGCATTTGCTGGTACGCCGCAGCCTCTTCGAGCGGGTTGAGCTGAACGCGATGCAGGTTTTCCAGGAGCGCGTCGCGGAGTAGTGCGTGATCCCCGGTCTCCCGGACAATCGTGGGGATGCTGTCCAGACCGGCTTGTTGTGCAGCCCGCCAGCGACGCTCCCCCATCACGAGCTCGAATCTGGCGCCACCCAGCGGCCGTACGACGATTGGTTGCAGCAGGCCGACTTCGCGGATCGACTCGACCAGCTCGTTCATTGCGTCCTCGTCGAAGACGGTGCGCGGCTGTCGCGGATTGGGGGAGATGTACTCCAGCGGAAGCTCAGTGAAGTAGGAACCGTGGGGCACTGGCGCCAGCGGTTCTGCCTGTGATTCGCCCTGCGAGTCGCCGTTAGGTGGAGCCGGCATTGGCTGCGTATCCGTCCGCTGGAATAGCTCGCCCAAGCCCCGGCCGAGGCCGCGGCGCTCCGTACGGATGTTCATGTGCTCTCCTCCACGCCCCGTTGGGCGATTTCTTGTGCGGCTTCCAGGTATGAGACAGCGCCAACGGAAGTGGGCTGATACGTCAAAACGGTTTGGCCGTAACTGGGTGCCTCTGAGATGCGAACCGAACGCGGGATGACGGTGCTGAGCGTTTCGGCCGGGAAATGTTGACGCACCTCGTCGGCGACCTGAGCGGCGAGCTTTGTTCGGCCATCGAACATCGTGAGCATCACTGTGCTCAGTCGAAGTTCGTGGTTCAGCTCGCCTTTGACCAGATCGATGGTGCGCATCAGCTGCGTGACACCTTCGAGGGCGTAGTACTCGCACTGGATCGGTACCAGAATTTCGTTCGCGGCGACCAGGGCATTAAGCGTCAATAAACCCAGCGAAGGCGGGCAGTCAAGAAAGACGTAATCGGCGTGGTGGTCTTTGAGATAGCCGCGGAGGGCTCGGAGCAACCGGCTTTCGCGAGCAACGACCGAGACCAGCTCGATCTCAGCACCAGCTAAGTCGATCGTTGCCGGCAGGACCCTGAGGTTGGGCGCCTCCGGCGAGTCGAGCACGTGATCGGCGAGCGCCGCGCCGGCCATGATGACCTCGTACGTGCTTGGAGTGCCGGGCGGATGATCAACACCGAGCGCGGTCGTGGCGTTGCCTTGCGGATCAAGATCGACGACCAGAACGGTGAGTCCACCGAGCGCTAGAGCGGCTGCGAGGTTCACGCTGCTTGTGGTCTTGCCAACGCCGCCCTTCTGATTCGCGACGACAAAGATGCGGGTATGCGGTGGTGCAGGCAGCGAAGTGGTGGTCAGCCGGTTTGCGGTTGCCACACCGGGCGGGTCTTCCTCGGCGACTGGTGAGCTGAATTCATCCTCGTCGAAGCGTGCACGTCGCGGCCCTGGTGGGATCTCGATCGACGGAGTGGCTGTCGTCGCCGCAGTGGGACCGCTTGGCAGTGGTCGCGCCGTCGCGCGTTCGGGCCAGTCGAGTGTTTCACGTGGAACATTGGGCCAACCGATTCGTGGATCAATCTCAACGAAGAGCGGCCAGCCGAGTCCCGGCGTCACCCGGTACTCCACCTCCGGCGGTGCGATCATGACCCCCTCCTGACCGTTCCGCCCACAAGGTAGCAATAAGAGAGACGTTGCGCCGGCAACCGCGCCCAAAACTGCATGGGCTTATTGCCTTCGAGGCCAGTGGTCGCGGTGGGTGCCGTGCGTGCGGCCTAGACAACCTTGCGGTCGGCCAACGCGGCACGTTGCGTTGGGCAAGACTTAAGTTTCAAGCACCTTAGGTTGTTACGGCCGCCCGCACGGCACCCACCGCTCCTCGCTCAGCCCAGCGCCGCCCCAACCCGTACCACGGTCGCCGGTTCAACGTCGGGGTGGGTCCTGGCCTTCAGGACCTCAGCATTGAGCCCCGCAGCCTTCAATTGCCGGTTCGCTGCAGCCACCTCATCGCCAGCGGATGCGCCCTTAAGCGCTAAGATCACGCCGTCGGGTGCTCGCAGTGGATTGCACCAGCCAATCAGCCGGTCGAGGGGAGCGAGGGCTCGCGCTATGACGACGTCGTACGTGCGTTGGTGATCTTCGGCGCGTGATCGAACGACCTCGAGTCGGTCTGAGATGCCAAGTTCCCCGACGGTCTGCACCAGAAAGGTGAAACGCCGAAGCAGGGGTTCGATCAGCGTGACGCGAAGGTCGGGTCGCAGGATGGCTAGGGGAATGCCGGGCAAGCCGGCGCCACTTCCGACGTCAACCACCACGCTATCCGTCGCAATCAGATCGCTCAATGCGGCGCTATTGAGAATGTGGCGGTCCCATAAGCGATCGGCTTCCCGAGGCCCGAGAAGTCCCCACGTAACGGCCGTCGACCCAAGAATGTCGACATATCTATTTAGAAGAGGAAATCGCTCGCCGTAGACCTGGCGCGCAACCTCCATCGATTGCGTGAGGTGATTCTCGATCACGAAGCCGAGATGGCGTCGGCCAGCACATCGAGGCCGTCGTTAAGCAGCTCATCGCTAATCGTGAGCGGGGGGAGGAAGCGCAGCACATTGCCAAACGTCCCACAGGTCAGCACGATGACGCCATGCTCTCGAGCAGCATTCGCGACCGCGGCAGCGAAGCCGGGATCCGGGTCAGAAGTGTCTCGCTGCACTAGTTCAATCGCGATCATGGCCCCGCGGCCGCGGACATCCCCAATGCGGTTGTCTTCGGCCTGTATGCGATGCAGCCGGCCGAGCATGATGCGCTCAATCTCGCGGGCGCGAGCCACCAGATTGTCAGCCTTAATGGTCTCTATTGCCGCCAGCGCAGCGGCACAGGCGACCGGGTTACCGCCATAGGTTCCGCCAAGCCCCCCGACGTGCACAGCTTCCATGATCTCGGCCCGTCCGGTGACCGCGGATAGCGGCAAACCACCGGCAATCCCTTTCGCGGTGGCGATCAGGTCGGGCACGACATCGAACAACTCGCACGCAAACATGGCGCCGGTACGGGCAAAGCCAGTCTGAATCTCATCGGCGATGAAAACCACATCGTTGGCCTGGCACCAAGTCGCCAACGCCGGCAAAAACCCTTCCGCTGGCACGATGAACCCACCCTCGCCCTGGATCGGCTCGATGATCACGGCGGCCAGGTTGCGGGTCCCAACCTGTGACTCGATCAAATCTGTGGCACGTCGAGCTGCCAGCTCGCCGTCGATGAGTTTGTCGTCGCGATAGGGATATGACAGGGGAGCGCGATAGATCTCCGGAGCGAAAGGGCCGAAGCTGTGCTTGTACGGCATGCTCTTGGCGGTCAGCGCCATCGCCAAGTTCGTCCGGCCGTGGTAGGCGTGATCAAAAGCGACGACCGCCTGCTTCTTGGTGTACGCGCGGGCGATCTTCACCGCGTTTTCCACAGCCTCGGCACCGGAGTTGAACAGCGCGCTGCGTTTCTCGTAGCTGCCAGGTGTCAGCTGATTGAGCTGCTCCGCGACTGCAACATAGCCCTCGTACGGGGTGATCATGAAGCAGGTATGGGTGAACAGCTCCACCTGATCTTGAACGGCTGTGACCACCCGCGGCGCGCTATTGCCAATCGTGGTGACGGCAATTCCGGACCCAAAATCGATCAGGCTGTTGCCATCGATATCGACGACCACGCCACCGCCGGCTTCGACCGCGAAGACGGGCATTGTGGTGCCGACGCCTCGGGCGACAGCGCCGGTCTTCCGCGCCATGAGCTCCAACGAGCGCGGGCCAGGGATTGCGGTCTTCAGAATGCGGCGCTGCTCCAGTTCAGCCATGGAGAAAGTCTGCACCCCATCACGGCAGCCTCTTAGACTACCTCGTCATGCCGTTGACCAGCCAGCCGAGCTCGGCTGACGCATGGATTATGCGGCATCCGCTTGCCGCCTACTTGGTGTTGGCCTTTCTCATTGCCTGGTCGTTCTGGGTGCCACTAGCCCTGCTCTACCGCGGAGACCCCGACCTTCAAACACTTGGTCGCTCTCCACTGCTCATCGGGTTGCAAACCCTTGGCGTAACCGGCCCAGTGATCTCGGCCATCGTCGTGACCGGCCTTACTCGAGGCAAGACCGGTGTCCGCAGGCTGTTTGGTGGCCTCAGGCGCTGGCGTGTGGGGATTTGGTGGTATGCGGCCGCTTGCCTGCTCGTTCCGGTTCTGACAGTGGTCGGCGTTGGCGTGCGGGCCGCGCTCGGCATCGCTCCTGCTGTTCCGGAAGGCTCTGCCTTAGCTGCGATGCTCGCCAACATCGGCTGGATCGGCATTGCCCTGACATTTCCGCTGCGGCTGCTCGGTGAATGCTTCGGCAGCCCGCTGCTCGAAGAACCCGGCTGGCGTGGCTTCGCCTTACCGCACATGCAAAAACGGATACCGGCAGCATGGGCTGCACTATCGATCGCGGCAATCTGGGGGCTGTGGCACCTACCGCTCTACATCGCCTTCGATGAGAACCTCGCCATCTCACTCGCCCTGATCACCATGCATGGGTTCTTCCTCGGCTGGCTGTACATCAACACTCGCAGCCTGCTGATCGCCGTACTCGGCCATGCATCACTCAGCGTCGCGAACAACAGCCTCTCTCTGCCTGATCAAGGCCTTGTCCAGATCGGACTGACCTTGCTGTTGTGCGTGGCGATCTTGGCGTTCTTCCGGATAAATGACTTCCGGCCGCGATTGACCACGAAAGTGAGGGCAGAAGACCGGCGCCTGCCGGGGCCCGCATCCTAAAAACGTTCCCGCGGGAACGTCACAAGTCTCAGTCCGGAGGGGAGCAGTTCTTGATGACTGAAGCTATGCGCCCCGCGAGAGCCGTGCCGGTAGGAGTGCAAACACTTGGCGATGATGCCGATCGTGGCTGAGTACCAGCTTGCGCAGATCAACATTGCCCGGCTGCGCGGCCCACTCGACTCGCCCGAGATGCGGGACTTCATCGCCGTCCTCGCCGAGATCAACCGGCTCGCGGAGTCTGCGCCCGGTTTCGTCTGGCGACATCCCAGTGGATTCGGCCATCTCAGTGGCGCTGACCTTCTCGGCGACGACCTGATCACCATCAATCTCTCTGTCTGGGAGAGCTATCAGCCGCTACACAACTTTACCTACCGCAGTCACCACGGCAGCTTCGTACGCCGTCGCAGCCAGTGGTTCACTCCACTAAGGCAACCAACCACCGCACTCTGGTGGGTCTCCGCCAGATACGAGCCCACGCCGGAAGAAGCTGTAGCCCGGCTCCGACACTTACGCAGCTACGGGCCGACGCCGCAAGCGTTCACGGTGCGACGTCGCTTCGATTTCCACGGAGAGCCTGAACAAGAAACTGCCGGCAAACGACGTTACTGAATCGATTCAGGGACGCACTTCGGTCAGCAGTTTCAGCAAGCACCAACCAGATCAAGCCGGCAGCACAACCACGTGACGATCCGGCTCCTCGCCTTCGGACTCGCTAGCCAGACCAGCAGCGGCCACCGCATCGTGTACGACCTTGCGCTCGAACGGGTTCATCGGCGCCAGAGGCACCGGCTCATGTGACTCCTTAGCCTCACCCACGGCATCGGCGGCGAGCGCCACTAACTCCTTGCGGCGCTGCTCGCGATAGCCGGCGATGTCGAGCATGAGCCGACTGCGTTCACCGGTCTCACTCATGACCGCGAGTCGGGTCAACTCCTGCAGCGCGTCGAGGACCTCACCCTGAGCACCGACCAGAACGTGGGAGTCGCTGACGATCGACACATGGGCTCGATCGCCCTCGATATAGGTGTCGATATCCCCGTCCAGGTCAGCAATGTCGAGCAGCTCCTCGAGGTAATCAGCAGCGACCTCAGCCTCAGTTTCGAGCGGACCTTCCGCTCCAGCGCTGCGATCGCTGGACTCCACTAAGTCGGCATCGTCAACTGAATCACGATCAGCCTGCGGCTCTTCGGCCACCTGATCCCTCCGTACTCTGTTCAAATTTCAGCGCTTACGTGGGGTGTTCCGTTGTGCCCGCGTTTGCTTTTTTGGCTGTGGCCGCGGCTGTTGCCGGGCCACCTTGCTGGTTTTCTGGCCATTGGTGGTTGGATCCGCCGCACCCTCAGGCGCCGGCTCCGGGTCAGCCACCGCAGCCACGGCCACATCGGCCTTGCCCTTGGCCTTGCGACGCGCCTCCCAGGCGTCGTACGCCGGCGTCCCCGGTGCCGGATTGCGGCGAATCACATAGAACTGCTGGCCCATGGTCCATAAGTTGGAGGTGAACCAGTAGATCAAAACACCGACCGGGAAGTTAATGCCGCCCACAGCGAAGATCAGTGGGAAGACGTACAGCATGATCTTCTGCTGCTGCGCGAACGGTCCGGTCAGCGCGTCCGGCGGCATGTTCTTGCGCATCAGCTGCAGCTGCGTGATGAACAAGGTGATGGTCATTGCGAGGATCAGCACCAACGTCACGATGTGCACGCTGGTAATGCCGTTGGCGAAGCCAACCTTCAAGAAGGTGTCGGAGATCCGAGCGCCGAAGATCGTGGCCTGGTTGAGTGAGTTCAACAGGTCGGGATTAACCACGAGCCAGTGGCCGCGGGGGATACCGCGCGCGGCGCCGTCGAGCACCCGAAACAGCGCCAGGAAGATTGGCAGCTGTAGCAGCAACGGCAGACACGACGCCAGTGGGTTGGCGTTGTTCTCCCGATAAAGCTTCATCGTCTCCTGACCGAGCTTTTCTCGATCATGACCATGCTTCTTCTGCAGTTCCCGAACCTTGGGCTGCAGCAGCTGCATGTTGCGTGACGACTTGATCTGCTTGACGAACAGCGGGATCAACGCGATCCGGATCACCACTGTCAAGAACATGATGGAGAACGCCCAGGTCCAACCGCTGTCGGCACCAAAAATCGGCGAAAAGAGGGAGTGGGCTAGCACGAGGATGCCGGACACCACCCAATAGAGCGGCTGCATGATGGCACTGCCGATGGCGATGAAGGGATCCCATATCGACATCGGAATCAGTAGTAGTTCCATCAGCTCACACCTCGTTGCGACGCCAGCTCAGCATCCTCACCCATTCTTCCTGCCCGTTTCGCCCGCTCTCGCATTTCTTCGTCAAATTCAGGGGTTCCCGGTACGGGGTCGTACCCACCCAGCGCCCACGGATGGCAGCGCAGCAGCCGTCGCGCCGCAAGCCAGCTGCCCCGCGCGGCTCCGTGTACCTCAACCGCCCGAAGCGCGTACGCCGAACAGCTTGGGTAGTAGCGGCAGACGTTGCCGTACAGCGGGCTGATCAACAGCCGGTACAGCTTGAGCAGACCAATCAACACGTATTTCATCGGACACCGCGTGCCGTGATTCGAGACATCACCTCATGCCAAGCGGATCCGAAATCCGCCGCGACGCCGGCCGGGTCAGTTGCGGCTCGCGGCATTGCTCGCACCACAATTCCGATCCCGGCAGAAGTATCCGCCATATGCGCAGCGGCGAGATGCCGCAAGCGCCGCTTGACCCGATTACGCGTGACCGCATTCCCAACAGCACCGCTGACCACGAAGCCAACGCGTGTCCTGTCGTCGAGGTGCACGGCATGGACGACTAGCGTCGGCCGACTCACGCGGATTCCCCGCCTGGTCGTCTGCCGGAAGTCCTTGGAGCTACGCATTCTCAATGATCGCGGCAACATGCGGTCAATCGACCAGGCTCATGCGGACAGGCGGGCGCGGCCCTTACGACGCCGGGCCGAAATGATGGCGCGGCCGGCGCGGGTCCGCATCCGCAGACGGAAACCATGGGTACGGCTGCGACGCCGATTGCTCGGCTGGAACGTGCGCTTGGTCAACGGAAGAACTCCCACATCTTCGGAGTGCTCGACAAATCGGGTACGGTGCTGACACGGCACGCATCGCAGGCGGGGCGGGCAGGTGACAGCGGCCGCTAGGTAAGCGACCTTCTAACGGTACGGGGCGCCACCAAACCGGTCAAACTGGTGTCATTAGGGCCCGATGCGATCTGTCGGGGGGCCGGGCGAGCTTGGGGGGATGTGAAGTGACGCGAATATCGCAGACTCGGTTGCGCACCGAGTTCCCGGTTGCTAGCGTCGCGCTTCGCCTCACAGTTTCCAGACAGCTGCCGCAGGTAGCAATCAGTTGTACGCACATTTGTGCACACTCTGTGGATATCTGTGTGGAAGCAGGAGAGGTCATCATCCCCCGAGTACCGACGCGGCAGCGCGAAGGTGCAGACAAGAGCAGATCTTTGCTTCCCATATCCGGCTCGAGGTCGGACGCCCGAAGATTGCGGAGTCACCAGTGAGCGAACCTTCTGAGAGCGCCGCCGAATCGACGAGTCTGGCCTGGGACCATCTCTATTCCTCCTCGTCGCCCGGCCTGCGCCGTTGGCTCACGACAGGACAGCCCGTTGCGCTGCATCAGGACATGTTGATGGTTGCAGTGCCCAACATCTTTACCCGAAACCAGCTGGAGAACCGCTTCCGTGCCGACATCGAGAGTCTGCTTTCCGGATACTTCGGCCGCAGCATCCAGCTGGCCGTCATCGTGGATGAGTCGTTAAAACCAGCTGATGACTCCGGCGACGAGCCGACCTACGACGATACGCCTGCACAAAACAATCGTGACTACAGCGGCGAGGGGTACCGAGAGAACGGCTACAGCCAACAGGCCTTCGGTAGCGAGAGCTTCTCCGCCGAGCAACACTTCCGCTCTGAGAGCGGTCCGGAGCCTCAGCCGCGGCGGGCGCAGCCGGCTCCGGTCGAGCCGACCTATCGTGACCGCGACGCTTATGGAGATGTTGAGGGATTTCGGTCGCGGCGCGACAACGACTCGCGGCTCAACCCCAAGTACTCCTTCGAGACCTTCGTCATCGGTAGCTCGAACCGCTTCGCGCACGCGGCCGCTATTGCCGTCGCTGAAAACCCAGGTAAGTCGTACAACCCGCTGACCATCTACGGAGAGTCGGGACTGGGCAAGACGCACCTGCTGCACGCGCTCGGCCACTACGTACGCAACTACTTCGATCGGGTTCGGGTGCGCTATGTCTCCACAGAGGAACTGACCAACGACTTCATCAACGCGATCAGCCAGAACAGGGGAGCTGACTTCCGGCGGCGCTATCGCGACGTCGACGTGTTGCTGATCGACGACATTCAGTTCCTGGAGGGCAAGGAACAGACTCAGGAAGAGTTCTTCCATACCTTTAATACGCTGCACAACGCGCAGAAGCAGATCGTGATGACCTCCGATCGGCCGCCGAAGAACCTGGAGAACCTCGAACCTCGGCTGCGCAGCCGGTTCGGCTGGGGATTGATCACCGACATCCAGCCGCCGGACCTGGAGACCCGTATCGCGATCTTGCGGAAGAAGGCCGCGCAAGAGCGCCTGGTAGCGGGCCCGGAGGTGCTGGAGTTTATTGCCAGCCGGATCCAAACAAACATCCGCGAGCTGGAGGGTGCGCTGATCCGGGTAACGGCCTTCGCCAGCCTGAATCGCCAGCAAGTGGATCTGGCATTGGCCGAGATCGTGCTCAAAGATCTCATTCCCGAGGGCGGCGAGGCGCAGATCACTACTGGGATGATCATGGCCCAGACGGCGTCGTACTTCGATATCACCGTTGATGATCTCTGTGGACAGAGCCGAACTCATGTTCTGGTGACGGCGCGTCAGATCGCGATGTATCTGTGCCGCGAGCTTACTGATCTATCACTGCCCAAGATCGGACAGCAGTTCGGCGGACGTGATCACACGACCGTGATGCACGCTGATCGTAAGATCCGCACGCTGATGGCAGAGCGCCGTAGCGTCTTCAATCAGGTAACTGAGCTGACGAACCGGATCAAGCAGCAGGCCACTGGCCGCTGATTTGATCACCCTGGGTCATTGCCGATCACAAGCGCCGAGACGTACCTCAGATCAGGCATTCGAGGGTCTCTTGATCAAAACACACAGGTGGGGAAAACACTGTGGACAACGGTGATCTTCGGTCTTGACAGCCTGGGGATGATCAGGGGACAAGCGCGATCAGCAGCCAGGTGATCCCAAGATCCTCCCCGTGTGATTTTCTGATCTGCACATCGGCACGCGCACCGCCGAACCGGCTCTGACTTGGCCAAAGACACGTTGTCCACAGCGTCCACAGCAGCTACGACTACGACCATGAAATACATAAGGTGAAGAGGGTCTAAGTCAGCGCGGCTGAGCCCTGTGAAAAACGCGGCATGGTCCAAAGATTCGGAGCTGCGAGCGTCGGTATTGCGCGAGCAACTCCCAAAATAAGGGAGGAACTGGTGAGCTTCCTGCGAAAGTGGTTGGGCCGCGAGGAACCGGAGGAGGTTCCCGTCGCCCTCGATGTAGACACCCGTAAGAAACAGCTGCTCCGCCTGGAACGTGCTCTTGAGGCGCTGGCCGATGAGATGCGCACCGATCACACCATGAACGATCCGGCATGGCGTGAGCGGGTCAACGAGTACAACCGGCTCGCTGGCCAGGCGTACGACCTGCGGCGGGATGACATTACGCGGGAGCAGCTGCTGGACCTGGCGTTTGAGATTCGCCCGTTGTTCACCGGCCCGATTCCGGAAGGAATGGAGAAGTGCGGGCCGCTGCAGGCCGAGGTGATGGCGGCAGCCGAGGATCTCCGTGAGCTGCTGCCCGGCGAGAAAGGGTCAACGTAGGCGTGTGCACTGCATGGCCCTGAGTTCATCTGTGCCCTTCGGCCAGCTCAGGGCACATTGCGTCGTATCATCACCCGTGCCTGGCGTGAGCAATTGGAGGTAGCGTGAAAATCCGACTCGAGCGTGACGTCTTGGCTGAGGCCGTGCAATGGGCCGCGCGCAGCCTGCCGCTACGCCCGAGCGTGCCGATTTTGGCTGGTCTGCTCGTACGCGCAGATGCCGATGGCGTCACGTTCTCTAGCTTTGATTACGAGACATCTGCTCAGATCCAGGTCGCGGCGGCCGTCGCCGACGAAGGCCAAGCGCTGGTCTCCGGAAGGCTGCTGGCCGACATCTCGCGCAGCCTGCCGGCTAAGCCGGTCGATATCACCTCCGACGACACCAGGATGGAGCTGATCTGCGGCAGCGCCCGATTCACCCTGCAGACCTTGCCGGTGGCGGACTATCCGTCGCTGCCATCCATGCCCGAGGCCACCGGTACGGTTCCGAGCGCGGTCTTTGCCCAAGCTGTCGGCCAAGTTGTGGTGGCCGCTGGTCGGGATGAGCTGCTGCCAGTCTTCACCGGCGTACGGGTTGAGATCGACGACGACACCATCTCACTGCTCGCCACTGACCGGTACCGGATGGCGCTGAAGGAACTGACCTGGAATCCGAGCAAACCTCAGATCTCCGCGACGGCTTTGGTGCCGGCCAGAGTGTTGAGCGAGACTTCGCGTTCCATGACGGCCGGCGAAGAAGTGACGCTGAGTCTGGCTGATGGTGGCGCGGGGGACGGGATCATCGGATTTGAAGGTCACGGTCCGGCGGGGGAGCGGCAAACCACTACTCGGCTGCTGGACGGGGAGTTCCCGAAGGTCCGGCACATCATGGATACGCCAGCGCTGATGAACGTGCGGGTCAGCACCAATGATGCGATTGCAGCGGCCAAACGGGTCGCGCTGGTTGCCGAGCGCAATACCTCTCTTCGGATGCTGATCGGCGATGGCTTTGTCACCTTGGAAGCCGCAACCGGCGATCAAGCTCAGGCATCCGAGGCAATCGAGGCCACCCTTGATCAATCCGGTGGCGGGGATCCGACGGTAACAGCGGCCGGCTTCAACCCGACTTATCTATTAGATGGATTGGGGGCCTTCGACACCCCGTATGTGAACTTCGGCTTCACAGCACCGAGCAAGCCTTGTCAGCTCACCGGCCTCGCTACTCTTGACGGCAATCCATTGACCGATTACCGCCACGTGATCATGCTCATGCGCCTGCCGACGTAGAGCGAGTCGGACCTATCGTCGGCTGATCAACCTCTGTTATGTTGACGAAACCATCGAGCGTTAGGGGTTTCCATGCAGCTGGGAATGGTCGGTCTGGGCCGGATGGGTGCCAATATCGTTCGCCGTTTAATGCGCGACGGGCATGAATGTGTCGTGTTTGACACGAATCCCGATTCCATCAAGCAACTCGAGGGTGAGGGCGCGACCGGCGGTTTCACTCTGGAAGAGTTCGTCGGCAAGCTGGAAAAGCCTCGCGCGATTTGGGTGATGATCCCAGCCGGCATAACAGGCAGGGTCGTCGACCAGCTGGCTGAGTTGCTCGATCAGGGCGACATCATTATCGACGGCGGCAACTCGAACTACCGCGACGACGTACGTCGGGCAAAGAAGATGCGCGAGCAGGGCCTGCATTATGTCGATGTCGGTACCAGCGGCGGCGTCTTCGGCCTGGAGCGCGGCTACTGCTTGATGGTCGGCGGCGACGAGGAAGCGGTCAAGATCATTGACCCGCTCTTGAAGACCATCGCCCCAGGTGTTGGCGACATCGCGCGTACGCCGGGCCGCTCCGGTGAGCTGGCGCCAGAGGAACAGGGCTACCTGCACTGCGGGTCATCCGGCGCCGGCCACTTTGTGAAGATGGTTCACAACGGCATCGAGTACGGCATCATGGCGGCCTTCGCCGAGGGCCTGAACATACTGGACAACGCCGATGCGGGTATCGAGGCGTCGGAGCACTCCGCCGAGATCGCCCCGATGGAGGAGCCGGAG
>DATLQC010000230.1:0-4825 GCA_035535395.1 Propionibacteriaceae bacterium | reverse complement strand
GGTCGCTCGTTCCGGTGTGAAGGCGATCGCGGCCAATGCGATGTCGGGGTCGGCTCCCACCTTGTTCGGGTTCGCATGGTGGCGGTTGTGCTTGCTTTGCCACCAGCCGTAGCTCATGCCGACCAGCAGGTTCGCGATAATTAGGCTGACCCAGTCGTTCCACCGGCCAGATTTGAAGATCTGACGGTGCGCGGCGTCATGGCCCAAGAATGAGATCTGGGTCATCAAAACTGCGAGGACCCCGGCGTTGGCAAGCTGCCACCAGCTGTCGCCGATCCAGATGAAACCTACGACCCAGGCGACCAGGATAAGAACCGCACCGATCAGCTTGGCCCAGTAGTAGCCGTAGCGGCGGCGCATAAGTCCCATCTCGTGGATGCTGCGGGTTAGCGCGGTAAAGGAACTGCCTGCCCTGTCACGGATCGGTGACGCTGGCGCGCTGGATTGCGAGCGCCCCTCAGCTGAACGCAGGGTCGCTGATGCGCCAGGAGCCGGCTGGTCCCCGGTGGTGGAGGGGAGAAGAGTTGTCATTTTTTTGGGGACACATTCAATCGAAAGTCCCGGTGGCTGCCTGGCGGAAGCGTCATGCTCGTGAAGTCGCGGCGTGTGCGTCAACGGCGGCTCCGACCCCAGGCCGGCTGTCAGATATAGCCCTCTTATTCTACCCCGGTGATTGCCGCCCCGACGATTCGGCTGCACTACAGAGGCGGTCCCGCATGCGTGAGTCAACTACGACTATGTCCGGTGAGGGCGAATTCTGGTGTGGCGGCCCCGTCAGGTTGCACGTCACCGGGCTCGTGCGCGCCCTGATCGAGACGGAATGGCGGGTACTCGTCGCGCATTAAGGCGACGTAGCTGAGGACGCGGTAAAGCCAGCGGTTGATGCCCAGCAGCAGGTCGAAGAGGGAACGCGGGTACTGCCGGGTGATCAACAGGAAGAAGCCGGCGATGACGACGAGCAGGTTGAGGACCGAGTAGCCACCGATGGGCTGGAAGCCGGAGCTCCAGTCGTTGCTGGTCCACGGGTACGGGAGAAGATCCGCGACGATGAGGCCGACGATGAGCAGATGCGGGATGGCCAGCAGCCACTTAACCAAGACCAAGCCGCGGGAGAGGCGTTCGGGATAGGCGACATCAAAGTCGGCTGGGTAGTCGGTCCGGACCAAGGTGAACGGTGGGTAGCGGTCGGTGCCCAGGGCGGCGTACACGTAGAACCCGACCCGCCAGTTCCAGCGCAGTACGCCGACGTTGAAGTCGAACAATGAGCGCGGATAGCGGCCGGTGAACAAGATCGCGAAGCCGGCGATCACGGAGGTGATCAGGAACCCGACCCATAGGAACGCCAGGACGAGGTAGTGCGGAATAGCGAGGAACATCTTCACCAGCCACAGCCAGCGGGAGAGGTTCGGGTCCAGCTCGCCGGTCAGATGGATCGGATAGCTGGCTTGCGATGTTGTCCATGTCATTTCATGGATCCTTCTCAGTGGGAGCCGGGTGGCATGTGATGGCCAGGAAGCAGTTTGCGCACTGAGCTTGTCGAAGGGCGTTCGACAAGCTCAGGTCGCATCACTGGTTAGGCGGACCGGGTGCTTGAAGCGGTCATGCGCGCGGTGATTGGGGAGGGCTTGAAACCCTTCACGATCAGGTAGACGCCCAGCGAGAACTCCCAGAGCGCGATCGGGATGGCAAGGAGTCCTGACGGAGCAGATATCCGGTCCCACAGGCCGAACAACACCGCGATGTCGGAGGCGAGCAGCAGGGCCGCTCCGATGAATCCCACCACCGGAAGAATTCGGGGTACCAGGCGGGACCGATAAAGCAACGAGCCCAGCAGCAAGGCGTTCACAACAGGCATCAGGCTTTGTCCGAGGAGGAAGAACCAGTTATAGGAAGCGGCCAGCGCCTGGCCGGTGGGCAGTGCACCCGCTCCGGCTCCGGACTGGCGCAGAGTCACCAGCGAGAGCAGGCTGACGACGCCAGCAACGATGGCGGCGGCCTCCAGGGTGCGGGAGCCGACGAAGCCCAGCGCGGCCGCCTCGTTCTGCCGCTTGACGACCGGGTACAGCACGACGGCGGTGCCGACGCCGCGAGGGCCACGATGACCTCCAAGATGCCGCCGATGATCACGGGCGTATCTGGGCCGGGGCCAACGATGTAGTTCGGATCGCTCAGCACCGGCCCGTAGAGGACGAGGGTCGGGATCGAGACGAAGGTGATTACGTAGAGCAGGCCCGCGACCAGCGCGGTCTTCCTCAATGAGTCCATCGGGACTCCTTTCGTTGCTGTGGTTTTCGCTCGTGTGGGTTGAGTGGTGGTGGTCATGGTCGTTCTCCTTTTGTGGATTGTTCAGCACTTATCGGAGGTGCGATGGGTATATCGGGCTGGTCGGGTTCGATTCGAGTGACCGAAATCAGGGGCAGGCCGATGTCACGCACTCTCTGGAGCAGGCCATGGAGTGCTGCCTGGTCGGCGACAAGGCCAGAGATGATGGTGGTGCCGCCGCTCTCATGGGTCAGACCAAGTCCGTCAAACCAGGCGGCCCATCGAGGATCGAGGCGTCCCTTGAGGCGGATTTCGTACCGTCCGGCCTCGCGATGATCGCCGGTCGTTGTCTCGCTCATGATTGAAAACGTAGGAGGAGATGTGGTGAGCAGGCATCACCACATGTGGTGATTAATGTGGTGATCTAACGATCGCGACTTCGGAGACTCTTAGCGCATGCACTTCGCGAACAGCGTGACCATTCGGCGGCCGGCAAGCGAGGTCTTCGCCTTCCTCGTTGACCCGGCCAATATCCCGAAGTGGAACTACGCCATCGATTCGGCCCGCCAGGTCAGCCCAGGCCCGGTAGGCGTTGGAACACGAATCCAACAGACGCGGTCAGTTCCGCGGCCGGCCACCGAGGAGCTCCTGATCACCGAGTTAGTGCTGGGGCGCCGCATGGTCCTTGAGGGCGACATCGGTCCCCTCTCCGGAACACTCGACTATCAGGTCGAAGAGGTGCCGGAAGGAACCAAGCTGACCAATACCGCCGATCTGTCCGGTCGCGGGCCGTTGCGGCTGCTCGCTCCATTGGCCGCCAGTCGGGTACGCGATGCGGTGGCTACCAACCTCGACAAGCTCCGCAACCTCCTCGAGTCATCGGCGTAGGAACGCTGGGCGTCGGGAACGACGACGGGTCCGGTTGGCGGTCGCGTTTTTCGCGACAGCAGATCGAGTTCTTGCGTCCGGCGTACCGCCGCCCGACGATTGTTTACGCCGAGCTTGGCATAGATGTTCTTGGTGTGAGTCCGCACGGTGTTCAGGGACACAACGAGCTCGCGAGCGATGTCCGGACCGTCCAGGTCGCTTCCGAGCAGCCGAAGCACGTCCAGCTCGCGTTCACTCAGGCGCTCGATCATGGCCCGTTGGATGGGCGCCGTTTCCTGGATCTGGTCAACGGCCGGCAGCAGCCGACGGACGTAGCTCGGCGCGATCCCATGTTTCGCGACCGCTCGGAGCAACGAGGCCATTGGTCGGCCCTCGTCCACGAAGATCCGGATGTAGCCCTCGGGTTCGGACAGCGTCAGCGCGCGTTGCAGCGATGTGACCGCAGCTGGGCTGTCACCTCGCGCCTGTGAGGCAAGCGACTGCAGCACGAGGATTTCGATGACGCTTCCCGTTCGTCCACCCTCTTCCGCCGCCTCCAGGAGGCGTTCCAGGAGTCCGGTCGCCTCGTCGGCGAAACGCTCCTCATGCTCTGCCGCGTACTGGGCCAGGAGCAGTCTGGAGAGGGTGATGTGTTCGAACTCGCGCAGGTAGCTGAGGTCGTCATCAACGGACAGACTTCGCTCGCGGACCCAGCCGAGCGCTTCACCCAAGCTGCCCTGCCTGACCCATACGCGCGTCCTCATCGCTGAGATGGGTCGGACGTTTGGGAAGAAGTCACTGACGTATCGACGCTCGGCTTCATGGAGCAGGTCGAGCGCACCGTCCAGATCTCCTTCTGCCTCCCGAACCCGCGCCATGGCGACCCGTCAGCGATACGGGTTCTGCGGCAGGGCCATGTGCTCGCCCAACTCCTGGCTCTGCCGCAAACACCGGGTGGCGGCGGGCAAGTCGTCGCGCTCGCGGTGGAGCTCGCTCATCCCGACGTACATGTCTGCGGTCCCGCGCAGTACCGGCCCACCGTGCTCAGCCGCCCGCTGTAATGCCTGTTCGTACGTGTGCAGAGCGTCGCGGAGACGACCTTGCGCGATCCGGATATCCGCTAAAGCGATCGCACAGCCGAACGTGTCGGCGATGTGGCCGACCCGCCACAGTCCCGCCATGCATTCCGCGTACGCCCGGTGCCCGGCCTCCAGATCACCGCTGCCCCAGCACGCGAGCCCAATGAGGCCGGCTGCACCGGCGCGGGGAAGCTGGTCCTCCTCGGGCGACAGATCGATCGCTCGCTTGGCGTGCATCACCGTGCCTGGCCTATCACCCGATACCAGAGCCAGTGCGGCGCGATACATCTCGATGGTGCCCTGAAGGCGCGGCAGTTCCTCTAGGTCGCGCACGACCATCTCGCCGGAGGCGGCCTCCGATCCCGTACCGCTACCTCCGCCTCTGTCCAGCCACCGCTCGGCGTCCTGCAGACGGTCCTCAATGCCCGTCAACTCACCGCCAGCCACCAGGGCCCCCACAAATCCGATGTTGAGCACGGGTCTTACACGGACCAACTCGTCAGGAATCACCTTGAGCCAGCTACGCAACGTGGCTTCCCGCCGATCCCGCCGCAGCGCTGGCATCGCAAGTTCGATCAGGTCTGCCGCCCGCTCGAAATCCTTCGCTGCCAGCGCAT
>DATLQC010000229.1:0-2087 GCA_035535395.1 Propionibacteriaceae bacterium | reverse complement strand
TGCATCGCGTTCTAGTGGCCTCGATTTCGGGCGGCTGTTCGAGCGGATGCCGGAGAACGCTCCGCCCAAGTTGATGTTCCGCAACATCAGCGCGATCCGGGAGAACACGGAGCGCATCCTGCAACTGCTCGAAAGCGAGCGCAGCACCGCCGGGCCTCAGCCGAGCCGAGACCCCGCTCTCTGAGCGCGCCCAGCCACAAGCACCGGATGCGCAGTTCAGTTGCCGTTGACACGATGGCTTGATCATCTTGGGGTCTCAACCGGCCGTCGCCTAAGGGATCATCTTTCTTGCACCAACAAATCGGCTGATCACCACCAACCCTGTTTGCGGGCCCAGCGCAGCAGGATCAACGAAATAGCCAGCATGATCAACAACAGGATGATCAGCGGCATCCATCGCGTGGAATCGTTGACGATGACGTTCATGCCCATGACAGACGACAGCGAAGTGATCGGCAGCGTGAGCGCCGCGATGACGGCGAGCCGCTCGGCGGCGATGGTGATTTTGGTGTCGGTACGGGCCCGATAGAACTCGGTCACGCCTATCAAGAACCGCAGCTGCGAGTCGCTGATATGGGTGACGGTCTCGTACTGGTCGAGCACATCCTTCATTAACTCCAGCCCTTCGGGGGGTGCAAATCTGGTCAGCTTGATTGCCCGCCGATAAATCTCGCTGCCCTGCTCGGCCATGGTCTTGATCGTCAACAGCTCATGTCGAAGCGCAAAGAGCTGGCCGAGGAACGGTTGCGGATCCTCCTCCGCCTCAGCCATGACCCGCTGCTCCATCAAGCCGACCTCACCGGCGATCTCGGCGACCATTTCAGCTTCCCGGCGTGTGATCGAGGAGACGATCGCATATGCAAGGCCAAACGGGGAGGTAGGGCGCAGCCGGCCGCTGTCCACCCGAGCCGCCACCGCGTTGGTCTCGCGCAGCGCCGCGTCCAAGGGGACCTTGGGGTTCAGCGGCCCGTGCACGGTCACCAGGAAGTTCTGCCCCACGAACTGGTCTAGCTCCAGATAGTGCACGTGACCGCCTTCGCCGATCTCAGGTGCGTGCACGACGATGAATAGGTGGTGCGGATACACATGGACTCGGGGTACGTGGTTACGGTTTCGGCTTTCCGCTATTGCCATCGGATGAAAGTGAAACTCATTTGCCAAGATCGCCTCGGCGTCGCCGCTCCACTCTGGAATATCGAGCCAGAGAAATCCGTCGCTGCGCTTCCGCAGTGCCGGTAGCTCGGCCAGGTCGCGGTCGCTCACGCCGTTGGAGTCGATCCAGCGCAGCTTCATGGCGAGCCTCTTTTCCACGTTGTTTCTACACCACGCCACCAGCGATCGCCGCCGCCTTGTTCACTTCCATGCCCTTACAACAGTTGACCAGGACGGATGGGAGGCCGACGATTCGACTCCAGCATCCGACTTGGTGGATCCTCCACTTCTCGGCCACGATCGCCCCGGCTGATCAATAAGCGGCTCTTCTCGCGGGTTAGCGTCTGGTCATGCTGCACGTACGTGTCATTTCGCCACCTGACTTGACCGCGGTTACCGTCGGACTGTTGCAGGCGAACCCAGCGGTTACTCGTCTATGGGTGAGCGAAGGCAGCGCCCGAAAAGCCATACGGGGATGTCGTGAGCTGCGACGTGGCCCGCGAGGCGACCGGCGTCATTGGCCGGCTTCGGGAATTGGGCCTACACGCGACGGCGCCATCGTTGTTGAACGGCTAGACATCATCTTGTCTGCGGCGGCGGAGCGCGCTGAACGAGACGCTCCTGGCGAGGGCGCCGACGACTGGATCTGGGAGAAATTGGAGCAGAACGCGGGTGAGGAAACCCGACCGCCGGTCAGCTACCTAACCTTCATGGCCGTAGCCATGCTGATCGCCAATATTGGAGTACTCCCTGATCAGCCAATCTTGATCATCGGCGCCATGATGGTCGGCCCAGAGTTCGGACCGCTGGTCGCGCTCTGTGTGAGCATTGTGGCTCGCCGTCCTCGTCAGGCCAGAGCTGCCCTCAGTGCGCTGGTGCTCGGGTTTTGGCCGGAATGGCGGCTACGGTCCTCTCCACCTGGTACTAACGGCTTT
>DATLQC010000228.1:0-3120 GCA_035535395.1 Propionibacteriaceae bacterium | reverse complement strand
AGCGGCCGCACTACTGAGCGCTTTTCTTTGAGCGAATGCACGTCGCCAAGCAGCAGGTCGAACTCCAGCGCGCCCATCCACATGGCCATGCGGACAGCCTAGGAACAGCAACCGACCTTATTCTCGGTCGGGTCTTGGGCTAGCGTCGGTACTGAAGCTCCACAGGTGTTGTGATCATGCACTCGACGAGGGAGTGAGGAACGACATGACCGAATTGCGCAACGTCCGTCATCTCAGCGTCCATGATCTTCGCCGGCGCATCAACGAGGGCGATGTTGACACCGTTGTGGTGGCTTTCACCGATGTACAAGGGCGTTTGCAGGGTAAGCGATTGCAGGCGGAGTATTTCGCCGAGCACGTTCTCGACCATGGGAGTGAGGCGCCCGTGTACCTGCTAGGCATCGACGTCGACATGAACATCCCCAACCGCTATGAGCTGGCGTCCGGCGACCGGTCCAACGGCGAGATGAAGTTACTCCTCGACCTGCAGACAATCCGTCTGCTGCGACACCAGCCCGGCACCGTCATAGTGCAGTGCGATGTGGTGGGACCGGATGGGACGCCGGTCGTCGAGTCACCGCGAGCGATCTTGAAACAGCAGCTGGCGGCCGCTGCCAGTCGTGGATATGAGGTTTTGGCGGGCACCGCGGTGGAGTTCATGGCGTTTCACACCGGCTACGAAGACGCCTGGAACGCTCACTATCGCGATCTTGCTCCGGTCAGCCAGTACAACGTCGAGTACTCGATCATGAACGGCAGCCGCGTCGAACCGCTGCTACATGCGATCCGCACTGCGGTGTACGACGCAGGGATCGAGATCGAGTCGGTCACTGCTAAACGCAACCTGGGCCAGCATGAAATCAGCTTCTGCTATGGAGAGGCGCTGACCTCAGCCGACAACCATGCAGTCTTCAAGGCCATCGCCAAGGAGATCGCTGCTCAACAAGGCAAGTCCATTACCTTCATGGCCGCCTACGACGAGCGGCAGGCAAACTCCTGCCACATCCGGCTATCGCTGCGCAGCAGCGACGGCTCGACGGAGTTCTGGAACGACCGCGGACGTACTGCGCTCTATGACGCCTTTATCGCCGGAGTCCTGTACACCCTCTACGACTTCACCCTGTTATACGCGCCCAATGTCAACTCCTATAAGCGCTTTGCTGGCGGATCGCTCGCTCCTACGACGATCGCTTGGGGGCTGAACGACCGTACGTCTGCGATCCAGGTGGTGGGCCGGGATGCATCGGCGAGAGTGGAGAACCGTGCGCCAGGCGCGGATGCCAATCCGTATCTCGCCCTCGCGGCGATGATCGCGGGTGGGCTCTACGGAATCGATCATGACCTGGAACTTGGTCCTGCGCTGAGTGGTAACGCTCACTCTGCTGACTTCTCCCGGCTTCCTTGTACGCTGCGTGAGGCTCGGCAGGCCTTCGGTATATCGCAGCTTGGCCGGGCGGCGTTTGGAGACGAGGTCGTCGATCACTACACCGCAATGGCGGATGCCGAGTTGAGGGCGTTCGAGGCCGCCGTCACCGACTGGGAGCTGAGGCGCAGTTTCGAAAGAATGTGACAATGGGGGCCATGACCGCGATGGGGGGGAAACAGGGGCGGCCGGTTATCGGCTTGACCACCTATCGCGAGCAGGCTGCCTGGAGCGTCTGGAACATGTCGGCCGACCTGCTGCCCGCTGTCTACACCCGCTCCGTCGAGGCTGCCGGCGGGGTCGTCATACTGCTGCCTCCACAGAATGAGGGCATGGTGGAGGTGGTCTCTCGCCTCGACGGCTTGATCATTACCGGTGGCGCGGATGTCGATCCCGAGCGCTACGGCCAGATGCCTCATCCGATGACCAAGGTGCGCCGTGATCGAGATGCCTGGGAGTTTGGCCTGCTCGATGCGGCCGATCGGATTGGTCTTCCGACGCTCGGCATCTGTCGAGGAATGCAGGTCATGGCCGTTCGGGCAGGGGGGTCGCTGGAACAGCACCTACCAGATGTTGTCGGCCATGAGGAGCATGCACCAGGTGGTAACGCCTTCGGTTGGACCTCGATCAGCACTCGGGAAGGCTCCCGAGTGCGAACGTTCGTCGGTGATCGGGTACAGGTCAGCTGTCACCATCGGCAATCGGTTGTCACCCATCCCGGTTTCGAGGCCACGGCTCGTGCGGCCGACGGCACCATTGAAGCGATCGAGGATCCCGAACGGCCGTTCTGGCTAGGGGTGCAATGGCATCCCGAAAGTGGTGATGACTACGGCCTTTTTCTCGGACTCATTGAGGCTGCCTCAGGCGTCGACGCACGAGCCTGACACGGATTTGTCAGGGTAGCTCCTGCGGATGATCCAGATCCGTCGTCGGGTTGAGGAGCCGTCCAGAGACTCGGGGGTCAGTGCTCTACATGCAGCAAGTCCGCGTATCGGTCGATCATCATGTCTCTGCCCTTGATCTGGGCAGTGAGCTCGGCGGTGGCGATGTCTTCTTGGCCGGGCAACTGGCTCGCACCGCCGGCAGGTCCGAGGGGGAGCAAGATCACCGGAGGCCCCGGCGCGTACGCGGCCCGGTCCTCAGAGCCGGAGATCTGGGCCGTGATGTTCGCGGCGACTACTGGCGCCTGACGGGCGGCCACACCGGCCCTGTTGATATCGATGTCGGCGATGTCGCCGAGGGCGTAGACGTGTTCAAAGCTCCGGACTTGCAGCTGCGGTGTGACCTCGAGGTAGCCGTGGGAGGTCCGAGCCATGGCAAGGTCGTCTGCCAGGTAGTCAGTCACCGGCGCGATGCCGTGGGTCCGAAACCAGATGTCGGCCTCAATCCGCGTACCCGCCTCAGTAGTAACGGTGAAGGCAACGAGCTCACCTGTCGGCTGGTCCGGCGGCCGGATCAGCCCGCTGCCAAGGACCCGCTCGACGCCGAGCTCGTCCAGCTGGCGGTTGATTTCGTCGCGCAGCCGCTGATCGTACGGACCCGGCAGGATGTGGTCAGCGATATCGACCAGCACCAGGTGCTTGTCTGGCCAGGCGGCCGCGATCTCCCCGGCCAACTCGAGGCCCACCGCCCCGGCGCCGACCAGCATCACTCGACTGGCCCGCTGAAGGGCCGCATGCGTCCGGCGATAGCGGTCG
>DATLQC010000227.1:0-11810 GCA_035535395.1 Propionibacteriaceae bacterium | reverse complement strand
TACGCGGATGTGGTCTCAGAGGTCAACCGCTTCGATTACCTCGGTGCCTACTGCGAAGACCTGGTCAATGCGCTGAATCTGAGGGCCGTGCGCGATGCCGGAGTGCACATCGGCGCCGATCCGATGGGCGGCGCGAGCGTGCAGTACTGGGGCTACATCGCAGAGAACCTCGGCATCGACCTGACAGTTGTCAACCCGAAGGTGGATCCACGCTGGTCGTTCATGACCCTCGATACCGACGGCAAGATCAGGATGGACTGCTCCTCACCCAATGCGATGGCAAGCCTGATCCGCAACAAGGATGAATACGACATCGCCACCGGTAACGATGCCGATGCCGACCGGCATGGCATCGTCACGCCTGACGCGGGGCTGATGAACCCCAATGCTTACTTGGCCGTGGCAATCCAGTACCTCTACGCCAACCGGCCCGGCTGGCGCCCGGACGCGGGAATCGGCAAGACGCTGGTGTCTTCTTCCATGATCGACAGGGTCGCAGCCAGTCTTGGCCGGACCCTCGTCGAAGTGCCTGTGGGATTCAAGTGGTTCGTGCCGGGTTTGCGTACCGGTGAGATCGGCTTCGGCGGCGAGGAATCGGCAGGCGCATCTTTCCTGGCACTGGACGGCAGTACCTGGACGACCGACAAGGACGGCATCCTGCTCGCCTTGCTCGCCAGCGAAATCAAGGCAGTCACCGGGAAATCTCCTAGCGAGCTTTATGCGGAGCTGACCGCAGAGCATGGTGCCCCGGCGTACGCCCGGATCGATGCCCCCGCCAACCGCGAGCAGAAGGCCAAGCTGTCCAAGCTCGATGCATCATCGGTTACCGCTACCGAACTGGCCGGCGAACCGATCACAGCGATCTTGACCAGGGCACCCGGCAACGACGCGCCCATCGGCGGATTGAAGGTCGCCACCGAGTCGGCCTGGTTTGCGGCGCGGCCATCGGGCACCGAGGACGTCTACAAGATCTACGCCGAGTCGTTCAAAGGCCCAGAGCACCTAGCGGAGGTCCAAGAGGCGGCCCGCGCGGTCGTCTCGGCGGCATTAGAGGGATAGCCGAAGAGAGAGTCGGACCAGGGCGCGCCCAGGATCGCGCCGCTGTCCTGGACGAACGAATGAGCAGACACGCCTTTCGTCTGCGAGTGAGAGAGGAAGGCAGCGGCTCCAAAGCGCTATCCTCGCGAGCGGAGCGAGCAATAGACACTGCGCGAGCAACAAGCTCAAAATAGAACGGTGCACGCCGACGAGCTGGCGGATCTCCTTCGCTGGTGCGCGGCGCTGAGCACTGATCCAGCAGATCTGGCTGGTGCTGTGGTGCTTGCCGCGGGCCCGCGCTGGTCGCAGCTGGTCGATTCCCCGGCAGACCTGCGCGAGTTGACCGTCCATACCTTCCTGCGTACGGCCGAGCCAGCTGAGCCGGTCCCCAGGCAGGGGATGGAGCGCATTCCCGACGAGCTGCGCGTTGTCGTCGCCGCGTACGACAAGCTCCCGAAACTCCAGCGTGCGGTGCTCATGCTGAGTTGCCTGGAAGGCACTACATATGCCGAGATTGCCGGAATCATCGACCGCTCGGCGGCGCGGGTGGGCATTGAGATCGATCGAGCACTGGCCACGGTCAACGCCGACCCATACTCGGTGCGTGCTGCCCTCGACATGACCACGTGGCGTCTCCCCGATCCTGTTGAGGTTTCCCGAGCGCTGCGCCGGCATACCAAAACACGGACCCGCCGACGACATCGGATTGGATTGGCCGGGGTTGCGGCCGCAACACTGCTGGCCGTGCTGGTCACCTTCAGTGCGGTCCATCGACCGTACGTGGAGCCGCGCCAGTCGGGAGCATGGGAGTTCAGTCACACTGTTCGTTCCGTGCCGGGCTGGTCGATTCGCCGCCGAACCGTCGAACGCGACTGGGAAACGACCGTGCTGCGCGCCGAAGCTCCCAGCGGTGCCCGGTGCTCTGTTGCCGTCGGCGCGAGTCAAGCCACGTGGGTACGGCCGCTGCCCCGCAATCCGGCAAAGGTGCGAGTCGGCGCTCGTCCGGCCTTCTTTGCCGATGGGGTTTGGCCCAACGGGGGCGGTGCCATGCTCTGGTGGGAGTACGCAGACGCCGCCTTGGTGATCATCGA
Organism: Propionibacteriaceae bacterium; assembly: GCA_035535395.1. Classification (GTDB taxonomy): domain Bacteria; phylum Actinomycetota; class Actinomycetes; order Propionibacteriales; family Propionibacteriaceae; genus Microlunatus. The sequence goes on along the minus strand of DATLQC010000227.1, from coordinate 9,681 downwards.
GTGCGGCGGCGTCAGCATGCCAAGGAAGGCGCTACCCAAGATCGCTAGCCATGTGGTTCTGGTAGCTGATCCAGTCCTGCTGCCGTACCGCATTCGATCACTCCCCCGGCACTACCAGGTCACATCCGTCACCACGGGCTTTGTGAGCAATTCGACTGTGGCGTATCTAACCCGCAATGACTATCCCGAAGGCATGCTGCAGATCAGCATCCGCTATCCAGCGGGCATGCCGATGTACGGGGTGAGCAATTCAGCCCTGCTGGCCCGTTACGCCAATGGCAGATACGGGGCCGTGTGCCGGCCGTTCGGAGACAGCCACATCTGCGTACGCGGGGAGATCAGCACGCCGGGCCCGATTGACATCGCAGACCAACACGGTGCCCTATCGGTGATTGATCAAATCGCTGCCGAGCTGGAACTGGCTGCCAGCCCCACAGATCTCACGAGCTGGTTCGACGCCCGAGATGCCTTGCCATCCTGAGCCGAGAATCTCCTAGTCAGCGCCGGCGGCCGAAGGCGACCACAGCCACCAAGCCGATGATGAAGATCACACCCAGCACCGTGCCCTCAACACCATGTCCGGTAGCGATCAGATAGACGCACGCTGCTAGGAACGCAAGCGTGATCACGACTCCATAATTGAGACCGAGCGCATTGAGCCGCACCTCGCGCTGATCAAGGGCGGCGATGCGCTCTAGCTCCTTCTCGATCACCGCACGTGTCTCGGCATCAGCTTCCGCATAGACCTGCAGCGGATCCTGATAACGGTCATATCGGGATGGCCGCTCGGTCATATCTGCTCCTCATTTCGCGGTTGATCAACGACGTCCGCAGCAGGTTCGGCGCCTTCGGGGCGAGGCGATGACTCCTCAGGGCTACTGACCAGGTCCACCATCTGTTGCAGCGCCATGCCGACGCGGTCGGGTGCGACCGATGGATCCACAGCCTCGATGCGTGCGATGGCTTGGTCCAGCCGGCCTCCTACGCTGTAGCGCAGCTGGGGATAACTGAGTGGTGCGTACAGATAGCTAAAACCCTTGAGCAAGGAACTCACTGGTGATGCGGGAGCAAGTTGGACGCGCGGCATCGTCAAGCGTCTCCGCGTAACGCTCGGAGGCCGACGAGCGGCGGGAAGGATGAACACCAGCAGCAGGGTGATGATCACCAACGCGCTTCCGGCTCCGATGAGGAGCCAAGCCCCGGTCGGCACGTGCACCTCCTCCCGGCCCAGCCTAGTGTCGTGCTAGCACGACATTAGTCAGCGCGTACGGCCACCGCGCACCGACGCGCGGTGGATCGAGCTGGCGACTATCTCGCAGAATTGTCGACCTTAGAAGCGCGCGGGTTCTACGTACTCGCCCCATTCGTCGCGGAGCACGTTGCAGATTTCGCCGAGCGTGGCCTCAGCTCGGGCGGCCGCGAGCATCGGTTCAATCATGTTGTCATTGGTCCGGGCGACCTTGATCATCTCTAGCAGCGCGGCCTCAACTGTCGCATTGTCCCGCGTAGCTCGCCGAACCTTCAAGGTTGCGCACTGCTCGACTTCGATGTCGTGACTCACCCGCAAGATCTCCAGCGGCTTGGTAACCGTGCCAGTGTGCGCGTTGACGCCCACGATCTTCTTGTCACCCTTCTCCAGCTGGGTCTGATAGCGGAACGCCGCATCTGCGATCTGTGCGGTGAACCAGCCCTCCTCAATGCCCAGCAGCAGGCCAGAAGTGATCGGACCGATCTCATGCTGCCGGGAGGAGCCGCCGCCCAGCTCCTCGATCCGATCAAAGATCGCCAAGGCCTCGGATTCGATCTTGTCGGTCAGTGCCTCGACATACCAAGACCCACCCAGTGGATCGGCGACGTTGATCACGCCGGTCTCCTCAGCCAGCACCTGCTGGGTCCGCAAAGCGATCTCAGCGGACTCTTCAGTCGGCAGCGCCAGAGTCTCATCCATTGCGTTGGTGTGTAGGGAATTCGTCCCGCCGAGCACCGCGGCAAGTGCCTCGACGGCGGTTCGGACAACGTTGTTGACCGGCTGCTGTGCGGTCAGCGAAACGCCAGCGGTCTGAGTGTGGAATCGCAGTGATTGCGCCCTGGTAGTCGTCGCGCCGTACCGGTCGCGCATCCAGCGGGCCCAAATCCGGCGCGCGGCCCGGAACTTTGCGATCTCTTCGAAGAAGTCAATGTGGGCATCGAAAAAGAAGCTCAGGCCGGGTGCGAAGCGGTTGATATCGAGGCCACGGGACAGTCCTAGTTCGACGTAGCCGAAGCCGTCGGCCAGGGTAAAGGCGAGCTCTTGAGCAGCGGTCGATCCGGCTTCTCGAATGTGGTAACCGGAGACACTAAGCGGCTTGTACGCCGGGATGTTGCTGCTGCAGTACTCCATCATGTCGCCGATCAAGCGGAGGTGCGGGCCCGGCGGAAACAACCACTCCTTCTGAGCGATGTACTCCTTGAAGATGTCGGTCTGCAACGTGCCATTGAGGGTGCCGACGTCGACACCTTGACGCTCCGCTGCCACCAGGTACATGCAGAAAATCGGCACAGCCGGGCCGGAGATCGTCATCGACGTCGTGACCGAGCCAAGATCAATTCCAGAGAACAGCAGATCCATGTCGACAGCGGAGTCGATCGCTACCCCGCAATGGCCGACCTCACCCAGACTGCGGCTGTCGTCGGAGTCCCGGCCCATCAAGGTCGGCATGTCGAAAGCGACACTGAGCCCACCTCCACCAGCAGCCAAGATCATCTTGTAACGCTCGTTGGTCTGCCGAGCGTTGCCGAAGCCGGCGAACTGTCGGATGGTCCAGGGTCGGCCGCGATAACCAGTGGGATACAGGCCTCGCGTGAAGGGAAACTGCCCTGGCCAGCCGATTTGGTCCATCCGTTCATCGGCTGCCTCGTCGTCTGGTCCATACACCGGATCGACCTCGAGACCAGAGATGGTGGTGAAGTCGGCGTCGCGAACCTGGCCCTTCGCCTCGGCCTCGGCGAATGCGGCCGCCCAACGATCCTTGCCGCTGGCGCCTTCTACGGTCATCGAACCTCCAGCCTCAAATACTAGGATCCCCTGGTAATAGACCCAAGGAGCAGCTGAACGCCCATAGCGCGAGTGCTAAAAATCACCCGCGACTTCCCGCGGCGTGGTGAGCAGCCAGGTGAGCTGATCACACTCCTCCTCGCTCAGCGCTCTCAGTCCGAAACGCGCGTTGACGATTGCCTGGGTCGCCTTCTCCATGACGTTGCGCCCTTTGGGCGTAATAGAGGCGAGCACTGCCCGGCCATCCTCCGGATGCGGCGTACGCCTGATCAACTCCGCAGCTTCCAGACGCTTCACTAGCGGCGTCACCGACGTGGCATGTACCTGGAGCCGCTCACCAATCTTGCCCAATGGCAGCGCGCCCCGCCGCGAAAAGGAGAGCAAGACCAAGACCTCGTAACGCGCAAAAGTCAAGCCAAGTGGCCGAAGCAACTCATCCAGCTCGGTAATAAGCAGCTGGTGAACCCGCATGAGCGAGGTCACGGCGCGCATCCGAGGCATCTCGCCCCATTGAGTTGCCCACTGCTTTGCAGCCTCCTCAATCGGGTCGAATGGCAGTCGGTGTCGCTCCAGAGCGGTGGTTTTTGGGGCGGTCATGTTCCGTCGTCCTCCGCTGGTGTGGCAATTTGCTGGGGCAAGTCACCTTGCATCACGATGCGCAGCACATCTTCGCGCTGGTCAATGTCCCCGACATAGGTGATCCTGTTCAAGCCTTGGACTTGAGCGGCGGACTCGAAGATGAAATGCCCGTAATTCAGCCAGCGGCCGATGACAGGCTTGTTGACGGTGATGTCCAAGATCCTCAGCAGTGGCACGCTCGCTCGCGCGGTCGAAAGGACCCCGTTGACTCGGAACACTCGCTGGTTCGTGATGACGAAACGGTCCCGGTACTCCTCGAGGATGCGCCACAGCGCCTGCCCTCCAAGTACCAGTCCGAGCACGAACAGAATCCAGTAGATGGGCCCCTGGAAGGCGAAGGCACTGACGAAGATCACGACTCCGATGCCAACTCGCACCGCCGGCCAGGCAAGTGCCACCCAGTGTTTCTTGACCTCTAGGACTTTCTGTTCACCGGCTGTCGTCAAAATGTATTTGTCGACATGCGGGTCAAGCCAGTTGACCAGTCCCACGGCTAGCCAGCCAGGGATTGGAAGAAAACAATGATTGAGCGGAACACCCGGGCCAGGGCTCCGAAGATGGCACGGACAGCGTTCGCGGCAGCCTCAGGCTGCGCAATCAAATAGAAGAGGAAAAAGCCCACGCCCAAGAAGACGATGAACCGCTTTAGCCACACCATGTCGGACTATTCATCCTTCCGGTCTCCAAGAAGACTATTCAAACAGTGTGCCCCCTGTACAGGCAGACCTGTACAGGCAGGCGCCTGGATAGTCTTCTTTTTACCCGATGCGCCGCCAGATAGGCAGCAGGCACGCCGCCAGTCAGGCCTAGGCCAATCTCCCTACTCCGCCGAAGGTGCAGCTCAGAGTCCCAAGACCACTCGGTCAGCCGCAGTGTAGGCATCAAGTTCACCTCGGCTCACAGCCTCCGCAAGATCATCCAACCTAGCTTCGCCATTCAGCTGGAACTCTGCGCGCAGCTTGCCGAGTGCGATGCTCTCCACCTCGCGTCGGGCGCGCGCCACACGGCGTTTTTGGGCGCTCCCGGTATCGGCTTGCGATGCTCGGAAACGGTCGATAGCCTCCAGCAGATCGTCAATACCGCGATGCTCGTTGGCGACTGTCGTGACGATCGGCGGTTTCCAGTCGTGCGGACCCCGGTGCGCGAGTGCGATCATCGTCCGCAGCTCGCGTACCACGGCTTGTGCCCCCTCGCGATCGCTCTTGTTCACCACGAAGATGTCGCCGATCTCCAAGATGCCGGCCTTGGCGGCCTGGATCCCGTCTCCCATGCCCGGTGCCAACAGCACCAGGATCGTGTCCGCGGTTTCGGCCACCTCAAGCTCTGACTGTCCTACTCCGACGGTCTCCACGATGACGGTGTCGAAACCCGCCGCGTCGAAGGCTCGTAGCGCCTGCGGAGTTGCTACGGCGAGCCCACCGAGATGGCCTCGGGTCGCCATCGACCTGATGTAAACATCCGGATCGAGCGCATGTTCCTGCATCCGAACCCGATCTCCAAGCAGCGCTCCGCCCGAAAACGGCGAACTGGGGTCGACCGCCAATACCCCCACCCGCTCGCCGCGCGAACGGAGCGCTCGGACAAGCGAGGTGGCAGTGGTCGACTTGCCGACCCCCGGCGCGCCGGTGAGGCCGAGGACATGCGCTCGTCCGGTATCCGGCGCGAGTTCCTTCATGATCATCGGCAGTGCCGGTGAGGCATTCTCGATCCAGCTGATCAGCCGACCAAGTGCACGCGGGTTGCTTGACCTGACGGCAACGACGGTGTCATGCACCTCGCCACGGTCAACGGACAATGCGTTGTCTTGTGAAACGGAGGTTCGCCGTTTAGCTGGAGCTGTTGTCGTCGGGGACGGTAATGATCAAGGCATCACCCTGTCCGCCGCCGCCACAGAGCGCGGCGACACCCGTGCCGCCACCCCGGCGCCGCAATTCGTACGCAAGGGTCAGCACCAGGCGAGCGCCCGAAGCTCCAATCGGATGGCCAAGAGCGATCGCACCGCCGTTGACATTGACCTTGTCGTCGGTCTCTTCCTCGGTCAACCCCAACGAGCGAGCGCTCGCGACACCGACCGCCGCGAATGCCTCGTTGATCTCAATCAGCTCGAGATCGGAGACGCTGATCTGTTGCTTCTTGACAGCAAGATCGATCGCATTGGCTGGCTGAAGTTGCAGAGACGAGTCGGGGCCGGCAACGCTTGCGTGCGCGCCAATCTCTGCGATCGGCGTAGCACCCAGCCGCTGCGCTGCTTCCTTGCTCATCACCACCATGGCAGCCGCGCCGTCGGAGATCGGGCTGGACGAGGCTGCGGTGATCGAGCCATCGCGTCCGAAAGCCGGCGGCAGTTTGGCAAGCGATTCCGGGGTAACGCCCTCCCGGATGCCTTCGTCCTTGTTGATCACCAAATCATCACCGCGACGCTGCGGAACGCGGACCTCGACGATCTCCTCTCCCATGACGCCACTGGCCGTCGCGGCGGCCGCACGCTGATGGGAGCGCGCAGCAAAGACATCTTGATCTTCGCGGCTAACCAGTTGCTCGCCCGTATTGCAGCTGTCGGTCAGCGCGCCCATGGCCTGATCGGTAAAGGCATCCCACAAGCCGTCATAGGCCATGTGGTCGATAATTGTTACGTTGCCGTACTTGTATCCAGACCTGGAGCCAGGCAACAGATGCGGCGCTTGGGTCATGGACTCCATACCGCCGGCGACGACCACGTCGCATTCACCCGCGCGGATCAGCTGATCAGCAAGCGCGACTGCATTCAGGCCTGACAGACATACCTTGTTGATCGTCACGGCTGGGACCGACATGGCGATCCCACCTTTTGCCGCTGCCTGCCGAGCAGGGATCTGGCCGGTGCCTGCCTGCAGCACCTGGCCCATGACGACGTAGTCGACGTGCTCCGCAGAGACGCCGGAGCGCTCCAGCGCCGCTGCGATGGCGTAGCCACCAAGATCGGTCGCGGATACGTCCTTGAAGCCGCCGAGCAGCTTTCCGATCGGCGTACGCGCTCCGCCGACAATCACTGAACCCATACTCCACCCTCCAGTCGCCCGCTCTGTGCTGACGATCACGTCCGGTACTTGGTTAGGCACCCCAGTCTGGCACTCTAATGTCCATGACCAGAAGGCGCTCCGAGCTTGGAGCTGTACTGCCTGGTCTACTCGGTTTCGATCATGTCGGTATCGCGGTCCCGGACCTGGATTCAGCGGTCAGCTTTTACCGTGACGTACTCGGACTGCACGTGGTGCATCGTGAGGAAAACCTTGACCAACAAGTAACTGAGGTCATGCTGACGAGCACCGAAACCGGATCAGTGGGAAGTCAGCTTCAGCTTTTGATGCCCTTGACCGAAGATTCGGTGCTCAACCGCTTTCTGATGAGACGCGGATCCGGTCTGCACCACGTGGCTTACGCTGTTTCCGATGTCCGGTCCGCATCCTCGATACTGCGTCAGTGCGGTGTACGGGTGCTTTATGATGCACCAAGAGCCGGTACCCGCGGCTCGCAGATCAACTTTGTCCACCCCAAGGACACTGGCGGCGTTCTGCTCGAGTTGGTCGAGCACACCGCGGCGGATCCGCAGTACGGCTGAGCAAAAAGCCGTCGCTCACGCGGGCACAGACTCGGCGTCAATATCTATTCTCGGAGAGGGCTTCTTGCGGTGAACGCATCAGACAACACGGGGCTTGGCCTGTTCGACGACACAGCAAGCGCAGTCGGGAACTTTCCAACAGCACTGCGGGGGTATGACCGAACGGCAGTTGACGACTACGTTCGGACTCTTGAGGAGAGTGTCGTCAAGTCCCGTAGACACGCTTCTCAGCTTGAGCAGCAGGTGAACCTGCTCCAGGACGAAGTCGCCTCGGTTGGTGATAGGGGCGACAAAGAAATCGACTACGCCAATCTTGGCGGGCGCGCCAATGACATCCTCCGACTGGCTCAGGAACAAGCGCGCGAGCTCGTGCAGAACGCGACGGTCGAGGCCGAGAAAGTCAAGGAACAGGCTCGACGTGAGGCCGATGGTCTGCGTAACAACGCCGCCCGTGAGGGTGACGCGATCAAGAGCGGCGGCGCGGCACAGATTGATCAGCTGCGCACCAAGTTGCGGGAAGAGGTGGACGCCCAGGTCGAGAAGGCCAAGGCAGAGGGCGACGCCCTGGTTGCCGCCGCCCGCCGCCAAGCCGAGTCCATCCGACGCGAGGCCGATCATGAGGCACAGGCAACTCGACAGAATGCCTACCTCGATACCGAGAACCTGCGCCGGAGCGTTGAGCGCGAGGCCGCAGAAGCGCGATCCAAACTGGCAGCGGAGCGCGAGCAGGCGGTTTCGCAACTCAAGGTGACCCATGACGAGGCGCAGCAGAAGACTGCTGCGATGCTCGCCGAGGCAACCAAATACCACAGCGAGTCGGCGGAGCGTCTCGAGGCTGACCTGGCCGAAGCTGCCCGTATTCGTGCCGAGGCTCTTGCCGAAGCCGAGCAGACCAAGAGTGGCGCCGCTCAGGAGGCCGAGGCACGGATCGCCACTGCCAAGAAGCAGGCTGCAGCCATCAATGAGCGGACCCAGCAGGAGTTTGCTTGGCGGAAGCAGCAGTTGCGTCGGGAGACTGAGTTGCTGCACCAGCGCAAGCAGGCTGTGCTCAGCCAGTTGGCCAGCCTGTCCGCACTTGCCGAGCAGACCGCCAGCGCGTTCCCAGATTTAGACGACCCCAACGATCTCGAGGGTGAGGTTGGGGATCGCACCGTAATGCGTCCCGACATGCTGCCACCTGCCGGATTGAATGAAGAGAGCGCTGCCAATAGCAAGGGCGGCTCCGGCAGGAACGGTGGAAAATCTGACGAGGACGACGAACTTGAGATCGATGGTGACGCCACTGTGCTCGTGGCGCCATCGGATCTTTCCGCCGAAGCAGCCAAATCGAAGTAAGCTCCGCCATCCAGCGGCCGCTGCTCATGATCGTTTGGGTGACCGTCTGGCTCTGAAGCTTCGGGTGCCGTTACCCTGAGATACCTCGGGGGTAACGGCACTTGGCGTGTAAGGAGCCGGCGTGAATATGCCCCCACGAGTTGACCAGCATCCCAATGACGGCCGCTTTCCCTTGGCGCGCAAAGGATATGACCGCGAGGCCGTTGATTATTTTGTGCGATCGACCCATGCTCAGATCGCTCACCTGCTGCAGCAATACGACGCCCTGATGGCCAACAACCACGAGCTACGCCGAGCGCTGGATGAGGCGAACGCTCGAGCAAATCATGCTGACTTCTCGAGCCTCGGAGGACGGGTGCAAGAGCTCCTCCAGATCGCTGAGGAGCAGGCAACTGACATCACGCGGCAGGCCGTTCAAGAGGCGGATCGGCTGAGCGCGCAAGTGCATGCGGAGATCAACGAGCTACGCCAGAACGCGACAGCAGAGCTTGCCCAGATGCGAGACGCGCAGCTAGCCGAGCTGGATAGCTTGCGACACCACAGTGAGCGCGACGCAGCTGAATTGCGAGACGGAGTCGCGGCCGAGGCGGAGCAGTTACTGTCGTCGGCGCGACTGCAGGCCGATGCTGTACGCACTGAGGGTGAGGCGGCCGCGACCGGCATGCGCAAGGCGGCCACTTTTGAGTCCCAGCAGCTGCTCGCCGGCGCCGAACGCGACAGTGCAGCCGTACGCCAACAGGTAGCAGACCAACGTGAGCGAGTGTTGGCCGAGCTGAGGCAGGCGCAGGAATCGGCGAATCAGAGTATTCAGGCGATGCTGGCTGAGGCTACTGAGTTGCAACGGGCGGCCGGCGAACGCCTAACGCAGGAGACTGAGCACGCCGCCAAGCTACGCACCGACACCTTCGCTGCGGCAGAACGCATCAAGGTCGACGCCAGCGGCGATGCCGAGCAGATCATTGACCGGGCGCGGCACCAGGCAGAGGCCATCAACAACCGCGCACGCCAGGAGCTCGCATTGCGGCGGCGTCAGATGCGGGACGAACAGGATCTGCTCAATCGCCGAAAGCACGCC
>DATLQC010000226.1:0-2655 GCA_035535395.1 Propionibacteriaceae bacterium | reverse complement strand
AGACCGGTCTGATAGGCCGCGAAGGCCAGCAGATCCGCCCATTCCGCCGCAATGAGTGCAGTTGGCTTCCCGAGTCCGTGGCCTGTCGAGACCTCGATCCGTGTCAGGATCGGCTGCTCACCGGCCTGGGCATACTGCAATGTGGCCGTGAACTTGTGGCTGTGCAGCGGCACCACGCGGTCGTCGTGGTCGCCGGTCAGCACCAGGGTGGCCGGGTAGCTGGTGCCGGGCCGGACATTGTGCAGCGGGGAATACGCCAGCGCCTGGGCAAACTGCTCGGGATCGTCAGGATTCCCGTAATCGGAGATCCACGCCGCGCCGATCGTAAACAGATGAAAGCGAAGCAGATCCAACACACCGACGGCTGGCAGCGCTACTGCGGCCAGATCAGGACGTTGCGTCAGCACTCCTCCGACCAGCAAGCCTCCGTTGCTACGGCCGTGCAAGGCAAGTTGCTGGGTCGTCGTAATACCGGTCTGTTTCAGGTCCTCGGCGACCGCGACAAAATCATCGAAGACATTCTGCTTGGAGGCGAGGCGGCCGGCTTCGTACCAAGCCGTGCCGAACTCTCCACCGCCCCGCAGATTGGCAATCGCGAGCAGGCCACCTGCAGCCAGCCAGCAAGGCCAGCCGGGTCGATAGTCGGCGAGCACGGGAATCTTGAAGCCGCCGTACCCGTACAACAAGGTCGGTTGCGGCCGTGACCGGTCGACATCAACCGGAGTGATCAGAAAGTACGGCACCGGCGTGCCGTCCTTGCTGGTCGCCACGTGGCGTTCGATGACGGTTTCCGGGCCGCGGAAGGGTTCAGAGCTCGGTTGCACCAGTTCTGCGAGAGAGGTCACCGTCGAAGATCCGGTGTCGATGAGATAGCTGCGCGTAGCCGAGGTGACAGAGGAAAGGCCGACGAACGCTTCAGAATCGCCGCGCTTGGCATTCAGGCCGACCACCGCGCCGCCAGGCACTTCGACAATGCCGGAAGAGCCACCATCGAGGCCGACCTTGACGATCAGCGGCTGCGCATCAGCAAGGTAAATCAGGATGAACCCATCGCCGGCCGCTCTGGCATCAGCCAAGGTGTGTTCGGACGGCACGACCACCTCATGCCAGCCGATCTCTGCACTGTCGGCGAAGGCTTCAAGATCGACAGCGACCAGCCGCCCGGCTTCGGCACCCAAGTCCGTTCGAAGATACAACATGCTGCCGTCGGAACCCGCGAGGCTGAATTCGGCGATCGGCTCGTCGATGATCTTGATGGGACTTCCGAGCCGGCTTCGCTCCCCTGAGACGATTGGATAGGCCCACAGCCGGTTCTTGTTCTCGGTGCCTTCCACAATGCTCACCACTAGATAGCGATCGTCCTCTGTCACCTCGGCCCAGAAGATCAGCTGATCGTTTTCCGGAGACTCCAAGATCACCTGGCCTTGATCTTGCAGATCGCCAATGCGATGCACCCGCAGCTTCGGGCCCGCGAGCGCGGCCGTTTGGGTACCGTCCGCGTCGCCTTTGTGATCAAAATGGGTGTAGACGTAGGAGCGGTTATCAGGCAGCCATTCGGCCTGGGAGAACTTGGTCTGGATCAATGCATCGTCCACCGCGTCCCCGGTGGCTAGACGCAGTAGCCGAAACCTCGTCCAGTCACTGCCTGCCTCACTGACTCCGTACGCGACGAGCTGACCGTCCGCGCTTACCGTCAGGCTGCTCAAGGAGCTGGTGCCGTCCTCGGAGAAGGTGTTCGGGTCCACGAGCACGCGTCCCCCGGCCAGCAACTCGGGCAGCGACGACGCAACGTAGATCACGTCCTGGTTCTGAGTGCCATCATTCCTGCTGACGAAATAGTGCCCGGCGCGCTTGAACGGCACGCCTGCCCGCGGCTGCTTCATGACCTGCTGCATGGTCTCGAGGAACCATGACCGGTCCGGCAGCGAGTCCAGGTACGCAGCAGTGAACTCGTTCTGGCGCTTCACCCAGTCGGCGGTTTCGTCGGAATCCGGATCCTCCAGCCAGCGGTACGGGTCCGCGATCGCACGTCCGTGCAGCACCTCGACGAGGTCGCCCCGACGGGTATCCGGAAATGGAGTCACGCTCAAGAAGGCTACCGAGCCAGCATCCAAAGCCGTACCAAGCCGGTACCAAGGTTGTCACGCTGTAGGCGGCACGAATGCCATGTATAGCGTAATTCATCAGTTGTTGAATTCTGGCTCGGTTGGCTCTATCGTCTCCTTTATGGCGCTGCTGGTAGACCTTTCCGATATCGACGCGACCATGATCAACGTGGTCGGTGGCAAGGCGCTCAATCTGGGGATCATGCGCTCGGGCGGGCTGCCCGTACCAGGCGGTTTCTGTGTCACCACTGACGCTTATCGCTTAGTGGTCGCGGACCGACTGGATGACTTGATGGGCAAGCTTGCCGACGCGACGGATTCCGACGCGGTGGCTGCCGCCGCCGAGGAGGCACGCCGCCGAGTGCTCGCGATCGAGACCCCGCACGAACTGCGTAGTGAGATCGCCGATCATTACCGGGCACTGGGCGACGACGAGCCAGTAGCCGTACGCTCCTCCGCCACTGCCGAGGATCTCGCTTACGCCAGCTTCGCCGGGCAACAAGACACCTACCTCAATGTGATCGGCTCGGCGGCACTGCTCGATGCGGTC
>DATLQC010000225.1:0-14069 GCA_035535395.1 Propionibacteriaceae bacterium | reverse complement strand
TCGTGACGATGCCGCCAGCCGCCAGCGCCGTCGCCACTTGGCTCGCCTGCGCCACGGCCAGCGGAGACTTACGCGCGCCCAACCTGATCGGCCGGGCCCACGGGACTGTGTGCGTCACGGCCAGCGAAGCCTTTGGTTCCGCCGGCTGCAAACATCTGGCCGTTTCTCCGCACACAGCCACGAACGTGCTCCAGATCGGCCGCCAGGGCTCTCATTTGTGCCCTTGTGCACCGGATCGCGCGCCGCCGTGCTGCGGAGGAGTGAGCCGACACGCTTTTCCGTCGCCGAGCGACGACAAAGTAGGCGGCTTCCCGGCGCGATCCGCGCGGAGCGAGCGCAGCGAGCGGAGCAATCAATCGGAGAAACGCACCACGAGTGAGGACGCGACATGGCTAAGGTCCGAGCTCGGGTGACATCACCGCGGCGACCGTCTGCGGATCGAGGGCGAAGAGCTCGCGCAATGCGGCCGCGTAATCGACGGCGTCGGGCTCCGACGACAGTTCCTGTACGCGTACGGTCGGGGCGTGCAGCAGCTTGTCGACGATGCGCCGCATGCTGTGCTGAATCTGCTCCCGTTCATGATCATCAAGCTGGGGCAATCGGGCCTCCAGTCGACGCAGCTCTGCCGACACCACCTCGGAGGCCATGGAGCGCAACGCAACCACGGTGGGGGCCACCTGGGCAGCCCGGCGTAGTCCAAGGAAGCTGGCAACCTCTTCACGGACAAGATTGCGGGCATCTTCGATTTCCTCGGCGCTGGCTACGTCCGGTTGATCGGTGACAAGGCGATCCAGATTCACCAGGCAAATGTCGTTTTCTGCCACCTCGGGCGCCACATCAGCCGGCAGTGCCAAATCAACGACGCCACGCACCGGCGTACCCGCCAGGTCGTCGACGCCGATGGTCAGTGTTCGCGCTCCCGTGCAGGTCACGAGTACGTCGGTGGCGGCGAGAGCAGCAACGAGATCTGACAGCGCGACAGCCTTACCGCCGACAGCCTCTGCCAAGCGCTCGGCGCGGGCCAGCGTTCGGTTAGCACACGTCACCGAGGCACCCTCAGCGGCAGCGGTCCGGGCAGCCAGTCCAGCCATTGCACCGGCTCCGACGACGAGTACGCGGCGGCCGCCCAGGCCACCGATCTCCTCGCTCAGTAACCCGTACGCGGCGCTTACCAGCGAATGGCCCGCCGCGCCAATGCCGGTCTCGGTGTGGACCCGCTTGCCCACCCGGATCGCCTGCTGAAACAGCGCATTGAGCACCGTACCAACGGTCTCGTGCGCCTGGCTCAGGGCCAGAGCGCTCTTGACCTGCCCGAGAATTTGGCTTTCTCCAACCACAAGGGAGTCCAGGCCAGACGCGACCGAGAAAGTGTGGGCGACCGCGCCCTCATCGAAAAAGACCGCACACAAGGAGCGCAGCTCACCTGGCCTCAGACCGGCGACATCGGCAAGTGCCTGCGTTGCATCGTCGAGCGCGCCGTGGAATCGGGAGACCGAGGCATACAGCTCGGTTCGGTTGCAGGTCGACAAGACCACGGCCTCATCAATGTGCTCGGAGTCAACAAGCTGTTCGGCGAGCTTGGCCGAAGCCGGAGCATCCAAGGCAAGCTGGCCAAGGTGAGAGACCGATGTCGACTTGTGGGAAACGCTCACCACCAGGATGCTCATCAGCTCGTTCTCCTGCTCTTGGACAAGACCTGGCTGTCGTCGGTCTTGCGCTGCTCGTGATAGGCGAGGATCTGCAGTTCCTGGCCCAGATCTACCTTTCGGACGTTGACCCCTTCGGGGACGGCAAGCACTGTCGGCGCGAAGTTCAGGATGCTGGTGACACCTAGATAGACCAGCCTGTCGGCCACCGCCTGGGCGGCGTCGGCCGGCGTTGCAATCACCGCGATCACCGCGCGCGTACGAGCAACAACTTCCTCGAGTTCGCTGAGATCCGAGATCGCCAGGCCATGAATCCGCTTGCCCACCAGATCGGGCGAGGTATCGACTAAGCCGACGACGCGAAATCCGTGGGAGTAGAAACCGGAGTAGTTGGCCAGGGCGGTACCCAGATTGCCTAGACCCACAATGATTACCGGCCAGTCATTGGCTGAGCCGACTACGCGGCCGATCTGGAAGAGCAGGTACGCAACGTCGTAGCCGACTCCGCGGGTGCCGTACGAGCCGAGGTAGGAAAGATCCTTGCGGAGCTGGGCAGAGTTGACGCCCGCAGCCTCAGCCAGCGCGCCGCTGCTGATGGTGTCGATCTGTTGCTCTGCTAGCTGGTTGAGCGCTCGGAGGTAGACAGGCAAACGCGCGACCGTGGCGTCCGGAATTCCCTTGAGCGTAGGGACTGCCCGCCAATGGTCATCGGCCGCCGCCCGTGGCGAAGGCTCAGTTGGGAAGGTCTGCGACACACAACTCCTGAATCGCGGCTCGGATCTGGTCCAAACAGCGCCACTCTAAGGCGTTTGTGAACGGCTGCACAAACGTCTCAGGCCGCAGCCGACGCTCGAGGTGCGTTTCGCATCACAGCCGTCGAAACGAGCCCTCAAGACCGAGTTAGGGGTCCGTTTCCCATCACACCGTCAAGACGATCCAGCTCGCGCGGCCGCCGGCTCACGATGGCCCGGAGTCAAATGCGGCGAGATACGCCTGGCCTCGTGGGGAAAGCCGGTAGCCACGCTCCAGCGATTCCGTCAGCCCGAGCGCCTTGAGCCGGCGCACCCGCAACTTGTACGCGCGCCGCTCTTGACCGACCTCGGCGGCGAGTTCGGTCGACACCACACCAGGCAGCCGCGAAATCTGTCGCAAGGTGCTGCGGGTCCAGGGTTGCTCGGCGGCACGGTCCATCCGGTCGAGCTTGGCATTGAGCGCCGCGACATCAGCAGCCTGCAAGTTGTTGGTACGGCGGAGCTCAATACGAGGATCCGGTCCGGCCAAGGCAATTCCAATCCGATAGAGATCACCGTTGCCCTTCGCTCGGCACCACTTGATCAAGTCAGCCACCGAGTCGAAGCCAGCCTCATCAGCGTCCCGCTCGGTCAGCTGCTGCTCGTCGGCACGCGTAATCGAAGTGACCTCGACGACTCCAGCCGAAGTAGTGAATCGTGACCCGACTTTGGGCCGTACGACCTCCCAGCGGCGATAAGTGCAAGACACCCGACCCTCTGTCAGCCCGCGCAGAGTGGCAGCGGTAAACAACATGGCGCTTAGCGACTCCGCGAGAGGGCGGCCTTGAGTCGTACCGGATCCACTCGCCAAAAGTCATGCTGTGCGCCATCGACGAACGTTACGGGCACCTGGTCGGTGTAGCGCTGCTGTAGCTCCGGATCGCGATCGATATCAATGACCGCATACTCTTCGCCGGTCTCGGCACAAACAGCCGCAACGTGGCCGATTGCCTCATCGCACAGATGACAACCCTGCCGTGTCAGTACAACTACCCGCTCGGCCCGTTCGGCGAACTCGCCCACGGCACAATCTTTCACGACGCTGGCAATACGACCTCGGAGGCTCGGCGGGTACGGCGGCCAAACAGGGTAATGGCCAACAGAACGGCACCCCGAGTGGACAGTGCGCGGCGCCCGTCCTGCAAGAACGGCTGTCAACCGCTGTACTGCGTCATGAGGGCTATGAGTTGACTAGGCTCCCTGGCGACCGGTCTGCTGTGATCGGGTCGGCGTGCCGGTGCACGATCTTCCACGTGCTGGCCTCTCGGCGAAAGACCAGCGTGGCGCGCAAGGCGCTTACGACGGTGTCGTCGCGGCCGGTGATGCGGCCCTCATGCTGCTCGAGCTGCAGCACGTAGCCGAGATCGGCAGTGGCGAACCTCGCTATCTCCTTGAAGGTACTTGAGACCTTTTCGAAGTGGAGCGGGCCCCCTTCGGCGAAGTTGGCCGCGGCTCGCCGAGCCGCGTCTCCGACGTCGGCGGGCCCACGGCATGGCGGTTCCAGGGGATTGGCGAGTGTGACGTCGT
Organism: Propionibacteriaceae bacterium; assembly: GCA_035535395.1. GTDB lineage: Bacteria > Actinomycetota > Actinomycetes > Propionibacteriales > Propionibacteriaceae > Microlunatus. The sequence goes on along the minus strand of DATLQC010000225.1, from coordinate 10,105 downwards.
CTCGGTTCGAGAAGAAGCTCATGACTGGTTCTGGGTCACCCATGACGTAGACACGAAGTGCGTTGCGGAATGCCTCGACAACCTCAGTCAAGTCATCGCGCTGGGGAGGCCTACGGTCGGCATGACGGTGGACCGCCCGCCACTGCCCGCCCTCGCGGCGGTAAACATGAGTCGCTCGGAGCTCGGTCCGCTCCAAGGGACCACCCTCTCTGGAGTTGGTGTAGAGCTCGACAGCCGCGGTGTAAGCGAAGTCCCCCGCCACACCGGAGGCCAGCGTCTCCCAATCGAAGCTCCCGACGTCGGAGAACGTGGACGCCACGAAGCGGAAGGTCTTTGTCACGGGCTCGGTACCGGAGTCGACCAGGCCGCGGGCGGCGAAGAGTGTCACCGGGCCCTCGGTGGACCACAACGCCAGATTGGGCTCGGGGTCACCGTCGTGAAAGGCACGTTGCGCGTCGATGAAGCGGGGCAGGAAGTCGCTGTGGAAGTCCTCGGGCTCGGCCATAACGCCAATTTGGGTCTACCTGGCTCACCCATGCAAGGGGAATCGTTCCCGAAGGACCGGGATTCGCGTGCGGTATTCCTGCAGCTCATCCCCCCACTCATCCGACCCGAGTGCAACGCTCCAGCTCGCGAGAGTCCAGCGGTGCCCCGTTGCCGCCTCCGGCCACGATCAACATTCCGGCGACGAGCAGCTCAGTGCCGACGTGGTGGGCCGGCCAGGCGTACCAAGATCCGGCTGTGATACTCGCCGCGCGGGCCAGCGCTGTTGATCACGATCCTCGATGAAGGTTGTTGATCAAGATCTCGATGAAGGGAGAGCGCACCTCTAACGGGGCTGTCCATCGCTAGTGACAGACTCGCCTGTCAGGAGAAGGATCCAGGCCGCGCGCCGACTGCCTTCCGCGCCTCGCCTCGGCGATGATGTGCTAATGGAGGCCGTGCCGCCGCTGCGCCGGGCCGTCGTGAGCGAGTATCGCCGGGTCGTACGGCCGCCGTGGGAAATACCAACAGCGCTCGTGACGAACGGTGCGCTGATGGTTGCGGCGTGGTTCCTGCTGCCGCCGCGTGCGCACGCGTTCTTGTTCAGCCTGAACGGACCGCTCGCGTTCCCGGTGATCCTGGCATCGTGGATGCTGGCCGATACCCCAGCGACCAACGTCATGGGGTCGAGCCCAGCCTTGGCGCTGTCAGTTCTGAGAGACCAAGCTGCATATTGGCGATGGCTGGCCGCTCGGTGCATTGTGATCGGCTCCCTGATCAGGGTCGCGTGCGCCGCCGGGGTGATGTATGTCGGCGTCGGCACTATCCCTGGAGCGAGATCGTATGGTCCTGTGCGCTCGTCGCCCTTCTGCCCGTCGGAGTTCTTCCGGTGGCCGCTTGGCTCGGCATCGTGTTCCCCTACCATCCGCGCTCCCTGCGTTGGCGATGGCAGCACCGCCGAGCCTGGCGTACCCACCTGCGGTGGGTAGTGCTTGCCTTCGCGCCCTTCTTCTACGTGCCGCTGATCGGACTCGCCATCCTGAGCCCAGGTGTGCAGCTCGCTCGGTCCATCAAGCTGCCTGGCCAGCGGCTCACGCCGGCCCAGTTCGGTATCTCAGCGGCTGTCGTCTGCGCAACGGCCGTCGTCGCTGCCGCCATCGGTCTCTGGGTCGCGCGTCGGCTCCTAGCCTGGCGGACCACCCACCTGGCCGCTTATCTCGCGAGCACCGAGAAAGGTTAACCAGGCCGATCCCGCCGCCCGAACGCACGAACGCCAGGCAATGCGATCTGATCCCGACCCGATTGCGGAGCCAGTCCTGTGCTCAAAGTCGTCTGACAAGCAACACTGTCGGGCTGGCGAGATTTGAACTCGCGACCCCTTGACCACCAGACATCGGCAGCGTGTCCAAGGATGTCCCGACACGTCCAATTTTGGTCTCGGAGAGCCTCCGCCAACGGCCAGCAGGCTACGTACTGGACATCCCGCGCAAGACACCCTTCCTCACCTTGCCGGTAATCCCCCGGGGCAGCTCGTCGACGACCCAGACCAAGCTCGGACGCTTGAACTTCGCGAGCCGGCTCGCGCAATGTTCGTTGATCGTCGCCACACCGAGGCCCGCTCCAGTGACGAACGCCACGACCTGCTCACCTGTACGCCAGTGCGGCCGACCGATCACCGCCACCGACTCAACCTCCGGCAGCTCAGCAATTGCCTCCTCGACCTCGGCGGGATAGACGTTGAAGCCGTTGACAATGATCAACTCCCGCGACCGGTCGACCAGGAACAATTCACCGTCGATCATGTAACCCACATCGCCGGTAGCGAACCAGCCATCCTGATCTGGACCGCCATCTCGGTCTGGCCAGTAGCCGGAGAACACGTTGGCACCGCGAATCCAGATCTCACCCGGTTCGGTTGGTTCCGTGCCGTCGCCGATCCGAACCTCGACACCCGGCAACGGGCGCCCCACATGACCGTGCCCGAGCGCATCCGTACCAATAGTGGCCGTGACGCCGGGGCCTGCCTCGGTCAGCCCATAGCCCTGCTCGACTGTGAGACCGGTATGCGCCGTGAATCGCTCACGAAGATCAGTTGACAGCGGCGCCGCCCCTGACACAACCCTGGTCACCGAGCCGAGGCTGGCAACGGCGCGCTCGTCATCCAGAATGCGAGCCAGCATCGGTGGTACGACAGGGAGATTCGTGATCTTCTCTGCTCCCAGCACCTCGACGAAGCCCTCGAACCAATCCATGATCACCAACCGCGCGCCGCAGAGCACGGAGGTTCCCAGCACCGCGTTCAACCCGAAGACGTGGAAGAGCGGGAGCATGGCGAGCACTACGTCGTCGCGGTCAAGAATTTCCAGCGCTGCAACGTTGTGCAGGTGACTCAGCAACGCGCGATGAGAGAGCATCGCGGCCTTGGGTTCACCGGAACTGCCGGCTGTGTAGAGCAGGACCGCCAGCGCCTCGGGATCCCTCGGTGAGCTCACTGGTTCAGCCGTCGGATCTGACAACTCGTCGAGCCCTTTGGGCGTGAGCGCTATCTCATGGACTCCCTCAATCGGCTGACTAGCAGCGCTGAAAAGCACCCGAGCCCCACAGTCATTGATCATCCGGCGCAGCTCACTGATCGTGGACTCCGGGTTGATCGGCACTGCGACATAGCCGGCGCGTAGGGTCGCAAAGTACGCCACCACGAACTCGATGCTGTTCGTTCCGCAGATTGCGACTCGATGTCCTGCCAGCAGTCCATGCGCGGACAATCCGGCAGCGACCGCATTCACTCGGCGGTCGAATTCGGCCCAGGTCATGGTGCGACGTGTCGGCCTGGGCTGCATCAGTGCGACGACCTCAGGCTGGGCCTCCGCCTGCCGTGTCACAAGATCGGCAAGGTTAACTTCCAACAATCCAGCATCGCTGAGCTGAACCGCGGCCTCGCGGTCGTTCACGCACCTGAGTCTGGCATAGCGTCGAGGAACCGGACATTATGGTGATGACGTGAGCGGACCGGAGAGCGCGATGAGCAAGTCCGATGATGCGCCCGCCGAACAACTCGGTCATGCTGAGCCGCTGCCTGGCAGCGACGCATCGGCAATTCCAGTCGACCAGGACAGTCCGTTAACTGCGGCCGGGCCGCTCGAGGAGACGTCGGAGGGCCTCGACGACGCCGTCCGTCAGCAGGAACCGCTGATCCACGAGGATCTCGCGGCGGCGGCGTTTTTTGATCTTGATAACACGGTGATTCAGGGCGCGTCGCTGTTCCATCTTGCCAAGGGTCTGTATCGGCGTGGCTTCTTCCCGACCAGAGTGATCGTCAAGGGCTTGTGGGTGCAGGCGTACTTCCGCATGATCGGGCGAGAGAAAGCGGATCATATCGATGATGCCCGCAGCGTCACATTGGGATTTATCGAAGGCCACACAGTCACCGAACTGACAGAGATTGCAAACGAGGTCTATGAGGAGTCGATCGCTGAACGCATTTGGCCTGGGACCAGATCCCTCGCTCAGATGCATCTCGATGTCGGTCAGCAGGTCTGGCTAGTGACGGCCGCACCGGTGGAGGTCGCTGGGATCATTGCCGCGCGGATGGGACTCACCGGTGCCTTGGGTACTACTGCGGAGCACATCGACGGTGTTTATACCGGCCGGCTAAAGGGTGATCTGCTGCATGGCCCCGCCAAGGCTGAGGCCATCCGGGCGTTGGCCCACGAGCACGGACTTGATCTTGCTCATTGCTTCGCGTACTCCGACTCCTACAACGACCTCCCCATGCTGTCGCTCGTCGGGCACCCGTGCGCGATCAACCCTGACGGCCGGCTGCTGGCGCATGCGGAGGAACAGGACTGGCAGATTCAGGACTATCGGAGCGGTCGAAAGGCGGCCCGGCTGGGACTACTGGGTGCAGGCGCTGCGGGTGCTACGGCCGGTGCGGTGGCTACCGGTTTTGCGGTGCGGCGCATCCTGCGGGGTTAGCACAGCCGCACTAGTTCTTGCGGCTCATGACGTACAGCACGACGGTAGCGGCGACAAGATAGACCGCATAGCCGAAGAAACCGAGTACTGCCAACCCCTCTGCCCGACCGCTCCGGTTCGCGAAAAGGCCCATCAAGATCACCGCCACCGCAAGTAGCGCCAATGCGGCCGCGCCGACGTACACAAAGCCCTTGAGCTGCTCAAGATCGATGCGCCCAGAACTCGGCTTGTCCGTCGGCCCGCTCAAGTCGGTGGCGCGTGTGGGCCGACGCAGTCTGACGACGATCACGGTGAAGCTCGCGAATGCGAGCAAGATCACCGCCAACGCCCAGAACACGTGGCTCAGACTAGCTGCGCCTGCGCTCTCCAAAGGTCTGCACAGGTTGTTGCCGGTCTGCACAGGTTGCAACATGCGCAGACCGCGCGCAAGCTACGTGAACGTAGGTTTCGGCACGAGAGTGAGATGGTCGAGAGACACGAGTGTGGGCCGGTCGGGAGAGAGAGGCGCGTCGTCGTCACAAGAAGGCGTTGCGACGTTGCATGAGGAGCGCGTAGAGGGTCTGCTGGATCGTCTCACGCACCTGATCGGTGATGTTGAACACGATCATGGGATCGTCGGCCGCGCCTGGCCCGAGCTCATCGGTAGTGATTGCCTCACCGACCTGGATGATCCACTTGCTCGGCAGCGGAATCATGCCTAACGGCCCGAACCAGGGAAACAGCGGAGTGATCGGGAAGTACGGTACGCCCAGCGCCCGAGCGAGCGCCGGGGCTTTTGCGATCAATGGGTAGATCTCTTCCGAACCGACGATCGCAATGGGGACGATCGGCACCTGAGCGCGGATGGCTGCCGCCACAAATCCTCCACGACCGAACCGCTGCAGCTTGTAACGATCGGCGTACGGCTTCCCGAGGCCCGTGAAACCTTCGGGAAAGACCGCCACCAACTGGTTGGATGCCAGCAGGCGTTCGGCATCCTCCTGACAGGCCAGCGTCGTTCCGGTCTTGCGGGCAAGATCATGTGAGTAGGGCGTTTTGAAGATCAGATCAGCACCGAGCATCCGGACATGTCTGCCGATCTCGTCATAGACCACCGTTTGCAAGATCATTCCGTCCAGCGGCAGCGTGCCGGCATGATTGGAAACCAGCAGCGCCGAGCCATCAACAGGAAGGTTCTCGGCTCCTCGAACCTCGACCCGGAACCAGGCGTCGGCAAGTCGGCGCAGCACCGGAAGATAGATCCTGGTCGTGAATTCCGGGTCGAATCCGAACGCATCGACGGCATAGTCACCCTGCAGTCGGCTCCGGATGAACGCCACTATTTCCTCAAGCGACTCATCCCAGTCGACACCCATCGCCTGTGCCACGGACGCAAAGGCATGCACCGGATCAGCAGCGAGCGCTTCCAGCTGGCTGATCGGCAGTGACTTAAGGCTTCCCAACGACCGGGACGCAACTTTAAGCAGCTCGTTCACCAGAGCGCCGAAGGGCGAGGTCGCAGGGGCTTCCTCCGAGCCCGGCGTGGGATCCGGTTCAGGTGTAATCGGCGGCTCGTCTGTCTCGGGTGCCTGTCTGCTGTTAGCCGCACGACGGCCCCCCTGGGGCGGTGCCAGACGCCGAGCTGAGGCCGACGGTGATGTTCGACTGCCACGACCAGCCGGGCCACCGCTGCCAAGCTGGATGATCTTCGCATCAGCCATTGCGCGCCACCACCGTCCTGAGCACCCGGCTTACGACGTCGAGCGCGGTGTCGACACGCTCTGGACTCAGCAAGCCGGGCTTGGCTGCACGAACGAATTCCTCCAGCGCAGCCAGGCTGCTGAACTTTGGAACGAAGCCTGTCTCTGCAGCAAAACGGGACGTGTCCATGGCGCGACCATAGGTGAGCGCGTCAATCTGGTCTGGGGAAAAGTCCACTAGATGCGCGCGCCGGACCAGGGTTGCGGCCAATGGCGCTGCGGCTTGCGGCACGCCAACCGCGGGCCGACCCATCTTGTGAAGCGCTTGAGTGAGGGTGACGATATCGGTTGCGCCGACGTTGAAGGTGCCGGGAAAGTCACGGTTGGTCACCAGCAGCAACGCGGCAACAGCGTCGCTCGGGTGCAGAAACTGCAGCCGCGCATCGAAGCCCATCACTCGAGGCACGACAGGGAGTGAGAGATAGCGGGTGACGTGGCTGTCTACGCCGGCTCCCATGAGATTCGCGAGACGGAGCGTCGTGACCGCCACATCGGGCCGTCGACGGGCCAGCCCACGGACGTAGCTTTCGATCTCGAGCGAATCCTTGCCAAAACCGGTACGCGGCTGGGCGCGGGCCGACATGTCCTCGGTGAACTTCGCGGGATCTCGCGGAGATGCCCCGTACACCGAGATCGAACTTTGGACGACGAGCTTTCGGAAGGTTTCAGCCTTTTGGCACGCGGCGAGCAGCTGCATGGTGCCGATGACGTTGATCTCCTTCATCGAGGAGCGACCGCCAGCGCTGTCAGGAGCTGCCACCACCGCCAGATGCACGACGGTGTCGACCCCGCGAGTGGCAATCACCTTGGAGATAACGGGATTGCGGATGTCGGCGCGTATGAAATCGGCCCTGCCTAGGTCATGTCGAGGCGGGCCTACGTCGATGCCGACGACCTCCACATCCTCCTCGGCAAGCGATCGGGCGAAGCGAGCACCCAGGTCACGCGAGACTCCGGTGACGAGGACGACCCGTTCCCCGGCCATCAAGGTGTCCAGTCCGGGAGGCTACTTGCCCGCGCGGCGGCGCTGGATCCGTGTGCGCTTGAGCAGCTTGCGATGCTTCTTCTTCGCCATCCGCTTGCGGCGCTTCTTGATGACCGAACCCACTGACGTAACCTCTCGCTTCCGAGACGTCACTGTGGTCCCGGACTTTGATCAGTCGCCGGCGCCTGTCGCCGGACAACTCCCGCATGCTACCGGGCAGTTCCAGATCATGCGAGTCAGAGGCCTACATGTGCCGCGACTGTCGACGCGCGCTTCGACAGGTCAGCCCGATGGCGCTTCGAGATGGTTCACCACAAGACTGTGTCTCGTGACCAGTTATCTTGACGACTTTTCACCTGGAAGCGGGGAGCGCAGCCGACCGCGGGCGTGGCTAGCGACCGATGCACCCATGGTCAGCCTCAACGGTGATTGGAAATTCCGCTGGTCGCCGGTTGCATATGGCCTTGACGACGCAGCTGCCGATCCGGATTTCGACGACTCGGCCTGGGACACGATTGCGGTGCCCTCGCACTGGGTGCTTCCTGGCGCTTCTGCCAAAGCGGCGGAGGGCGCGTATGGAGGGCCGATCTACACCAACATTCGCTATCCATTCCCGATCGATCCGCCGCACATTCCCGACGAGAACCCGACCGGTGATTATCGCCGCAGTTTCGAACTGCCCGACTGGACGTCTGAGCGGGTGTTGCTGCGCTTCGACGGTGTGGAGTCGGTCTACCGCGTGTGGCTGAACGGCAGAGAGATTGGGGTCGGCAAGGGCAGCCGACTGGTCCAGGAGTTCGACATCACCGATGTAGTGCGTCCGGGCCGGAATGTGATCTTGGTACGCGTCCATCAATGGTCCTCCATGAGCTATCTGGAGGACCAAGATCAATGGTGGCTCCCAGGCATTTTTCGCGACATCACCGTATTGAGCCGCCCGCCTGGATCGATGGATGATCTCTGGCTGCGCACCGAGTATGGGCCGGATGGCACGGGGTCGATTCATCCGGAGATCATCGCTGGCGACCAGGCGTATCCGATTGAGATTGACATTCCCGAGCTCGGAGTGCGGCAGAGCTTCGATAGTCCGGAAGATGTGGCTGCATTCTCGCTCGGGCACGTCGAGCCATGGAGCGCGGAGGCCCCTCGGCTCTATGAGACACGAGTCGGCTCCTCCGGAGAGACGCTGCGCGTGCGGCTCGGTTTCCGGCGCGTTGAGATCGACGGTGGCAGCTTCGAAGTCAACGGAAGGCAGCTGATCTTCCGCGGCGTCAACCGGCATGAGATCAACCCGGTCAAGGGCAGGATGTTCGATGAGGAGTACGCCAGAGCTGACTTGATCATGATGAAGCGTGCGGGTGTGAACGCCATCCGCACCAGTCACTATCCACCACATCCACGGGTACTTGATCTTGCAGATGAGCTTGGCTTCTGGGTGATCGATGAGTGCGACTACGAGACGCACGGCTTTGAAGTTTGTGGCTGGCAAGGGAATCCGAGCGATGATCCGCGGTGGGAAGAGGCGTGCTTGGACCGGATGGTACGCACCGTCGAGCGTGATAAGAACCACCCGTCGGTGATCATCTGGTCTCTCGGCAATGAGGCAGGGACTGGCCGAAACCTTGCTCGAATGGCCGACTGGGTGCATAGCCGCGATCCCGGACGGCCGGTGCACTACGAGGGCGATCACACGTGCGCATACACCGATGTCTATTCACGGATGTATCCCAATTATCTGGAGACCGAGGCGATCGGCACCGACAGCGGTTTCATCTTCTACCTCAGCAGCGCTGAGGATGCCGAGCGCGTTCGCAGCAAGCCCTTCCTGATGTGCGAGTACGCCCATGCGATGGGCAACGGCCCTGGTGGCATGCAGATCTACGACGAATTGACCGAGCGCTATCCGCGGCTGCACGGGGGCTTCATCTGGGAATGGCGTGATCATGGACTGTTGAGCCGCAAGCCCGACGGTACCGAGTTCTATGCGTACGGTGGTGATTTTGGCGAGGTGCTGCACGACGGTAACTTCGTGATGGACGGAATGATCTTGCCAGACGGTACGCCGACGCCCAGCCTGGCCGAGTTCAGCGGGGTGAACCAGCCAATCCTTTTCGATCTTGACGGCAATCTGCTGACGCTTTACAACCGCTACCACACTCTCGGCACCGACCACCTTAGTTTCGTCGCAGTCAAGGAGGTGGAGGGTTACCCGGTCGCGGAGCTGGCAATCCAGGTTCCACCGATTCCGCCAGGAGAGCGCGGCAGGTTGGGACTGCCTGATGATCTTGTGCAGCCCGGCAACGGCGCGACCTCGCTGACGCTGCGAGCCGAGCTCGCCACAGCGACGGTTTGGGCAGATCGCGGCCACGAGGTCGCCCTCGCCCAGTTCGACCTGACGGCGCCGGACCGGATCCAGCAGCTGCCGGCCTGGCCGCCGACGCCGTCGCTCGAGCCGACGGAGCCTGTGATCACCTTGGGCGCTACGCAGTTCGACGCTCGGACGGGCCGGCTGCTCAGGCTCTATGGTCTGGAGGTCGACGGTCCCCGGCTCGAGCTGTGGCGGGCACCGACAGACAACGACCGCAGCAGTTCCCGCGGCTCTTTCGAACTTGGCAGCCCCGAGGAGACCGATGGGGAGGGTGCGCCTGGACCGTCATCCGAACAGCGCTGGCGGGAGCGCGGCCTGGACCGGCTCGTGCACCGAGTTGATCAAATTCATTACGATCATGATCAATTCCGGGTGCAGCTACGAGTTGGTACCGCAGGCAGCAATCTCTTCGTGGATGTGACCTATAACTGGTGGCTGGGTGACGGCCTTGCTTTGCTGGTGGACGTTCTGCCGTCCGCCGGTTGGGACTGCACCTGGCCGCGGGTCGGCGTACGGTTCGATCTGCCGGCAGAGCTGCGGCATGCCAGCTGGTTC
>DATLQC010000224.1:0-6527 GCA_035535395.1 Propionibacteriaceae bacterium | reverse complement strand
CGAATGCACCGTTCGGCTTACGGCCAAGGGCCAGATTCAGCGAGTAGTCGGCGAGGGCAATGGTCCGGTGAATGCTCTTGATCAAGCCGTGCGCAATGCGCTGCTGCCGGCATATCCCGCGGTGGAGAAGTTCGAGCTGATCGACTACAAGGTACGGATCCTTGATCAGGGTCACGGCACTGATGCCACCGTACGCGTGCTCATCGAGACGACCGACGGGCTCAGTGCCTGGACAACGGTCGGCGTAGGCCAAAACATCATCGAGGCCTCCTGGGAGGCACTCTGCGACGCGTACCACTACGGCCTGATCCACACCGAGGACACATCCAACTTGTCAGCGTCTGAGCTTGCCATAGCCCGCTGAGACGCCGACAAGTCAGTCGATCCGGTCGAGGATGAGCGGCCGCTCCGGCGGTGCAGCGTCTCCGATGGCGTACGCGCCGGCTAGTGTCTCGTGAGCCCTCGCGAAGCGCTCGGGCGTATCGGTGTGCAAGGTGATCAACGGCTGACCTGCCCGGACGCGCGCCCCTGGCTTAGCGTGCAGTTGTACGCCAGCGCTTGCCTGCACTGCGTGCTCCTTACGAGCGCGACCCGCTCCGAGCCGCCAGGCGGCCTCGCCAACCGCCAGCGCGTCCAGCGACTGCAGCACCCCGTCTTGTTCGGCGATGATCACATCGGTCTCGCGCGCGACGGGGAGCTTGGCATCGGGATCACCGCCTTGGGCTTTGATCATGGAACGCCAGACGTCCATAGCCGCACCCGAAGCCAACAGACCGGCAGGATCATGATCATCATAACCAACGGCAGCGAGCATCTCGCGGGCCAAAACAACGGTAAGCTCAACAACATCCGGAGGGCCTCCGCCGGCGAGCACCTCGATGGATTCCTCGACCTCCAAGGCGTTTCCAGCGGTGAGACCTAACGGAACCGACATATCCGTCAGCAGCGCGACCGTAGTCACTCCTTCTGCACCGCCGACCTCGACCATGGTCTGCGCTAACTCGCGGGCCGAATCAAGCGTCTTCATGAATGCGCCCGAGCCGACCTTGACGTCCAGCACGAGAGCGTCGCAGCTCGTCGCAAGTTTCTTGCTCATGATCGAGGAAGCAATCAAAGGGATTGACTCGACAGTTCCCGTGACGTCCCGGAGCGCGTAGAGCTTCTTGTCGGCGGGCACCAGCCCGGGCCCAGCCGCGCAGACTACGGCACCAACATCGCTCAGTTGACGCCGCATCTCCTCATTGGTCAGCGAGGCGCGCCAGCCGGGAATAGATTCGAGCTTGTCCAGCGTCCCACCCGTGTGGCCGAGCCCGCGACCAGAGACTTGCGGTACCGCCACTCCGCAAGCGGCGACCAGCGGCGCCAGCGGCAGGGTGATCTTGTCGCCGACCCCTCCCGTGGAGTGCTTGTCGACCTTCGGCCTGGCGACATCAGGGAAGTCCAGGCGCTCACCAGTGTTGATCATGGCCAGAGTCCAGCGGTTCAGCTCGCGGATAGTCAGTCCATGAAAGAACACCGCCATGGCCAGGGCTGACATCTGCTCGTCAGCAATCTCATCAGCGGTGTACGCGGCGATCAACCAGTCGATTTGATCGTCGCTCAGCTCACCGCCGTCGCGCTTGGCACGGATCAGATCAACGGCGTGGAAGGGAGCATGCGATGGGCGCGTGGCCATGACCATGCCGGATAGGCTACTTCGGTGCGCATTGCCCGTTTCGCTGCTGGTGGAGAGCCGCAGTACGGCGTTGTGGAACTTGCCGAAGACGGTGGGCCCAACCCGGAAACAGTCTCGGTATTGACCGGCGATCCGATGGCGATGTCGGTGAAGCTGACGGGGGAGCGCAAGGAGCTGGAGGGCGTTCGGCTGCTGGCACCGGTGATCCCCCGTAGCAAGATCGTCGGCGTCGGTCGCAATTACGCCGCGCACGCAGCAGAGATGAGCGAGGAAGTGCCCAAGACGCCGCTCACCTTCTACAAGCCGAATACATCGGTAATCGGGCCGGGGGAGCCGATCATCTATCCGGCAGCGAGTCGCGAAGTGAGCTATGAGGGTGAGCTCGCCGTCGTCATCGGCCGCATCTGCAAAGAAGTGCCCATCTCACGGGTGCCGGAGGTGATCTTCGGCTACACCGTCGCCAACGATGTCACCGCCCGCGATCTGCAGCGGACCGACGGCCAATGGGCGCGGGCCAAGGGTTATGACACCTTCTGTCCGCTAGGGCCGTGGATCAGCACCCATCAGGGGATCGAGGAAGTTGCGGCCGTCGCGATTCGCACCACCCTCGACGGAGAGCTGCGGCAAGACGGCAATACCAAGGACCTGATTTTCACAATCCCCGAGCTTGTCGCCTACATCTCCTCCTATACAACCCTGCTGCCCGGGGATGTGATCTTGACCGGTACGCCGGCCGGCGTCGGGCCGATGCTTCCCGGGCAAGTGGTAAGTATCGAAGTCGAAGGAATTGGTACTCTCAGCAATCCTGTCGCAGGCGCGGAATCTGAGGAAGCATCGAACGAGGCGGAGCAGTGACAGACGGCTACACCGGAAACCGGCAGGACTTGGCTGTGCTCGGTGATCTGACGCCTGACCAGGTGCGCGTACGGTTTCCTCCGTCCCCGACGGGCAACCTGCACGTCGGCAACGTTCGCAGTGCGCTCTTCAACTGGGTCTTTGCCAGGCATTACGGCGGGACCTTCGTGCTACGAGTTGAGGACACCGACGCTGGCCGGAATCTTGAGGAGTCGTACCAGGTCCTCTACGACTCGCTCACTTGGCTCGGCTTGACCTGGGACGAGGGACCGCTCGTCGGCGGCCCGTACGGTCCTTATATCCAAACCGAACGCGGCGACATCTATCGCGATGTGGTCGGCAAGCTACTTGCCGCGAAGCTGGCGTACCGATGCTTCTGCACCCGCGAGGAGATCGAAGCGCGCGAGGCGGCGCGTGCGCCCGGCTCGCCATCGGGTTACGACGGATTTTGCCGCAATCTCAGCGAGGGGCGCGTCGCCGAGCTGGAGGCAATGTCGGTCCCGTCAGTGGTCCGGATGCGAGTGCCTGATGCGGACATCGCCTTCGATGATCTGGTCCGTGGACCAGTGCGTTTTGCGGCCGCCCATGTGCCTGATTACGTCATTGTGCGCAGCAACGGCGAACCCCTCTATACCCTGGTCAACCCGTTGGACGATTCGCTGATGCAGATCACCCACGTACTCCGCGGTGAAGACCTACTGCCGTCGACACCACGCCAAATCGTGCTCTACGACGCCCTCAAACAGATCGGAGTCGGCAGCGGACGTACGCCGACCTTCGGTCACCTGCCGACCGTGCTGAGCGAGCGGAACCAGCGGCTATCCAAACGGGACAGAGGATCGGGGCTCGCCGAATACCAGCAGAAGGGTTATCTACCCGAAGCGCTTCTGAACTATCTAGCTCTACTCGGCTGGGCTATCGCCGACGATCGTGATGTCTTCACCATTGCCGAAATGGTCGAGGCGTTCGATATCCGACGGGTGAATGCCAACCCGGCCCGCTTCGACGCCAAGAAGTGCGAGGCCATCAATGCAGCCCATATCCGCATGCTTGCGCCGGCGGAGCTAACCGAGAACCTTGTGCCCTTCTTGGCGGCCGCTGGATTGATCAGCGATCCGCCGCGCCCTGAGGAACGAGACCGGCTCGCGGCCGCAACGCCGTTGATTCAGGAGCGCATAAATACCCTCTCCGAAGCGGTCGGGATGCTGGCCTTCCTGTTCCTGCCCGACGACAAGATCGCCATCGCCCCCGATGCTGGCCTGTCGGCCGACTCCATACCGACGTTGACGGCAGCGTACGAAGCCCTCGCTGCGGTATCAGACTTCGATCACGCCAGCGTGGAAGCATCGTTGCGCACCGCCCTCGTCGACGATCTCGGACTGAAACCGCGGCTGGCGTTCGGACCCGTGCGGGCCGCGCTTACCGGCAGCCGGATTTCGCCGCCACTGTTCGAATCGATCGAGCTGCTTGGTCGAGAGTCAACGTTGGCGCGGATCGCCGCAGCGCTTGCAGAACTGGGAGAGCCAGCATTTGCCGGACCTAGTCAAGGCCATCTCGACGCCGGACGAGCAAGATCATGACTAAGGAGAAGCGACCTACTGTCCCGGCTCGAACCAGCCCCAAAGTGCGCACGCGGTCCGGAAATCCAGCGGTACGTGCCGGCGAGGTTGAGCCGGTTGCCCGGCCCGCGAAAGCACTATCGGCCAGTCGGCAGTCGTCGAAGCCGGCTGTGCAGGTTCCCGCGGAGGGTGGTGCCCAACCGCCGGACGGTGCCAGCTACCCGCAGATCTTGCGCGGCCAGTGGTATGCGTGGTGGCGGTCGGTAGTCGGCGCAGTACTCGGTCTCTCGCTCTTCTTACTGGTGACTACGGTGGCGAGCCAAGCCCTTGTGATGGTGTTCTGGGCGACAACGGCTGGCGACCAGCCGTATCGAGACTATTTCACGAAGGCATATGCCTTCGAACTGCCGATCGGCATGCTGGCGGTGAATCTCGGCTTGGCCACGCTCATCCCGATTGCCTGGGCTTTGATGGCACTGATCCATCAGATGCAGCCCAGATGGTTGTCCTCGGTGCAGCCGCGGATCCGCTGGCGCTACCTATTCGGGTGTTTGGCAATCGCCGCGGTCGTATTGAACGGCGTCATGCTGCTCTCCACGACAGTTGGTGACAAGCTGTCCATCCATCAGCAGAGCGGCTTTTGGGGCTTCCTCGCAGTAATCGTCCTGACCTCACCGATTCAGGCAGCAGCCGAGGAGATCTTCTTCCGCGGATATCTGCTGCAAGCACTCGGCAGTCTGGTTGCGAAGCCTTGGTTCGGGGTGATTGCCTCCTCGGTGGTGTTCGCCCTGCTGCACGGCACGCAGAATGTGCCATTATTCGTCGACCGACTTGCCTTCGGGTTGCTGGCGGGACTTCTCGTCTGGCGCACCGGCGGTCTCGAGGCCGGCATTGCGGCGCACGTGATCAACAATGTGTTCGCGTACCTGATCGCCGGGCTCAGCACATCGGTTGCAGCACTCAAGGCGATCAAGGGAATCGGCTGGGTCGACGCCGCGTTCGACGTAGGTGGATTCGCAATCTTTGCCGTGCTGGCGTACGCGCTCTCGCGGCTGATGCGGCTGCGAACCCACGTCGCCCTAACTGAGCAGACCGCTGGGGGCGGGGGCCGCGTAGTTCCGAATCGGTTTGGGGCCCAATACGGCCTACAGTAAGGTTTGTCCTCGTCCTGGGCGGATACGACGGCCCGGCGGCAACGCCAGTGGGGTATAGGGTAATTGGCAGCCCGACTGATTCTGGTTCAGTTAGTCTAGGTTCGAGTCCTAGTACCCCAGCGACGCAGAAGCTCCTGATTCGCCTTATGACAAGGGGAGTTGGTAGGCTTCCGCGGTCTCATCAAGAATGATGATCATGAGCTAGGGGCCCCGTTGTGTAGTGGCCTAGCACGCCGCCCTCTCAAGGCGGTAGCGCGGGTTCGAATCCCGTCGGGGCTACCAGGCGATACATGTAATCCGCGCTGAAGGTTTCAATCCGCGCTGAAGGTGGCCGAGCAGGCCGTGGCATCGCAAGGGTTCAGCCCGCGGCTCCTCGGGCACCGCGGTCTAGGCGCCCTGAGCGAAGGCTGCGAACTCCCCCATGGTGAATCGGCCGCTTGGGGCGATTGGTGGCGCCGGCTGGAACGGGGTCTTGTTGTAGATGTAGGAAGACTTGTGACAGCTGAGGATGCCGACGATGACTTCGGCGACCAGTTTGGCGCCCAACGGGCCGAGCCGGCGACCTCCTTGGCGGACCTCCGCCTCGCGCAGGATGTAGAACCACAGCGGTGCCTTGCCCGCCCAGCCGGGACTGCTGGGGTCTGGTAGTAGGCCCAGCTCGGTGTTGGACAGCGGCTTCATCTTCATCATCTTTGCGACGTCCTGCCCGGCCGGCAGGCCGAGCCGCTTGCCGCGGATCAGGTTGCGTCGGGCGAGCGACACCATCGGGTCTTTTACTACGGTCGGCGGCAGGTTGAGCAGTGGGAGGCCAGCTTCGTGTCGATCAGCCGGGCTTGGTTGCGCGGACTGGTAGGGGCGCCGGGCACGGGAAAGAACCGCCACCACTCGATCTCGAAGGCGGCTGGCAGCGGGCGGTTCCCGCGCACGTCGGGCGAGGTCGGGTCGAACAGCGGTGCGCCGCCAGCGGCGTTGAGCGTGTAGCGGCCTCGGACCATGCTGTGTCCGAACCGAAAGGCGGCCACCGCATACTCGATCGGCATCATCGGACGGTCCGCATCGACCGGCTTGTAGAAGTCGATCTTTGGCTTTGTGGCGAGCCCTGTAGGACCTGGGATACCAGCTCGGCTCCTACGACGGCCTTGAGGAAGTCGTTGACGATCACCCACTGGAAATGCCAACGGGTCAGCCGCTGCGCCTCGGCCAGGGTCTTGGCCAGCCGGGTGTCCAGGCATCGATTGTGGAACTTCAGGAACAGCAAATGCAGCTGCGTAAGGATCAGGTTCT
>DATLQC010000223.1:0-27845 GCA_035535395.1 Propionibacteriaceae bacterium | reverse complement strand
GCACTTCCGCAAGGGAGGGCGCGACTGGGACAGAACCGAGGATTCGCACGGTGAGGCAACTCACCGCAGCCGCCGGTGACGGGTGGCTGGGATCCGCCGGATCGCCCGGTCAGCTGGAGACGTCGCTTTAACTCCGGCTGCCAGTGGGCCCCTGCAACTCATACTTGGAGGGGCCCACGCTAGGTTTATGGCTCGCTTCGCTCGCTGCGCTGGTGGCTACTTGGTAGTCCTTCTGACGCATGGCGCCGCGATTTCCGACGCTCGCGGCCCACGTGGAAGCTCCACCTCCTGCCGGCGGCCCGCGATTTCCGCGACGCTTGCAGCGGCGACGGTCGATTGGGCCGTTTCTGACACGGGTGAATCCGGCACGCCAGGCGCCATACCATCGTCCTCGTTCCACCCCGCTGCGGCCGAGTCGGCCTCGCTCCGTCGGGATTAGAGTTGGCCGGTGGGGCTGCTTTCAATGGGGAGGATGCGTGGGATTCAGCAAGGTGCTTGTCGCCAACCGAGGCGAGATCGCCGTTCGCGTGATCCGCGCTGCGAGCGACGCCGGGCTGACTAGCGTCGCAATCTATGCAGATCAGGATTCCGACTCTCTCTTCGTCTCGCTCGCCGATGAGGCGTACGCGCTGGGCGGCAGCACTCCAGCGGAGACCTACCTCGACATCGCAAAGATTCTCAGCATCGCCGCACGCAGCGGGGCCGAGGCAATCCATCCGGGTTACGGCTTCCTTGCCGAGAACGCGGCCTTTGCCGAGGCGGTACTCGCCGCGGGGCTGATCTGGATCGGGCCACCGCCGGATGCCATCGAGGCCTTGGGCGACAAGGTACAAGCTCGCCACATCGCGCAGAAGGTCGGCGCTCCCCTTGTTCCCGGCACTTCCGATCCGGTCGACGATGCCGACGCCGTGATCGCGTTCGCCAAGGAGTACGGGTTGCCCATTGCGATCAAGGCCGCGTTCGGCGGTGGTGGTCGCGGTCTGAAGGTCGCCCGCGAGATGCACGAGATTCCCGAACTCTTCGAGTCTGCGACCCGTGAGGCCGTCACAGCGTTCGGCCGCGGTGAATGCTTCGTCGAGCGCTACTTGGACAAGCCACGGCATGTTGAAACTCAATGCCTTGCCGACAGTCACGGCAACGTTGTGGTGATCTCGACTCGAGACTGTTCCCTACAGCGCCGTCATCAGAAGCTGGTTGAGGAGGCACCAGCCCCGTTTCTCTCCACCGAACAAGTTGAGCGCCTCTACTCGTCCTCGAAAGCGATCTTGGCGGAAGCCGGTTACGTCGGAGCTGGGACCTGCGAATTCCTCGTCGGACAAGATGGAACTATCTCATTCCTGGAGGTGAATACCCGGCTTCAGGTCGAGCACCCTGTTTCTGAGCAGGTCACCGGACTCGACCTGGTCCGGGAAATGTTCCGGATCGCAGAAGGCGAACCCCTGGGTTATGAAGATCCTGTCGTCAGCGGACACTCCATCGAATTCCGGATCAACGCAGAGGACCCAGGCCGGAACTTCATGCCAGCACCTGGGACGCTCACGGCGTGGCGGCCGCCCTCCGGACCGGGCGTCAGAGTCGACGAGGGCTATCTCACTGGTATGACCGTGCCGGGCAGCTTCGACTCGCTGATCGCCAAGATCGTTATTACGGGCGTCACTCGCCAGCAGGCAATCGAGCGTTCCCGGCGCGCGTTGAAAGAGCTGGTGATCGAGGGGATGCCAACCGTGGTTCCTTTCCATCGCACCGTTCTCGACGACCCGGCGTACACGGCTGAAGACGGGCGCTTCGGCGTACACACCCGCTGGATCGAGACGGAGTTCAGCGGCGAGATCCCGCCGTATGAGGGCCAGCCCGGCGAAGCGCCCGAGCCACTCAAGCGCTCCAAGATTGTCGTCGAGGTAAACGGCAAGAGGCTGGAGGTCATGGTTCCAGCCGGCCTCGGCACTGCCAATGGATCCGGCGTCGGCACTCGACCGAAGAAGCCAGTCAGGCGTCAAGGCAGTGCGGCTACCAAGACTTTGTCAGGGAATGCGCTGACCTCACCGATGCAAGGCACGATCGTCAAGATCGCGGTAGCCGAGGGCGACTATGTACAGACCGGAGATCTGGTCGTGGTGCTCGAGGCGATGAAGATGGAGCAACCACTAACAGCTCACCGAAGCGGCACCGTGATGAACCTCAAGGCCCAGGTAGGCGCAACCGTGACCAGCGGCTCCACCCTGTGCGAGATCGTGGATTAGTCGCTCGATATACGTCTCCCTCAACCGGTTGTTAGATCAGGCCTAAGAGTTCTCTCCCGGTGGTCTAAAAGGTCAGTAAGAAGACGCTCCGACAAGGGGAAACCACAGAACACGCAGGCACACTGTGAGCCATGGAACTCCTGGTTCTACTGGTTGTCGTGGCACTCATCGTGGGTGGTGCAGCGCTCTACCGACGACATGCCATCCAGCAACGGCAGGCGGCGGAGCACGCAGCACTGGAGACCCAACTCTCAACCTCCAAGCGCGCGGCTGATGAGGATGTCACGAAGTTTGGCGAGGAACTGCAGCGGCTCGACTCCGATGTTGCCGGGCATGCGCTCGACGAGTCGATGCAGCAGGACTACCAGCGTGCGCTGGACGCGTACGACAACGCGAAGATCTCCCTGGACTCAGTCACCAAGCCCGAGGAAATCCGGCACGTCACCGAGATCTTGGAGGACGGGCGCTACGCCGTCGCATGCGTCAAGGCGCGGATCGCCGGTCAGCCACTACCTGCTAAGCGTCCGCCTTGCTTCTTCAATCCCGCGCACGGCCCATCCTCACAAGACGTCACGTGGGCACCCCCTGGCGGCGTGCCGCGATCTGTCCCAGCCTGCCCGGCTGACGCAGAGCGGGTGCTTGCCGGTGCTGATCCCTACATCCGTACCGTGCAGGTCGGCCCACAGCGCGTTCCCTACTGGGAGGGTGGCCCGGCGTACGCGCCCTGGGCGCAGGGCTACTACAGCCGGTGGGCTGGTAGCGACATGCTCTCCGGCATGCTGATTGGCGGCCTGCTGTTCGGCGGCATGGGCAACATGTTCTCCGGGGTTGGGGACGGCGTCGGCGATCTTATGGGCGGGATCGGCGAAGGCGCTAGCGACGTCGGAAGCGGCATCGGCGACATGTTCGGAGACATGTTCGAGTAGTGCCGCCTACTTCAGCAAGGCCGCCCGAAGCTCATCTAAGGTTTCCGAGCAGCCATTGTCGATCTTCAGGGTCGCAAGATCATCACCACGGGTGATACCCCGATTGATGATGACGACCGGTTGCCGATACTTCGCTTGGTGCCGAACGAAACGCAATCCCGACATCACCGTCAAAGATGACCCGAGCACCACCAGGACTTCCGCATCGTCCACGAGTCTGTACGCGGCCTCGACCCGAGCCTTGGGCACTGACTCCCCGAAGAACACCACATCAGGCTTGAGTCGGCCGCCACACTTCCCACAATCAACCAGCCGGAACTGCTGCCAGTCTTGCGCCACCGCATCGCCGTCGGGACGCAGCTCGGCATGCTCGAGGCGCTGCGGCTGATCGAGTTGCGGGTTCGCCTGGGCCAAGCAACGTTGCAGCGCGCTGCGTGCGGAGCGATCACCGCACTCCAGGCACACAACAGTGGCGATGTCGCCGTGCAAGTTGATCACCCGCTTGCTGCCAGCGGCTCCGTGCAGCCCGTCGACGTTCTGAGTGATCACTCCGGCCAGTCCGGCCGTTTCCAAGTCGGCCAGCGCACGATGACCGGCATTAGGTCGCGCGCGGCCGATCCGATGCCAGCCGAGATAGGAACGGGCCCAATACCGCCGCTGTGCATCGGTTGAGCCGACGAACTCGCTGAACTGCATCGGGGTAGCACGCACCGAAGTAGGCCCGCGATAGTCGGGGATCCCAGAATCGGTCGAGATGCCCGCACCGGTGAGGGCGACCCAGCTGCGACCGCGGAGTAGCTCTGCGGCCGTCAGAACTGCGGCTGGAGATGCCACTCTCACGCAAGAACCGTACCCGGAACCATCAATGCACGACCGCCCTGTTCTCCTCCAAGCCCATGTGCTGTCCAACAATCGGTCAGCTGATTGTGCCTGTGCCATGGAGCCGTCGCGCGGCTTCCGCGATTGAGCCGGTCAACGATGGATAGACGCTGAACGACTCCGACACTTGGTCAACAGTGAGCCGTTGGGCGACCGCAATCGCTACCGGGAAGATCAACTCACTCGCACGAGGAGCGACCACCACGCCGCCGATCACAATCCCGGTAACTTTTCGGCAGATCAGTTTGACGAAGCCGTCTCGGCTGCCTTGCATCTTGGCACGAGCATTTCCCCGCAGCGGGAGCGTCATGATCCGTGCCGGCACTTCGCCTGACTCGACTTGCTTTTGAGTCACGCCAACGGTCGCGATCTCGGGCGCAGTGAACACAGTCGAGGAGACGGTCTTCAGATCGAGCGGAGAAACGTGCTCGCCCAGCGTGTGCCACATAGCGATCCGGCCCTGCATGGCAGCTACGGAGGCGAGCATGAGCACACCGGTGCAGTCGCCAGCCGCGTACACGCCCCGTGCCGAGGTACGCGACACCCGATCAACCTCGATGAAGCCACCTTCATTGAGCTTGACGCCGACTTCATCCAGACCCATGCCTGCTGTGTTGGGCAACGACCCGACCGCCAGCAGACAGTGCGAACCGGTCACCGTCTGCCCATCGGTCAGTGTCACCCTCACCTGGTCACCGTCGCGCGCAACCGACTTTGCCCGCGAGCGTGATAGCACCGTCATGCCGCGACGGGTAAAGACGTCCTCGAGCACCTGAGCGGCCTCGGCATCCTCCCCGGGGAGCACCCTGTCACGGGAGGAGACCAGCACGACCTCGCAGCCAAGCGCGTCGTAGGCGCTGGCAAACTCCGCACCTGTTACGCCAGATCCAACGACGATCAACCGTTCTGGCAAGGTCGTCAACCCATAGAGCTGCGTCCAGGTCAGGATCCGTTCGCCGTCGGGCTTGGCCTCAGGCAGCTCGCGAGGGCGCGCGCCGGTCGCAATCAAGATCATGTCCGCGGGGAACGACTGTTCGCCATCGGCAGTCTCGGCGATCACGCGATCGACTCCATCCAGGCGGCCGCGTCCGATCACCAGGTTGACGTTTTCTCGCTGCACCCGTTCAGTGATGTCGCAGGACTGCCTTTGTGCAAGATCAAGTACTCGGTGGTTGACCGCCGCAAGATCGACATGTATGGCGGCGTTGACGCCACCTTGATCTTGAGAACCGAACCGTAGTCCGAGATCGGCGGACTGACGTACGTCAGTCATGACTTCGGCTGTAGCGATCAAGGTTTTCGAAGGTACGCAATCGGTGAGAACGGCAGAGCCACCTAGTCCACCGTTCTCAATCAAGGTGACCTCACCGCCCAGCTGACTACCGACCAGTGCCGCCTCGTAACCGCCGGGACCTCCGCCGACAATCACCACCCGGGTCACTTTGGCATTCTTCCATCTCGCTGCTAAGGCGTGGAACAGATAGCCTCGCTCCTGTGCTGTACGCGGCGTACGGAAGCAATCTTGATCCAACGCAGATGGCCGGCCGCTGCCCCCATTCGCCAACGCGCGGCACAGGATGGGTGGTGGGATGGCGCATCACCTTCGGCGGCGAGGGTTGGGACGGTGCACTACCGACGCTGGCAGAGGAACCCCGCGGGCAGGTCTTCGTCGCGCTGTATGACGTCACGTCTGGTGACGAGAGCACTCTTGATCAATGGGAAAGCGCTACCACTGGGCTGTACCGCAAGGTGCGGGTGCGGGTAGCGACGCTCGATGGCGAGGTGACTGCCTGGGTCTATGTGCTGAACGACTTCGAGGGCGGGATGCCGAGTGCCCGAACGATCGGCATTCTTGCCGATGCCGCCGAGGCGGCCGGAGCTCCCGATGACTATATCGCCGAGCTGCGCTCTCGCCCTTGTGTCAGCGGCTGGTAAGCGGGATTCCCAAGCAAGCTTCGGCGGGCGACGACGATGCCCTGGTATGCGCCGACTTGATCATGATGTTCGCCGCGGTCCCGGATATCCGGATAGTCGGTGAGGCCGGCGACGGGCGCCGAGGCACTTGATCAAGTACAGCGCCACAACCGCGTACAGATCGCACTCCTGGCCCACGCGCTGGCCTGTTGGACGAGCCGTAGGCCACTCCCACACTCCAACCTCGCCCCGTGACGAAACCTACGTACACGCAGGTTGCCTACGGTCTGCAGACGTTGCAACCTGTGCAGACCGTCAACAAGCTACGTACACGTAGGTTTCGATCAACCAGCAGCAGGTCGGACACTAAAGTGCGAGTCATGCCTATCGATGGCTTGACGTCTGATCCGTACGCCCTCGCCAAGGTCGCCGGAGCAGCTATTCAGGAGCGGTTCGACATTCCGCAGCTCGATCTAGCTTTCGTGCTGGGATCCGGATGGTCTGCTGCCGCCGATGATCTTGGCCAACCCATTGGCAGCTGCGAACTTGCCGAACTGCCTGGCTTTGCGCCGCCGACTGTCATCGGTCATGGCGGCATGCTCCGGATTGTCTCCACGTCCACGAGCAAGATCGCGGCGATCTTCACCGGTCGCACGCACCTCTATGAAGGTTATGGAATGGATCAGGTCGTGCACGGGGTACGCTCTGCGGTCGCTGCTGGCGCCATCGTCATCGTGCTGACCAACGGGTGCGGTGGACTCAACACTGAGTGGACGCCTGGCTCCGCGGTGCTGATCCGTGACTACATCAACCTGACGGGTACCTCGCCACTGTTGGGCGCACGTTTCATCGACATGTCCGAGCCCTACTCGAGACGGCTCCGTGATCTTGCTCGTGCGGTGGATCCGGGATTGCCGGAGGGTGTCTATGTGCAGTTCCGTGGGCCGCAGTTTGAAACTCCGGCGGAGGTCCAGATGGCGGGTGTCCTCGGCGGCAATCTGGTCGGAATGTCAACCACACTGGAAACCATCGCGGCACGCGAGCTAGGCGCGGAGGTACTCGGAATCTCCCTCGTCACCAACCTGGCCGCGGGAATTTCACCGTTGCCGCTCAGCCATGAGGAGGTGCTCGAAGCCGGCCGCGAGGCTGCGCCGCGGCTGCGGCAACTCCTCGCGGGAATAGCGGCAGCACTGTGACCTCAAGCGCGCCGGCTCTCTCCGACGACCTCGCGCGCGCCATCGCGAGCTGGACCCAAGAAGACCCCGACCCCCAGACGCGGCAGCAGGTGGGCGATCTCCTGAGAGCCGCAGAGATGGGCGACGCTGGTGCGATGACGGAGCTTGTCGACGCATTCTCTGGCAGGCTCCAATTCGGAACGGCCGGTCTTCGTGGCGCACTCGGCCCGGGACCCAATCGGATGAATCGGGTTGTGGTGGGCCAGGCAGCGGCTGCACTGGCCACCTACCTTCTTGATCATGGTATGGCCGACGGCAAGGTGATCATCGGTTTCGATGCCCGACGCAACTCTGATCTCTTCGCTCGCGACACCGCCGAGATCATGGCTGGTGCCGGATTTTAGGCGATGATCACGCCGCGACCACTGCCGACGCCGGTGGTAGCCTTCGGAATCCGCCACTTCGGCTGCGTAGCGGGCATCGTGGTCACGGCATCACACAATCCACCGCAGGACAACGGCTACAAGGTCTATCTCGGCGACGGTTCCCAGATCGTGCCGCCCGCGGACGCCGAGATCTCCGCGAGGATTGACGAGGTCGCCCAGCACAGCCTTGACGACGTACCCCGCTCACCCTCATATGACGTCATCACTCCAGAGCTAGTGGATGCCTACGTTGATCGGATCGCCTCATCAGTACCTGCAGCTGTGTCCCGTCAGCTGCGGTGGGTCTATACGCCCTTGCACGGGGTAGGCGGGTCGCTTGTCCAGCGGGTCGTTGAGGCCTGCGGGTTTTCTCCCGCCCAGGTCGTCGCCGAGCAGGCCGAGCCCGATCCACAGTTCCCAACCGTGGCCTTTCCGAACCCAGAGGAGCCCGGCGCAATCGATCTGGCTATCGCGCAGGCGCGGCAGACCGAGGCTGACCTGGTGATCGCCAACGATCCCGATGCTGACCGTTTGGCCGCGGCAGTAGTAGTCGACGGACAGTGGCGGATGTTGCGCGGCGACGAGCTCGGCGTATTGCTGGGCGAGGACGCACTGCGGCGCGGCGTACGCGGCACGTACGCGTGCTCGATCGTCTCAAGCTCGCAGTTGTCGGCCATCGCTGGAGCGTACGGCCAACCCTTTGTCTACACCCTCACCGGGTTCAAGTGGATCGGACGGGTACCTGGCCTGGTTTACGGCTATGAGGAGGCCATCGGCTATTGCGTCGACCCCAATGCCGTACCCGACAAGGATGGGATATCTGCGTTGGCGCGGCTGCTGACACTTGCTGCCGCCCTCAAGGCTGAAGGCCGAACCATCCCTGATCGACTGGACGAGATCGCTCGCCGTTACGGGGTCTATGAAACTGATCAATTGTCGCTGCGGGTGCCGGACGTCAAGATCATCGCCGCAACCATGACTGGACTCCGGGCGAATCCGCCCAGGACGCTGGCTGGTCAGTTGACATCGGTCATCGATCTTGCCCACGGCACCGAGGAACTGCCTGCGACCGACGCGGTGTTGATCACTGGGGAGACGTTCAAGGTGGTGGTTCGGCCCTCAGGTACTGAGCCGAAACTCAAGTGCTATCTCGAGACCCGACTGCCTGCCGTCCGTAACGCGGATCTTGCTCGCGCCCGCACCGAGGCTCGCTCCAGGCTGGCGGCCATCCGGAGGGAAATGTCGGCAGTGCTGGGCCTCTAAGGACTCTCTCCTTCCTTCTCAACTTGTTTCCCGGCATATTGGCGCAAATTGCCTAGTTTGCGTTAGAATCTGTGGCACCTGTGTGGGGGTCACATGGATTTTTTTTGCTCGGGGAAGGAGACCCATGGCCGAACAGACGCACCTTCAGCCTTCTGAGGTGCATGACGTCCTTGCGCGGCATGTGCTGACCGACGGCATGAAGCTGGTTCTGGATCTGCGCCGCAGCCGAGGTAGCCGTTTGGTCGATGCTCGCACCGGCGAGCGCTATCTCGACATGTACACGTTTTTTGCGTCCGCTCCGCTTGGGCTCAACCCGCCCGGCATTGTCGACGACCCAACGTTCATGGCTGAGCTGGCTGAGATCGCTGCCAACAAGCCAGCCAATCCGGACATGTACAGCACCGCATACGGCGAATTCGTCGAGACGTTTGTGCGGGTACTCGGCGATCCCGCGTTGCCTTATCTGTTCTTCATCGAAGGCGGCGCGCTGGCCGTCGAGAACGCTCTCAAGGTTGCGTTCGACTGGAAGAGCCGCAAGAACGAGGCGGCCGGGCTCGACCGGGATTTGGGCAGTCAGATCATGCATCTGACTCATGCCTTTCACGGCCGCAGCGGCTACACCTTGTCGCTGACCAACACCGAACCGCATAAGACGGATCGATTCCCCAAGTTCAACTGGCCGAGGATCGACGTGCCGGCGATCACTCATCCGCTCAGTGATCATCTTGACGAGGTGATCGCCGCGGAGGAGCATGCCCTGCGGCAAGCGGAGCGGGCGTTCGCTGAGAACCCTCACGACATTGCGGCGTTCATCGCTGAGCCGATCCAAGGCGAGGGCGGCGACAACCACGTGCGGCCAGAGTTCCTTCAGGCCATGCTGCGGCTCGTGCACAGCCATGATGCGCTGTTCATTGTCGACGAGGTGCAGACCGGCGTCGGCACCACGGGTACACCGTGGGCGTACCAGCAGCTGGGCATCCAGCCGGATGTCGTCGCCTTCTCAAAGAAGGCGCAGGTCGGCGGAATCATGGCCGGCGGCCGGGTCGACGAGGTGCCGGACAACGTGTTCACGGTCTCCGGACGGATCAACTCCACCTGGGGCGGCGGTCTGGTTGACATGGTCCGGTCGCAGCGGGCTCTGGAGATCATCGAATCCGAGGGTTTGATCGAGCAGGCTGGCCCCAAGGGTCAGCAACTGGTAGCCGGGCTTGAGAAGCTTCGCGACGAGACGGGACTGATCAGCAATGTGCGTGGCCGGGGTCTGTTTGTCGCCTTCGACCTCGAAACCCACGACGAGCGCGATGCCATGGTCACCGATCTGCGAACAGCTGAGCATCTCATCGTGCTGCCCTGTGGCGAGCGTTCGATTCGCTTCCGTCCTGCGCTATCAGTGAGTCAGGATGAGATTGATGAGGCGATCGGAGCTACCTGTCGCTCGGTCGTCCGGGTTGCTAGCAAGGAGCTGCAGTACGCATGAGTGAAGCCACGTCGGACGAGGCGATTCCCCAGAGATCGGCCGCGCTTCGCGGGTTGGTCACCTCGGTGATTGACGGCGCGCCAGTGACCGGTGGCCGTACGGTGCCGAGCACGAATCCGGCACGCCTCGACGAGGTGGTGGGGGAAGTCTCGTTCGGCGACGCCTCGACTTTCGTGCGGGCCGCCGAGTCGGCCAAGAAGGCCCAGGAATCCTGGGCTGCCATACCGGCGCCGATCCGTGGGCGTGCGATCGCCCACATCGGCCGACTCGTCGAGGACAACGCCGAGGCGCTGGCACGGCTGGTCACTGCCGAGATTGGCAAGCCGTGCGGTGAAGCGCTCGGCGAGGTGCGCGAGATCATCGACACCTGCGATTTCTTCCTTGGCGAGGGGCGGCGACTCTACGGGCAGACAGTGCCAAGCGAGATGCCAGACAAGCAATTGTTCACGTTCCGGCGTCCGGTTGGCACGGTCACGGTGATCACCGCCGGGAACTTTCCGGTCGCAGTGCCGTCCTGGTACATCGTGCCGGCTCTACTGGCGGGCAACACGGTTGTGTGGAAGCCGGCCGAATACTCCGCAGTCAGCAGTGCGGCATTCCATGAGCTTTTTGTCCGGGGCGGCGGTCTGCCGGACGGGGTTTTCAATGTCGTGCATACCGATGGCGCTGCGACCTTCTCCGGGCTTGAACAATCGCTTGAGGCCGGCTTGATCGACAAGGTCGGCTTCACTGGCTCCTCTGCGGTCGGTCGGGAGATCGGCGGCTTGACCGGCCGCTGCCTACAAACCGCGTGCCTAGAGCTGGGCGGTAAGAATCCCTTGATCATCACGCCGAGCGCCGATCTTGATCTTGCGGTAGAGGGTGCGCTTTTCTCCGGATTCGGCACTGCCGGTCAGCGCTGCACCTCACTCGGCACTGTGATCGTTCACGAGTCTGTCCATGATCGATTCGTGACGCGGTTCAATGCTGCTGTAGCCCAGGCCAAGGTCGGCAATCCCACTCAGGACGTGCTGATGGGTCCGATGATGGACTCCAAGTTCGCAGACCGGTACGAGGAGTTCCTCGGCTGGATTCAGCCTCACCACACTGTCCAAGCGGCGTACGGCAAGATCACGAACGACAACCCGCGGGACGGTTTCATTGGTGACCCGAGCACAGGTCACTACTACCACCCTGTGGTGGTCGATGGCGTACGCCCCGGTGATCGCATTTTCATGGAAGAGACGTTCGGGCCGATCGTTGGCGTGACCAGCTATCAATCACTGAATGAAGCGATCGAGCTGGCGAACGCTCCTGGGTATGGGCTGTCCTCGTCCATCTACACCACCGATCCCAAGGACGCGTTCACCTTCCGTGACAAGATCAGCGCTGGCATGGTGTCGATCAACAACTCGACATCCGGTGCCGAGGCGCATCTGCCGTTCGGGGGCAACGGCAAGTCCGGCAACGGATCTCGGCAGTCCGGCGTCTGGGTGCTTGATCAATTCACGCGCTGGCAGGCGGTGAACTGGGACTACTCCGGCCGGTTGCAAAAGGCCCAGATGGACATCGTCGAACTGACTCCGGACACCACCTTCCGCCTCTAAAGCTGTCTCGATGGACCCGCTGGACACCTACTTCCGCGACTCTCTCGCCGACTTGTCAGCGTCTCAAAGTGCTATAGCACCTGGTGATGCTGACAAGTCGGAGTGGGGGTGGAGGGTGTTCGAGGCGCAGGCCACCAGTCGGCACCTGGATTTCGTGGCACGGGAGTTACAACAGGCCGGCCGCGGGTTCTACACCATTGGTTCGGCTGGGCACGAGAGCAATGTGCTGGTAGCCATGGCCTCGCGACCGACAGACCCGGCGCTGCTGCACTACCGCTCGGGTGGCTTCTATGTGGCTCGAGCCCAGCAGGTGCCGGGATCGACGCCAATCCGGGATGTGTTGCAAGGACTGATGGGGCTGGCCGATGAACCGATTGCGGGCGCCCGGCACAAGGTCTTTGGCCATCCCGACCTGGCCGTCATCCCCCAGACCTCGACCATTGCATCCCACCTCCCCAGAGCGGTGGGTCTCGCGATTGCACTACATCGGGCACACCGGCTCAAGGTCGAGTGCGAGTGGCCCGCCGACGCTGTAGTCGTGTGCTCTTTCGGCGACGCATCGGTCAATCACTCGACCGCAGCTGGCGCGATCAACACCGCCCTTGCCACGGCCTTTCGCGGGCTGCCGGTGCCGATTCTTTTCGTCTGCGAAGACAACGGCTTCGGCATTTCTGTGCCAACGCCGCCAGGCTGGATTGCGGCAGCGTACGGATCGAGGCCGGGATTGACGTACGCGTTCGCTGACGGTTCGGATCCAGAAAGTGCCTGGCCGGTAATCAAGCAAGCGGCCGATACAGCGCGCGACCAGCGACGACCGGTTTTCCTCCATCTGCGGACCATACGGTTCGGCGGCCACGCCGGCAGCGACGCTGAGATCAGCTACCGCAAACCGCGGGAGATCGAGGCCGACTACGCGCGCGATCCACTGGTGGCTACGGCATCATGCCTACGTACGGCCGGGGTCAGCGCTGAGGACATCCTGGGTCGGTACGACGCGATCCGCGCTGCGATCGACGAGGAGGTGGAACGGCTCACCGACGATCGCCGGCTCGGCTCGGCTGCAGAGATTATGGCGCCCCTCGCTCCCCGGCACCCTGCAGTGGTCGAAGAGACCGTCCGTGCGCTCAGACACTCGCGCCCCGAGCGTGTCGAGCGGCAACGGCATGCAAAACCGCGCACTTTGGCGGAGTCGATCAATGCCACACTCGATGAGCTGCTCACCGCTGACCGCCGCGTAATCGTTTTCGGTGAGGATGTCGGCGTCAAAGGCGGGGTCTACGGGGTGACAGCACGGCTCGCCCGCAAACATGGCTCGGCCCGAGTCTTCGACACGCTGCTCGACGAGCAGGCCATTCTTGGTCTTGGCCTCGGAGCCGGGCTCACCGGGCTCATTCCCATCCCTGAAGTGCAGTACCTGGCCTACTTGCACAATGCCGAAGATCAAATACGCGGAGAGGGCGCCACGCTACCGTTCTTCTCCCGCGGCCGCTTCACAAACCCGATGGTGCTCCGGATCGCCGGTCTTGGCTACCAGAAAGGCTTCGGCGGCCACTTCCACAATGACAATGCCGTAGCCGTACTGCGTGACATTCCCGGGCTGGTGGTGGCTTGTCCGGCGCGAGCCGACGATGCTGCCGCCATGTTGCGGACCTGCGTCGCGGCTGCCATCACCGATTCGACGCTGTCGGTTTTTCTTGAGCCGATTGCGCTGTACCACCAGCGCGATCTCTACGAGCCAGGTGATCAAGAATGGCTCGCGAATGCTCATGATGATCATGTGCCGATCGGTCGAGCAAGAAGCTACGGCAACGGGTCGGCCACGCTGACCATGATCAGCTTTGGCAACGGCGTACCGATGAGCCTCCGCGTCGCCCGTCGACTTGCTGCGGGCGGCGTTGCTGCCCACGTCCTCGACCTGCGCTGGCTCGCACCGCTTCCAGTCGAGGACATACGCGCAGCGGCTGAATCCACTGGCCGAGTGCTGGTGGTCGATGAGACCCGGCACAGTGGAGGCGTAGGCGAGGGTGTTGTTACGGTCCTAGTGGAGAGCGGCTTCACAGGCCCGATTCACCGGGTGGCCAGCGAGGACAGCTTCGTGCCATTAGGGACCGCAGCCGAACACGTGCTACTGAGTGAGGATGAGATCGAAAAAGGCGCGCTGGCGCTCGCTGAGATAGGAGAACGATGAGCCGAACCGGACCGCTCGAGCTGCTTCGCATTGATCATCTTCTGACCGAGGAAGAGCGGGATATCCAAGCAACAGTTCGCGAATTCGTTGAGCGGCGGGTCAAGCCGAACATCGCCGACTGGTACGAGCGTGGTGATCTTGATCTGGGTCTGATGCGAGAGGCAGGATCCCTCGGACTGCTCGGCATGCATCTGGAGGGCTACGGCTGCGCTGGAGCCAACGCGGTTTCATATGGGTTGGCGTGCTTAGAGCTCGAAGCCGGGGACTCCGGTGTGCGCAGCATGGTGTCGGTGCAGGGTTCCCTTGCCATGTTCGCGATCTGGAAGTTCGGCAGCGAGGAACAAAAGACAACCTGGCTGCCCCGGATGGCAACCGGCGATGCCATAGGTTGTTTCGGGCTGACAGAGCCGGACTTCGGATCCAACCCGGCTGGTATGCGGACCCGCGCCAAGCGGGACGGCGACGACTGGGTGATCAACGGAACCAAGATGTGGATCACCAACGGATCGGTCGCCGACGTGGCCATTGTCTGGGCGCAGACCGATGAAGGGATCAGAGGCTTCATTGTCCCGACCGATACGCCCGGCTTCTCCGCGCCCAAGATCACCAAGAAGCTCTCGTTGCGGGCTTCGGTTACCTCCGAGCTAGTACTCGAGGATGTCCACCTGCCACCTGATGCGGTGCTTCCGGAGGCCAGCGGCTTAAGAGGGCCACTGTCCTGCCTGAACGAGGCGCGATTTGGCATCGTCTTCGGCGCCCTCGGCGCGGCGCGGGACTGCTTGGAGACCACGATCGACTACGCGGTCTCGCGCGAGGTGTTCGACCGTCCGCTTGCCTCATTTCAGCTGACCCAGGCAAAGCTGGCCGACATGTCCCTCGAACTGCAGAAGGGCTTCCTGCTGGCACTACATCTTGGGCGGCTCAAAGATGATCATCGGCTGGAGCCGCAACAGGTCAGCCTGGGAAAGCTCAACAACGTGCGCGAGGCGCTGGCCATTGCCCGGGAGTGCCGGACCATTCTTGGCGCCAGCGGCATCACCTTGGAGTACCCGGTGCTACGCCACGCCAACAACTTGGAGTCGGTGCTGACCTACGAGGGCACTTCAGAAGTACACCAGTTAGTGATCGGTCAAGCACTGACTGGGGAGAACGCCTTCTAGCTGAGCTCGGATCGCGCGCCGCCGTGCTGAGGAGAAGTGAGGGGACACGCTCTTCGTCCCCGAGCGACGACGAAGTAGGCGGCTACAAAGCGCGATCCGCGCGGAGCGAGCATAGCGAGCGGAGCAATCAAACACGAATCGCGCGACGCCGTGCCAAAAAGGGCGCGAGCGTAGCAAGTACCAGCCCCAGCGGCGAGCTGTGTTGAGGAAGTAGGCGGTTTCCAAAGCGCGATCCGCAGCGAGCGGAGCGAGCAGTTTCACTTGTGTCAATGGTGGGCCAGTTCGGCCCGGATCTTACGTCGCGACTCGGCGAACACGAGTGACTCAACCAGCATGGCGCACGCCACGACAGCCGCCACGACACCCAGTTCGGCGAGCGCCGGAAGCCCAGCGATCAGCGGAATCGCCAGCAACAGCACACCTCCGGCGGCCAACCGAACCCCCGAGACGGTCTGCACCGTCAGCCATTTGAAGACCACATGGCCGAGCAGATAAATCACCACGCCCCCGACCAGGGCTGCGAGCGCCACGCTGGACAAAGACTCGGTGAGAGTGTGATGACTGCTGTCGCTGACGTATAACAGCACCTCTTTTAGGCCGAGTGCCGCCAAGACAATGCCGAGCATCAGCGGTAGATGCGCGAGCGAATAGGCGTTGCGGGCGAGCCGCGCCCGGGTCTCGACAGGTTCGGTGGCGAGCGCGTGCTCGCCCAGCAGGGCACTCACATCGAAGTAGGCCCACCACATCGCGGACGACAAGAGCAGGCCCAGCACCGACCCAACGATGATCACCCAGGAAATGGGTTCTTTGGCCACCCCGACACCGATAGCCACGATCGATTCGCCAAGCGCAACGATGATGATCAAGCCATGCCGTTCGGAGAAATGTCCCGGGGAGGGCAGCCGCCAGCCAGAAAAGCCCGCCAGAACAGTTCCGATGTAATCGGCTACCAGCGCCAGCACCCACAGACCTGTCTGCACCCGCCCCTGGAACTGTGACGCCACGAGCAGCACCGCACTGCTCACCACCACACTGGGGGCGAACCGCAACATTTGCGTACGCAGTCCGGCATCTTCCCGAGAGATGATGAAGAACATGACGAAATGCATGAGGCGAACGAGCAGGTAGCAGATCGCTACAAGTACCGGGCCAGATAAGCCGCCGGGCAGATCGTCGAAGGCTTCCGGAATGCACAGCGCCAGGAGGAACATAGCCGACATCGCACCGAGGAGCACCAGCTTGATGGGCCGTTCTTCGGCGCTGGCCACATTGGCGAGCCAGGCGTACCCGGTCCATGCCCACCACAGCAACATGAGCATGAGTACGCCGCGAAGAATCCCTTGCCAACTGAGCTGGTCCGCCATGAATGCGGTCACCTGTGTCAGCGCGAAGACGAACACCAGGTCGAAGAACAGCTCAAGTGGTGTGACAGTGGCGTGCTCTTCTTCCTGACGAATGAGTGGGCGACCGTTCTGCACGGCAACATTCTGCTACTGCTTCGGAGCGGCCTCTAGGATCGCAGGTATGACAACGCGGGAGCTCTCATCGCAGGTAACTGAGCAGCTACCGGCACATCTGGCCGACGCGACCGCGGACGAGTCCTCGCTGCGCCGCTTCCTCTTCGGACTGCCCGGCGTTGACCCGGTAGGAATTGAGCAGCGAGCGGCTGGGTTGGCGACACGCTCCATCAAGCGGGCCTCCAAGCTTGCGGCGATCGACATGGCGATCTCCATGGTGGATCTCACGACACTGGAAGGTGCTGACACTCCAGGCAAGGTCCGCAACCTGGCTCGCAAGGCGATGATGCCCGATCCGGATTATCCCGAGACGCCGCGTACGGCGGCAATCTGTGTCTATCCCGACATGGTGCCCACCGCGATCAGCGAGCTGAAAGGCTCCGGCGTCAAGGTGGCATCGGTTGCCAGTGCGTTCCCGTCCGGCCGCTCGAGCCTTGAGATCAAGCTGGCCGACACCAAGATCGCCGTCGACGGCGGTGCGGACGAGATCGACATGGTGATCGATCGGGGCGCATTCCTTGCGGGCCGCTATGGAACCGTCTTCGAGCAGATCGTCGCGATCAAGCAGGCCTGCGGCAACGCTCGGCTCAAAGTGATCTTGGAGACCGGTGAGCTGGCAACCTACGACAACGTACGCCGCGCCTCCTGGCTCGCGCTGCTCGCCGGGGCTGACTTCATCAAGACCTCCACAGGCAAGATTTCCCCAGCCGCCACGCTTCCTGTCGTCCATGTGATGCTGCAGGCAGTCAAGGACTGGAAGATCGAGACCGGGGAGCAGCGAGCAGTCAAGCCTGCCGGGGGAATCCGAACCGCCAAGGACGCGATCCGCTATCTGGTTGCAGTCAATGAAGTAGCCGGACCCGAGTGGCTTGATCCGTACTACTTCCGGTTCGGCGCCTCATCGGTGCTCAACGATTTGATCATGCAGCGCCGAGCCCAGCTGGATGGCCACTACTCCGGCGCCGACTACGTCACCGTTGATTGAGAGAAGTTGATCATGGATTGGGAATACTCTGCGGCGCCCGAGTCAAGTGCCATTGCCGATATCAAGGACCGGTACATGCCGTTCATCGACGGAGCCTTCAAGGAAGGCGGCGGTGAAGATCGGGACACCATTAACCCCGGTACCGGGGAAAGGCTCTCGACGGTTTCGACGGTTAATTCCAGCGACATCGACAGAGCGGTGAAGGCTGCGCGCCGAGCGTATGAGAATGTCTGGTCAACCATGCCTGGCACGGAGCGTGGCAAATATCTGTTCCGGATCGCCAGGGCGATCGCCGAGCGGTCCCGGGAGCTTGCCGTGGTGGAGACGCTCGACAACGGCAAGCCGATCAAGGAAACGCGCGATTTCGACGTACCCGCAACGGCGCAGCACTTCTTCTATCACGCTGGCTGGGCGGACAAGCTCCAGCACTTGGGCCTGGGGCCAGCACCGCAACCGCTTGGTGTCGCCGGTCAGGTCATCCCGTGGAATTTTCCACTCTTGATGGCCGCCTGGAAGATCGCGCCAGCGCTGGCTGCCGGAAACACCGTGGTAATCAAGCCAGCCGAAACCACACCGCTGTCGATCTTGGTGCTGGCTGAGATCATTGCCGATGCTGATCTTCCGCCCGGTGTCGTGAACATCGTCACCGGAGCCGGCGATGTGGGCTCGATGCTGATCAATCATGCTGGCATTGACAAAGTTGCCTTCACCGGTTCCACCGCTGTCGGCCGGCGCATCCAGCGCGAGCTTGCCGGCACCGGCCGCAAGATCACGTTGGAACTCGGCGGCAAGGGCGCCAACATCATCTTCGAGGACGCGGCCCAGGACCAAGCTGTCGAAGGCATCATCAACGGCATTTTCTTCAACCAGGGCCAGGTCTGTTGCGCGGGCTCCCGGCTGCTCGTCCAGGAGTCGATCGCCGATGAATTCATCGAGCGTCTCAAGCAGCGGGTCGAGACACTGCGAGTCGGCGACCCCATGGACAAGAACACCGACGTAGGCGCGATCAATTCGGAGGCGCAGCTGGGCCGCATTACCGCACTCATGAATGCCGGCATCGCCGAGGGCGCTGAGCTGTGGTCGTCGTCATGCCCGCTACCGAAGAACGGGTACTACCTGTCCCCCTCGATCTTCACTAGTGCGACTCCATCGATGCGCGTCGCACGCGAGGAGATCTTCGGTCCAGTGCTCACCACTATGACGTTCCGAACCCCCGATGAGGCAGTTCTCAAGGCAAACAACAGCCCGTACGGTCTATCGGCGGGTGTATGGACCGAGAAGGGTTCACGGGCCATGGGAATGGCAGCGGCGCTGCGGGCCGGCGTGATTTGGGACAACACGTTCAATCGATTCGATCCGGCGGCCAGCTTCGGCGGCTATAAAGAATCCGGCTTTGGCCGAGAAGGAGGACCATCGGGCCTGGCCGCCTACCTGGACACCGATGATGAGGCGGTTGCACGGTGAGCCACTTGGCGGTCTCGAAGACCTACAAGCTCTTCATTGCCGGCGCCTTCCCACGTTCGGAGTCGGGCCGCACCTATCAGGCGCGCGACAAGAAGGGCGACTTCATGGCCAACGCGGCCCTGGCTTCGCGCAAGGATCTCCGCGACGCCGTCGTCGCAGCCCGCAAGGGTTACGGCGCCTGGTCGAAGGCCACGGCGTACAACCGCGGTCAGGTGATCTACCGGATCGCGGAGATGCTGGAGGGCCGCAGATCAGAGTTCGTCGAGTTGATCATGATCAGTACCGGTGCCTCGACAAATGACGCCGCCGCCGAGGTGGATGCGGCGATCGATCGGCTTGTGCACTACGCGGGCTGGACCGACAAGCTGGCCGCGGTGATGGGCAGCGTCAACCCGGTCTCCAGTCCCTACTTCTCCTATTCCGCACCTGAACCGACCGGCGTGGTGGGAATTGTCGCGCCGTCCGGATCGCCACTGCTGGGCTTGATCTCAGTGATCGCGCCGGTGATCACTGGCGGCAATGCCTGCGTAGTGATCGCCGCTGACGCAGATCCGTGCGTAGCGATCACCTTTGCTGAGGTGGTTGCGACTTCCGACGTACCGGCAGGAGTGATCAACATCCTGACGGGACGGATTTCTGAGCTCGCACCGCACCTCGCGGCTCACGCGGATGTGAACGCGCTCGACCTGACCGGTGCTGATGCTGAGCTGCGCGAGTCGCTGGGGCAGGCCGCGGCCGAGACCGTGAAGCGGGTTTACGTCCCGAGGGGCGTGCCGGATTTCTTAGCAGCGCCTGGCACGGCGCGACTCCGCGCCTTCCTGGAGATCAAAACGGTGTGGCACCCAACCGGTGCACTTTCACTCTCGGGCGGGACTTCGTACTAACCGAGTTCCAGTTTGAAGCCGTCACCGGACTTGAGGCTAAGGGCAGAGGGCGGAATAGCGTACGCCGCGGCAGGGTTGCGGCGGCATGACCATTGACGGAGTCAAGACCATAGGACTCATCGGCGCCGGCAACATCGGTAGCCAGATTGCCCGCGCTGCAATCGCGAGCGGCTATGACGTGGTGATCAGCAACTCACGAGGGCCGGATACGCTGACCGACTTAGTGTCCGAGCTGGGTCCACGAGCTCGTGCCGGCACCACCAGGGAGGCAGCAGCAGCTGGTGATCTTGTGGTGGTAGCGATCCCGCTCAGGGCGATCGGCGATGTCCCGGCCGAGCCGCTGGTCGGTAAGACCGTGATTGATACGAACAACTATTACCCGCGGCGAGACGGCAACATCGCTGCCCTTGACGATGACAGCTTGAGTAGCTCGGAGCTGCTACAGTCCCGGCTGTCTGGGGCCCACGTAATCAAGGCGTTCAACCACATCTACGCTCGCCAGATCACGACCGACGGCACGCCGTCGGGTACGCGGAACAGACGAGCGCTCGCGATCGCTGGAGACAACACAGCCGCAAAGGCCCAAGTTGCCGAATTGATCGACGGTTTCGGCTTCGACGTGACTGATGTCGGTCCATTGGCCGAAAGCTGGCGCATTCAACCTGGTACGCCGGGCTACGTTCAGCGGATGAATGCCGAAGAGCTGACTGCCGCACTGGCGTCTGCCAAGCGCGAGCAGTAACCCCTTGTCTAACCGAGTTGTCAGCGTCTCAAGGGGCTATAGCACGCTGAGACGCTGACAAGTCGGATTTCAGGTGTCTATAGGGGCCCACTCGGGACCCGTCTCACCCAGACTCTCATCGAGTTTGCTGAACAGCGGTGTCGGGCGCTGCAGTGGCGTTTCCGGTGTAATGGGGCGTGACCCCCAGCGCGCTTGCTCGGCGGCATAGTCGCCCATGATCACCGGATAGTCCGGCCCACCCTCTTCTGTCACCTCGCGGATTTCGGGCTGGGCCGCCCACAGACCGCTGCCGCCGAGTGCCTCGTGAACCTTCTGGGACGCGTGTGGCAGGAATGGAGTCAACAGCGTGTTGACGTCGGAGACGACTTGCAGTGCGGTGTGCAACACAGTGTCGCGGCGCCCGGGATTGCCCGACAGTTTCCAGGGCTCGGTGTCGGAAATGTACTTGTTCGCGGCGCCTGCCACCCGCATTGCTTCAGTGATCGCGAGCTTGAACCGATTGCGGCCCAGCAACTCAGCAACGGTGTCGAACGCTGTGCGCGACGTCCGCAACAATTCATGATCAACATCAAGCAGCGCGCCGGGCTTGGGGATTGCCCCATTGTTCTTGTGCGCCATGGAGACCGACCGGTTGACTAGGTTGCCCCACTCATTGGCCAGCTCGAAGTTGGTGCGACGCACGAACTCGTCCCAGGTGAAGTCAGTGTCAGCGGTCTCTGGACCAGCTACGGCAATGTAGTAACGCAAGGCATCCGGCCCAAAGTCGCGGAGGAAGTCGCCGACGTAGATCACCTTGCCGCGGCTGGTGGAGAACTTTGAGCCACTCATCGTCAGGTACTCGCTGGACACGAGCTCGTCGGGCAGTCGAAGTTCACCGAGTGGCCCAACGGTGCCGCCATGATCACCATCGCCATTGTGGCCGAGCAGGATTCCCGGCCAGATCACGGTGTGAAAGACGATGTTGTCCTTGCCCATGAAGTAGTAGCTACGTGCGTCCGGATCGATCCACCACCGCTGCCACGCCTCCGGGTCGCCGCTGCGCTTGGCCCACTCGACCGACGCCGAAAGGTAGCCGATGACGGCGTCGAACCACACGTAGATCCGCTTCATCGGCTGATCTCGCCAGCCGTCCAGCGGTACCGGCACCCCCCAGTCAAGATCACGAGTGATCGCCCGCGGCCTGAGATCCTCCAGCAAGTTCTGACTGAACTTCAACACGTTGGGCCGCCAGTCAGTACGAGCGCTCAGCCACTTGCCGAGTGAGCCCGCAAGGGCGGGGAGGTCAAGGAAGAAATGCTCAGTCTCGACGAATTTGGGCGTTTCCCC
Organism: Propionibacteriaceae bacterium; assembly: GCA_035535395.1. Classification (GTDB taxonomy): domain Bacteria; phylum Actinomycetota; class Actinomycetes; order Propionibacteriales; family Propionibacteriaceae; genus Microlunatus. The sequence continues at coordinate 5,694 of DATLQC010000223.1, read as the reverse complement.
GTTAATCCTCGAGACCGGATTGATCAGATCGACTGGATCAAGCTGATTGCCGCAGTTGTCGCACTGATCACCGCGCGCACTGGGATAGCCGCATATCGGGCAGGTGCCTTCGATGTAGCGATCTGGCAAGGTCCGTCCCGTCGATGGGCTCACCGCGCCCATGGCGGTCCGAGGCACCACGTAGCCGTTTCGATGCAATCCCAGAAAAAGATCTTGAACCACCGCATAGTGGTTGAGCGTCGTGGTTCGGGTGAACAAGTCGTAGGACAACCCAAGGTCACGTAGGTCGTTAACGATCACCCGGTTGTACTTGTCCGCCAACTCACGGGGGCTCAGCCCTTCGCGCTCGGCCTGGACCAAGATCGGCGTGCCATGCTCATCGGTCCCAGACACCATTAAGACCTCGTGGCCGCTCATCCGCATGAAGCGCGCGAAGATGTCTGAGGGAACCCCGAAACCTGAGACGTGACCGATGTGGCGAGGTCCGTTGGCGTACGGCCACGCCACTGCGGTCAGCACACGCGAAGTCATGCGCTAAACCCTAGCCCGGTACGACGGCACACTCTCAGCTGTTTCAAGCCGGAAAGCGTCCTAGCCAGCCTCAGCTATGCGTTGCACCAGGGACTTTCGCACCTCGTACGGCGCGAAGACGCTCTTGGCCGCGTTGATGGTGAGCCGGCGTACGTCGGAAAGGGTGTAATCGAATGCCTCGGCCAGTAGCGCGAACTCTCTCGTCATGCTGGTCGCGCTCATCAGCCTGTTGTCAGGGTTGACCGTCACCCGGAAGCCGAGCCGATCCAGACTATTGATCGGATGCTCGGTGATCGAGGGCGCCGTCCCGGTCTGCACATTGGAGGACGGGCACATCTCGAGCGGAATCTGCTCGTTGAGCACGTACGCCGCGAAGTCGCCGAACTCGGTAGCCCGGCCGTCGTCGAGCTGAATGTCTTCGATGATCGCGACACCGTGCCCAACCCGGTTGGCCCCGCAGACTTGCACCGCCTCCCAAATGGACTGACATCCATCGGCCTCACCTGCGTGAATGGTGTAGTACTCGCTCTGACGCCGCAGCAGCTGGAAGGACTCCAGAAATCTCGACGGCGGGTAGCCCTTCTCTGGCCCCGCGATGTCGAACCCGGCGACGCTGTCGTGGCGATAGCGCAGCGTCAGCTCGGCGATGTCGCGGGTAGGTTCCCCCTGGCGCATGGCAGTGAGCAGCTGGAGCACTTCAATCTCGTGCCCGCGCTTTCGACAGGCCGTCATGCCCTCTGCTAGGCCGTCGCGAACGGCTTCGACGGCCTCGGCCTCGGTCAACCCCGCCCTCAGATGCTGTTCAGGCGCCCAGCGCGTTTCGCCGTAAATCACTCCATCCGCGGCCAGGTCCTCCACGAACTCTTTGGCGACCCGGCGCAGATTTGGCGCCGTCTGCATGACGGCGAGGGTCTGATCGAAGGTCTCCAGGTAACGATCCAAAGACCCAGAGTTCGCCGATTCGGCGAACCATCGGCCAAGATCGTCGGCATTGTCGGCGGGCACCACCTGACCGATGTCGGTCGCCAGTTCGATGATCGTCTGTGGCCGGAGGCCACCGTCGAGATGATCATGGAGTGAGACTTTCGGAAAAGCTCGTAGTGCCTCCGCCTCAAGGCTCATGATCGACGCCGAGCAAGATCGCGCGCACCAAAGGCCTGCGGCAGCACATCGCTCATCGGCTGGATACCGGCTGGGGTGTCGACCAGACACTCGGCTCCGCCATGCTCCCAGAGCAGCTGACGACACCGGCCGCAGGGCATCAGAACAGCTCCGGTTCCGTCGACGCAGGCAAACGCGATCAGCCGTCCACCGCCGCTGGCATGAAGCGCCGATACCAGTCCGCACTCGGCGCAGAGCGTCGCCCCATACGAGGCATTCTCTACATTGCAGCCAGTGACAATACGGCCGTCATCGACCAGCGCCGCCGCACCCACCGGAAAGCCGGAGTACGGCGCGTACGCGTGCCGGCTGGCGTCCGTGGCTGCGGTGCGTAACTGGTCCCAGTCGACCGAGGCAGGTTGAGGAGACATCAGCTACTTCTCATAGGGAATGCCGTCGGCGGCGGGCGGTCTAACTCGGCCCACCAGCCCAGCAACGGCGATGATCGTTGCGACGTACGGCAAGATCAACAGGAACTGGCTGGGCATCGGGGTGCTCAGGGTTTGCAGTTGTGAGGCCATTTGAGTCACGAAACCGAAGAACAGGCACATGATCGAGGCCAGCACTGGATGCCAGCGACCCATGATCACAGCGGCAAGCGCGATAAAGCCGTTACCGACGGTGAACTCCTTGATGAACGACCCGGTCGAGGCGAGGGTGAAGAAGGACCCGCCCAGGCCGCCGAAGATACCGCCTGCCAACACCGCTGACCAACGGATCCCGCGCACACTGATGCCGACCGTGTCCGCGGCCTCAGGATGTTCACCGACCGCTCTGATGCGCAGGCCCCACGTAGTCCGATACAGCACCAGCCAGACTAGGGCAACCGAGATTGCCCCCAGGTACGCCAGAACGTTCTGCTCGAAGAGCACCCGTCCGAAGAACGGAATCTTGGACAGGCCCGGAATGGGGATCGGTTCGAGCACCGGTGCGGAGTTGTACCTGCTCGAGGCCGGCTGCACCAGCTGATCAAAAAGGAAGCCGGTGACCCCTACAGCGAGCAGGTTGAGCACCACGCCTAGCACTACCTGGTTGACCAAGTAGTTGATCGAGAACACGGCAAGTAGCGCAGCCATGGCGAGGCCAGCGAGCACTGCAGCGATCATGGCGACCGTGACTGACTGGGTAAGACTGCCGACGACGGCCGCCGCAAACGCCGCCGACAGGAACTGACCCTCGATCGATACGTTGACTACTCCCGACCGTTCACACAGCACCCCGCAGAGTGCACCGAAGACCAATGGTGTGGCCAACGACAATGTGCCAGCGAACTGGTTGCTGACAGGGAAGGGCAGCTCACGGCCAGACGCCGCCCACGTCAAAAAGCCCACAATGACCGCCAGGCCAGCCACGGCTCCCGCCAACACTGGCCAGCGACCGCGCAGCTGACCAGACAGGTAACCAACCGCGGCTGCCAGGCAGAGCAATCCGCAGACCAGGACCGTGGTGAAGCCGGGCAAGATCACCGTCGGCAGCTGTACCTCGTCAAACGCATCAGACAGAGCAAATCGCGCGCTGCCGGTGGTGGATACAAGGCCGATCAGGAGCAATACGCCGACGACCGCAATGAGTACGCCGGTGGAAATGCGCTGTCTGCGCTTCTGGCTCGTTTCGACCCGTTCCACTTCGGTCCGTGGAGGAGTCCGCTCAATGGTGTCTAGGCTCATACCAGTCCTCCCTCCGGAACCGGTCCGAGCGCCCGAGTCTTGCGAGGTTTCAGGAATGGCACGATCTTGGTGACCAGCGCCGGTGCCGCCACGAAGAGCACGATCAGTGCCTGTAGCACGGTTGTCAAAGTGAGCGGCGTCTGGGCAACGCTCTGCATCGCCAGACCGCCGGCATGGAGTGCCCCGAACAGCAAGCCAGCCAGCACAGTGCCCAGTGGCCTGGACCGACCGAGCAGGGCAACGGTGATCGCATCGAAGCCGACCGAGCCCACGATTCCCAGCGATAGCGGCACAGGCAGTCCCGAGGCACTCGGGCCCAAGGCAGCCTGAACGCCGGCCAGGCCCGCGAGCGCGCCTGCCAGAACCATGGTGATCACAGTGGTACGGCCCACGCTCATCCCCGCAGTTGCAGCGGCACTGGGATTGGCCCCGACAGCGCGGATGGTAAATCCGGTTGTCGAGCGGTCCAGAATCCACCAGACCGCTACAGCGGCGAGCAGAGCGAGCACAAAACCGAAATGCAGCTGGCCGCCCTGCAGCCGGGGCATCGTGGCATTCCAGTCCACGATCGGCGAAATCGGGTCAGTCCGTCCCGGCCGCTGGAAGGCCGAGGTAGTGAGCAGAAAGGCCAGGAGGCCGGCGGCGATGTAGTTCATCATGATCGTCACGATGACCTCATGGGCGCCGGTCTTCGCCTTTAACCAACCGACAATGCCGCCCCAGATGGCGCCACCGAGAAGGCCGCCAAGGACGGCCAACAGGAGGTGGATGCCGGGTGGCAGATGCCAGGCGAAGCCGATGTAGGCAGCCACAATCGCGCCGAGAATCGCCTGGCCTTGAGCACCGATATTGAACAGACCGGCCCGGAAGGCCAGACCCACGCCGAGCCCGGCACAGATCAGCGGAGCTGCCTGGGCGGTCGTCTCGGTGATCGGGCCGTAGCCGCCAATCGCCCCTTTGATCAACGCGGCGTACGCGCTGCTGACCTTCTCCCAGGACGCGATCAGCGCATCCGAGGGACGAGCGAAGAAGTACGCGAACTTACTGCGAACCTCAGTGTCGGAGACGATCATCAGCAGCGCACCGACGATAAACGCCAGAACGATCGACGCGACGGTGATCAGCACGTCCGACCATGGAATCGCGATCCGGCGCCGTGGCTGCTCAGGACTCACGAGGCACCTTTTCAAGGCTGGCCTCCAAGGCAGCATCCTCCTCGGCCAGCGTAGTCATGGACGCGCTCGCCAAAGCCTCCTCGGTCGGCACGCCGGCCATCATGAGGCCCAGCACCTCCCGGGACGTGTCAGGCGGCACAATGCCGACGATGCGACCGCGATACATGACCGCAATCCGATCAGCCAAGGCGGAAACCTCGTCCAGCTCCGTCGATACGATCACTACGGCCGTGCCACGATCCCGCTCCTCCACCAGCCTCTTGTGGACGAACTCAATCGCCCCGACATCCAGCCCACGAGTGGGTTGGCAGGCCACCAGCAGGGCCAGCGTCCGGGAGAGCTCGCGAGCCAGCACCACCTTCTGCTGATTGCCGCCGGACAGCGAGGACACGGTCGCCTCAATCGACTGCGTGCGGATGTCGAACTCCGAGATACGGTGGGCGGCGTTCTGCCTCACCTTTGACAGATTTAACGCGATTCCTCGCGCGTACGGGTGCTCCTCGTGATGGTTCAAGATGAGGTTCTCGGCGACTGTGAAGGTCCCGACACAGCCATCCTGCTTACGATCCTCCGGGACAAATCCGAGCCCGGCGTCAATGGTCTCCCGAGGTGTCAACCCGGTTAGCCGCTTGCCGTCAAGCTCGATGGTTCCTTTCAGAACCGGCGTCACGCCGAGCAGCGCCTCGGCTAGCTCGGTCTGGCCATTGCCTTGGACGCCGGCGATGCACACGATTTCTCCGCCGTACACCTCAAGGTCAAGATTGTCTACGGCAAGCGTGCCGTTCGGCCTGCCCACGAAGAGGCCCCTTATCAGCAATCGTGGCTCGGGTGAGGCTGAGGCAGGTTTCTTGTCCACGAGTAGGTTCACGGCCCGGCCGACCATGAGCTCTGCCAGGTCTGACTCGGAGTCAGTCGGCTTTGCAGCACCGACGACCTTGCCGTGCCTGATCACCGTGATCTTGTCTGCGATTTCTCGCACCTCGCGCAATTTGTGGGTGATGAAGACGATCGCCTTACCCTCGTCCCGGAGTGAACGCATCACCGTCATCAGCTGATCGGTCTCTTGCGGCGTCAGCACGGCAGTAGGTTCATCCAAGATCAGGTATTTGGCATCGTTGGCCAGTGCTTTCAAGATCTCCACGCGCTGCTGCACACCAACC
>DATLQC010000222.1:0-8414 GCA_035535395.1 Propionibacteriaceae bacterium | reverse complement strand
CCTGCAGCTCAGGATCAGGGCGCTGACACTGGACCCTTGTGATCGCCCCAGCCGCCGCGATAAGACTAGCCATGAAGGAAACGTTTGCAGGTACCCTCTTTGTCTGGCATTAGGACTGAGATCACAAGTATGTTGCGTGTTGGCCCCCAATGAGCGACAAGTCTTGTGGGTATTAGTTTGGTCACCTAGAACTGTTTCCGTTCCTCGGGGAAGTCTTAACGCTTCCCACGTCAGGCGGACGCGCCCACCGAGGCGCTTATTGGAGGAGGACATCGGATGCGTGGAAGAACTCGCGGGCTGGGGCTTGCAGCCATCACGTCGGTCGCTCTCGTTGCGACGGCGTGTGGCGGTGGGGGGTCAGAGCCACAGCCGGGTAGCAGTCAGGCTGCCGGCGAAGGCGGCGAGATCGCTGTCAGAAGCTGCACGCCTCAGAATCCACTAATTCCAGGAAACTCACAGGAGCAGTGCGGCAACAACATTCAGGACGCAATGACCGCGAAGCTGGTGCACTACAACGCCGATACCGCGGCACCCGAGCTGGACATCGCCGAGTCAATCAAAACCAAGGACAACCAGAACTTCACCGTCAAACTGAAGCACGGTTACAAGTTCCACGACGGGACCGAGGTGAAGGCGAAGAACTTCGTCGATGCCTGGAACTGGAACTCACAAGGTGCTAACGGCTACCTCAACTCATACTTCTTCGAGCCCATCGAGGGGTTCGCCGACCTGCAGTGCGGCAGCAACTCCAAGGGCCAGCAGGACTGCGATGCGAAGCCAGCTAAGGCCAAGGAGATGAGCGGGCTGAAGGTGGTCGACGACTACACGTTCACCATCAAGACGACTGACAAGGTGTCGAACTTACCGGTGCGCGTGGGTTACCTCGGGTTTGCGCCACTTCCCGACTCGTTCTTCAAGGACCCGAAGGCGTTCGGCGACAAGCCGATTGGCGCCGGGCCGTTCAAGGTCGACAGCAAGACTGACACCGAGGTCGTGCTGTCCAAGTTCGCCGACTACTCCGGTGCCCTCAAACCGCACGTCGACAAGGTGACCTTCAGGTACTACAACGACGAGGGTGCTGCGTATAACGATGTGCTGGCGAATAGCCTGGACTTCACCGACATCATTCCGAGCGACCGTCTCACCGATGACCTCTACAAGACAGAACTGGAGGGTCGCAACGGTCAACGCGACGCCGGAATCATCGGGATTACCTCGTTCTCGCCGATCGATGAGAACCTCAAAGATCCCAACCTGCGCAAGGCGATCTCCATGGCGATCGACCGCGATCTGATCAACAAGCAGATCTTCAACGGCACCCGTCCGCCACTTGACGGCTGGGTTGCGCCGGTGGTGGACGGTTTCAAGCCAGGCGCATGCCAGGAGTTCTGCAAGTTCAACCCCGAAGAGGCCAAGAAGCTGTACGACGCCGCTGGCGGCTATAAGGGCGGCACTCTGACCCTGACCGTGAATGGTGACGGCGGACACAAGCCGTGGGCCGACGCCACCTGTAACTCGATCAAGAACACCCTCGGTCTGGACTGTGTCACGAAGGTCACTCCAGACTTTGCCACCATCCGCAACCAGATCGTCAAGCGGGAGCTAAAGGGAATGTTCCGGAATGGCTGGCAGATGGACTACCCCTCGATCGAGAATTTCTTGGCACCGATCTACCAGACTGGTGCGGGCGCGAACGACACGAGCTACAGCAACAAGGACTTCGACGCCAAGCTGAAGCAAGCTGCTGCCGCAACGAATCCGGACGAGGCTAACAAGCTATATCAAGAAGCCGAAGGGCTGTTGGTAACCGACTTCCCGTCCATTCCCATGTGGAGTTACACCCAGACCGTTGGCTGGTCCGATCGAGTAACCGATGTCAAGATCACTCCATTCGGTTGGATCGACATGACCTCCGTCAAGGTGAAGTAGAGAGCGGTGGAGGAATGAGTTACGGCCCGCGGATCCCATGGCCGGCGGGCCGTAGCTATGTTGGCACTAGCTGCTAGGCGCTTGGCCGATCCCGGCATGTTCGGCTGATCCGCAGCCCGTACGCCGGGCTGTCGGATCTGCGAGAGGAGTGGCGCATGGGTAAGTACATCGTTCGACGACTGCTGCAGATGATTCCAGTCATCATCGGGGCCACATTCTTGATCTTCGTGATGGTGTTCGCTTTGCCTGGCGATCCAGCGCAGGGGCGGTGCGGGGAACGACCGTGCCCACCAAGCTACGTGGCCGCCTTCGAGAAGGAGTACAACCTGGACAAGCCTCTAGTGGTTCAGTACGTCCTTTATATGGGCAATGTGCTTCATGGTGACCTTGGCAAGACGTTCTATGGAAACTCCGTCGCCCACGAACTGGCCATTCGCTTTCCGACCACGATCAAGCTGGCCCTCATGGCGATCATCGTGGAGATCGTGATCGGAATCTCCGCGGGCATACTCGCCGGTATGCGACGTGGGAGATTTGCGGACAGCCTGGTCACGGTCAGCACCCTGATCGTCATCTCCATCCCCGTTTTCGTGATCGGCAGCCTGTCCCAGTTGATCTTCGGAGTGAAGCTGGGCTGGTTCCCGGTGACCGCCCTCAAGGGGACCACCTACGAGTTGATCTTGCCGGCGTTCGTCTTGGCGTCGCTGTCGCTGGCGTATGTGGCCAGGTTGATGCGTACCAATCTGGTGGAGAACCTGCGAGCCGACTACGTCCGCACGGCCAAGGCCAAGGGCCTCAGTAACGCGCGGACCGTTGGCGTTCACACGTTACGGAACTCGCTGATCCCGGTGATCACCTACATCGGCATCGACCTCGGCGCGCTGATGGGCGGCGCCATCATCACAGAGCGGATTTTCAACATCAACGGTGTCGGTAACTTCCTGTATCGAAGTATCCATCAAAAAGACGGCGTGGCCGTGGTCGGGACGATCACGATCCTGGTGCTGATCTTTTTGCTGGCCAACCTCGTCGTCGACATTCTTTACGGCGTGCTGGATCCAAGGATCTCCAATGACTGACCTCAGAGGTGAGCCCGCCGATCTCTCGAGCGAAGCGATTGTTCCGCTGCAGGTCGACGCCGCCAGCGGGCCTGAAGAGGTCATATCCGAGAAGGCATTGGAGACCGGTGGCCGCTCCCTGGGCGCGAACGCGTGGCGCGATCTCCGCCGTCGTCCAATGTTTTGGATCTCTTTGGCTCTGATCGTGGTCTTTGTGGCGATGGCGATCTTCCCGCAGCTATTCACCAGCAAGGATCCGGCTTTCGCCGACTTGTCGAAGGCCCGTCAAACTCCCTCCGCCGAGGCTGTGTTCGGCTACGACGCGCAGGGGTACGACGTGTACGCGCGAACCGTCTACGGTGCCCGGGCCTCGGTCAGCGTTGGCATTCTGGCTACGCTGTTCAGCCTGATCTTCGGGTCAGCGGTAGGGATCATTGCCGGTTATCGCGGCGGTTGGCTTGATTCGGTGATCGGGCGAATTGCCGAGATTTTCCTGGCGATCCCGATATTCCTTGGTGGACTCCTGTTCCTCTACACCTTCCCCAACCAGATCGACACTCCCTTCGCGATCGCCATAGGAAAGGTCGCTTTCGTCATCGCGATCCTTGCCTGGCCGACGATCACCAGGTTGATGCGCTCCAGCGTGTTACAGGTCAAGCCGAACGATTACGTTCAAGCCGCGCGTGCCCTCGGCGCCTCGCCCTTACGGATCATCGGCTCCCATGTCCTGCCGAACTCGGTCGCTTCGGTGATCGTTGTGTCCACGATCAACCTTGGTGTGTTCATTTCCATCGAGGCCTCGCTGTCCTTCCTTGGCGTTGGCCTGCAGCCGCCGGTGATCTCATGGGGCAATATGATCTCCGACGCCTCTGGTATCGGGCTGATCCGAGTCGCCCCGCACATGTTGCTTTTTCCCAGCTTGTTCCTGTCGCTGACTGTGCTCTCATTCATCATGCTGGGCGACGTCGTCCGCGACGCTATCGATCCGAGACTGCGCTGAGGAGCACGCGATGACGTTATCGCTCGGGGCCGGCGCGAAGGCCGATGTCGAGATCCTTGATACTCAAGGCCGGTGGACGCCGGTCGACGGCATGCTGCTCGAGGTCGACCAGTTACAGGTGGAGTTCCGAACCCGCGATGGAGTAGCCAAGGCCATCAATGGCGTGTCATTCGAGCTTCACGAGGGCGAGACGCTGGCGATTCTCGGTGAGTCGGGATCAGGCAAATCGGTGACCGCGCAGGCCATCATGGGAATCCTGGACTCCCCGCCCGGGTTCGTTACCGGCGGCGAGGTGCGCTATTGCGGGCAGAACATCCTCGCCATGAGCGACGAACAGAGGCGCCGGATCCGCGGCCCGGAGATCTCGATGGTCTTCCAGGACGCGCTGTCCGCACTCAACCCCGTCTTTTCCGTGGGCTGGCAGATCGCCGAAATGTTCCGCAAGCACCGCGGAATGAACAAATCTGACTCGCAAGCCCAGGCCATACGGCTCATGCAACGGGTGCAAATCCCGGGGGCTGCCCAGCGTGTCAAAGCCTATCCGCATCAGTTCTCCGGCGGTATGCGGCAGCGCATCATGATCGCCATGGCGATTGCTCTTGATCCAGCCGTGCTGATCGCCGACGAGCCGACCACCGCCCTGGACGTGACCGTGCAAGCCCAGATCATGCAGCTTCTGAAAGACCTGCAGGAGGAGCGCAGGATGGGCCTCATCCTGATCACTCACGACCTCGGCGTCGTGGCCGACGTGGCAGATCGGATCGCCGTGATGTACGCCGGCCGTATCGTGGAGCAGACTGACGCCTTTGAGCTATACGCGCAGCCTGCCCATCCCTACACCAAAGGCCTGCTCGACTCGATCCCTCGACTTGATCAGAAGGGCGAGACACTCTCCGCGATTGGCGGCCTGCCGCCCAACCTAATGAACATCCCGCCTGGATGCCCGTTCAATCCGCGCTGCCATTACTCACATGACATCTGCCGTGTGGACCCACCGCCGCCGCTGAGGGAGGTTGCTCGGCACAGGCTTGCCGCGTGCCACTTCTCCGAGCTGCTGCTGACTCACAGCCCAGAGCTTGAGGTCACCCAGACCACCGAGGACGTCGAGGCGCATCTGGAGCGCGAACTGCAGTATCCGGTGACCCCTTCGGGTCTTGATCACGAGGAAGATGTTGAGCGAGGAGTCGAGCCGCAATGAATCGCGAGGTGGTCCTCAAGGCTGAGAACCTGGTCAAGCACTATCCGATCAAGGCGGGCGTGCTGCGGCGTACGGTCGGCCACGTCAAGGCGGTCGATGGGGTCTCCTTCGAGCTCTACAAGGGTGAGACTCTCGGCGTCGTCGGCGAATCCGGTTGCGGGAAGTCAACACTTGGCCGGATGCTTATGCGGCTCGAGGAGCCAACTGCCGGCAAGCTCACTTTCGACGGAGTAGACGTCTACTCCCAAAAGGGTGCAGCGATGCGCCGTCTGCGACGGGATATCCAGATCGTTTTTCAAGACCCGTACACGTCCTTAAACCCGCGCAAAACCGTTGGCGACATCGTCGGTGAGCCGTTTGAGATCCATTCCGACGTTGTGCCCAAAAGGGAGCGCCGCCGGAGGGTACAAGAACTGCTGGACCTGGTCGGGCTCAACCCTGAGCACATCAACCGCTACCCGCACCAGTTTTCCGGTGGGCAGCGGCAGCGCATCGGCATCGCCCGCGGCGTGGCGCTGAATCCGAAGGTGATCATCTGCGACGAGCCGGTCTCGGCGCTGGACGTCTCCGTGCAGGCTCAAGTCGTGAATTTGCTCGAGCGGCTGCAGAGCGAGTTGGGCCTGGCGTACATTTTCATCGCTCACGACCTCTCCGTGGTCAGGCACATCTCCGATCGGGTCGGCGTGATGTATCTGGGCAAGCTGGTGGAGCTCGGAGACGAGGATCAGATCTACTCGCGGCCGACCCACCCGTACACGCAAGCTCTGCTCTCGGCAGTGCCGTTGCCAGATCCGACCATGCGCAACCTACGTGAGCAGATCGTGCTGACCGGTGACGTTCCGAGCCCGGCCAACCCACCGTCCGCATGCAGGTTCCATACCCGCTGCTGGAAGGCGCAGGAGATCTGCAGCATCGAGGAACCTTTACTGATCGAGCGACCTGATGGGGAGTCGGCACACGTTTCGGCGTGTCACTTCGCTGAGCCGCGTGTGATCGTCGCCTGAGGTTGGTCTCGCTGGTGACGTCAGGCTCCGGAAGGAACGTCTCCCACGCATAAGGTGGGGCCGTGAGTCCTGATCTGACGTCTGAGCCCGCACGGCGGCTTATGTTGGTCCATGCCCATCCCGATGACGAAACGATCAACAACGGGGTGACGATGGCCAAGTACGTGGCAGAGGGCGCGGCCGTCTGTCTGGTGACCTGCACGCTCGGCGAGGAAGGCGAGGTGCTGGTCGAGGATCTCGCGCATCTGGCTCCAGAACAGAACGACGATCTGGGAGCGCACCGGCTGGGCGAGCTCAAGCTGGCCATGGAGATCCTGGGTGTCACCGATTTCATTCGACTTGGTGGCGATGGTCGATATCGGGATTCCGGTATGGCCTACGCCCCCGACGGTCGCGCCATTGGTCGCGACGTGCTTCGGGAAGGAATCTTCTGGACGGCGGATCTGCTGGATGCCGCAAACGAGCTGGTACCACTGATCCGCGACCGGCGCCCAGAGGTGCTGATCACCTATGACCAGATCGGTAACTACGGTCATCCGGATCACATTCAGGCTCATCGGGTTGCTATGTACGCCACTCAGCTGGCTGGCGTGCCGTCCTACCGTCGGGACCTGGGCGAGCCATGGACCGTCGCTCGGGCGTTCTGGTGCACGATGAGCAAGAGCCGAATGATGGCCGGCATCCACGCCCTGCGCGAGGCGGGTGACAACGAGACACTCCAGGGCTTTGATCCCGACGGCCCGCTGGCCTCCCTCATGTCAGACGACGCCGACATCGCGGTCGAGATCGACGGAACGCCGTGGGTAGCACAAAAGATTGCCGCCATGCGGGCCTACGCCACTCAAATCGCTGCCGATGGTCCGTTCTTCGCTGGCGCCGACGTACTGGGCGACGCCCGCTGGGCCCGCGAATACTACCGGCTGGCGGTCGGGATACCACTTCCTGAGGGCGAAGGCTGGGATGATGACCTGTTCGCCGGGCTGAGTTAGCGCTCGTGACGAGCGCGAGCTTGCCGGAGGCGTCCTCGAACGCTGCGACAGCGTCAGGGCTGACCTTCGGCGTACGCGGCTCGACGGATGCGCTGCGCCACGTCATGGGCCACTTCGCCTCTGGTGTCGCCATTGCGACGGCGCTGCATCACGGGGTGAAGCACGCAATGACCGCTACCGCGGTGTGCTCTGTCTCGCTGGAGCCACCGCTGGTTCTGGTCTGTGTCAGCAAGTCAAGCCGTTTCCACGGCGCGATCACCAAGACCAAATACTGGTGCCTGTCGCTGCTGACCGTCGACCAAGAAGGGCTTGCCAGGCATTTCTCAAATCGCGGACGCGATCTGCTCAGTCAATTTGACCGCGTCCCGCACACGCCGAGCCCGCTCAGCGGGACACCGCTCATCGATGGCGCCCTGGCCTGGCTCGAGTGCACGACGTACGGCATGCACGACGGTGGTGACCACACGATCGTCGTCGGCCAATTAGCCCGCGCGAGTGGACTGCCTTCTGACGATGATCCAGACGCGCGGCCTCCATTGACGTACTATCGGGGGGCGTATTTCTGAGGGGGCGTGAGCGGCAATAATCCGCGAACGCTCCAAGAATTCGGCCGCGTGCGCCGACGCCCAAGATCCCATGCCGTCCGACCCGAGGTAGCAGTTTTTGACCACCCAAGCGCCAAGGAACGACGTCGAGCCCGATAACACGATCACCTGGGAGCCCGAGGCTCCCGCGGATGAGCGGCCGGCCGGAAGACGGCTGATCTGGCTGATGGTCGCGGCCGTTCTCGGCGGCGTTCTGATCCTCGCGGGGATCTTGTACGTCGCTGGTTACCTCATCACCGGCGACAAGGTCCCGAAGAAGGCGCAGATCTCAGGCGTAGCGGTCGGAGGCCTCAGCCGGTCCGAGGCCATTCAGAAGCTGACTGTGGAGCTTGGCGCCAGGGCGGCCGAACCCTTGAATCTCACTGTCGGAGAAAGGCAGGCGCAGCTCAAGCCGGCCGACGCCGGCCTTGCTGTCGATTACGCGAAGAGCGTCGACGCGGCCGGTGGAGGCAAGAGCCTGAACCCGCAGCGCATCTTCAAGACGCTTACCGGCGGCTCAGCCATCGATGCCGTCGTTGTGGTCGATCAGGCCAAACTTCAGGCAGGGGTCGGGCAGCTAGCCAAGACTTTCAACCATGCGCCCGTCGACGCAGCAGTGGCGTACCGAGGCACGAAAATCAAGCAGAAGCAC
>DATLQC010000221.1:0-5620 GCA_035535395.1 Propionibacteriaceae bacterium | reverse complement strand
TCGCGCCACCTGGCTGTTACTGCGTGAGCTCCGCGCGAATGGCGTCACCATGCTTCTCACGACCCATGCGATGGATGAGGCCGAAGCTCTCGCCGACCAGGTGTTCATCGTCGACCGCGGCCGCGTCACCATCTCGGGAACTGTGCATCAGCTCACCAAGTCGGGCGGCACCCTGGAGACCGTCTTCCTCACTCACACCAGTGCACGAGCCACCTCATGACGGCGCCCGACGAAGGACTGGACCTCTCCCCCGCTCCCGTACCGGCGCCTCCCGCCAAGCGAATTTTCCGACACGGACTCATCGAAACCCGGCTGCTGATCCGCAATGGCGAACAACTGTTGCTGGCTCTGGTGATTCCGGTGGCGATCTTGGTAGCGAGCCGGTTCGTCAAGGCCTCGCTGGGCAGCATGGAGTTGCTTGGGCCATCGGTGCTCGCGCTGGCAGTCTGGTCCTCAGCATTTACCTCGACAGCGATCTCCACCGCCTTCGAGCGCCGCTACGGGGTGTTGGAGCGGCTGGCAACCACGCCACTGGGCAAACCAGGACTACTCGCCGGAAAGGCGCTGGCGGTGATCATGATCATGACTGGCCAGCTGGTGATCTTGGCCGGTGCCGCGCTTGCGTTTGGCTGGCGGCCGCGGTTCACCCCGCTATCGGCCCTCTTTGCGGTTCTTCTGGTGATCTTGGCTACCGCGACGTTTGTCTGCCTTGCGTTGCTGCTCGCGGGCAGGCTTCGCGCCGAGTCGGTGCTCGGCCTCGCCAACCTGATCTATGTGATCTTGCTCATTGGCGGCGCACTGATCATTCCCGTGGCCCGCTATCCGGCTGCACTGCGTCCGCTGATTGAGGCGCTGCCGACGGCTGCCTTGGGCGAAGGGCTGCGGGCCGCAGCGAATGGACAGGTGCTGAGCTGGCCCGTGCTGGTCTTGTTAGCCTGGCTCGTGGCCGCTGGCCTCGCCGCTTGGAAAGGTTTTCGTTGGACGTCGTGAAGCAGCTGAGCCCGGAGACTGAAGCGCCCCCCAGCCGTGGGCCGAAGCTGCTCCGAGTCGTCCGTGGCCCGTCCGCTCTGCGGCGCTGGGCCATCGTGTCGTTGATCATGAACATCGTGATCGTGGTGACTGGCGGCCTGGTTCGGCTGACCGGCTCGGGGCTCGGCTGCCCGACCTGGCCACGCTGCACCGCGGACTCCTATGTCTCTCATCCCCAGCTCGGCATCCACGGGGCGATCGAGTTCGGGAATCGGCTGCTGACCTTTGTGCTGATCATCGCGGCGGTGCTCACCTTCATCAGCGCGCTGCTGTACCGGGAGAACGACCGGCCGCGGTCCGACCTGCGCTGGCTCACGGGTGCCCTGGCGTTGGGCATCCCGCTGCAGGGCGTCATCGGTGGAATCGCCGTACTCACTCAGCTCAACCCGTACGTTGTCGGGCTGCACTTCCTGCTGTCGATGGTCCTGATCACGCTCGCGGTCTGGCTGGTGCGCAAGACGTGGCACATCGCGCCTGCCAGTGTTTCGAGTCTTCCGGTGATCGTCACCCGGATCACCTTCGTTCTCATGTGGCTGGCGCTCTGGCTCGGCACCCTGGTGACAGGCAGTGGACCGCATGCCGGTGATGAGAATGCCCCGCGCAACGCACTTGACGGCATGCTGGTGACGCGCCTGCACACGAGCGTGGTCTACGCGACCATCGCCGCAAGTGTGGTCTGCTTCGTCCTGCTGCGTAGTCGAGCCGTGCTGCTGTTGCTCCTCGTCGAGATCATGCAGGCAGCAGTCGGCATAGCCCAGTACCAATTGGGGCTTCCTATCGGGCTGGTCGCGCTACACCTACTCGGTGCTTCGCTCGCCATTGCCACGGTCACCAATCTGGTGCTCTCAGTGCGACGTTCAGACTCGAGGCTTCAGGTCAAATAAGCCACCATGCTGTGCGGCGCTTGCCGTCCCAGCGCCGGCACCGCTGGATTCTCGCCTCCAATTCCCCATGGGACCCCAGCACGCTGACTGCCTTGCCGACATCATCGCTGAGGACTCGACGCGCCAAGGTGACATGAGGGCTCCAATTCCCAGCTCCGAACTGGCCCGTGGGATCGGCTTCACACGCCAGCGCGACTTGCTGCTGCAGGTGTAACAACTCGACCGATGCCAGTACCTGCCGCACCAGGATGCAGGTGCCATTGCGAGGACCGAAGATCATGACGGCGCCGACGCGTACGGTCAGATCGATATCGGCGACGATCTCGGGAAGCTCTGACTCAGCAGCTTCCGGGATGGCATCGGCGGCGTACAAGGTGAGATGGGGCCGGTGATGCCCCTCAGGGTCCGAGCGCTGCGGCTTCGCCACGCCAGCCGCAGCCAAGCGATCCCATTGCGCAACAAGCGCCGCCTCGGCTGACGGATCAAGGGTCAACTCCACCGACTGGGCCACGCGGCAAACCTAGTCGGCGAGCCGCTCGACGACCCGCCGCAGCTGCTCGGCGTACGCCGCCTGGAACGTGGGCGAGTCGACATCCAGACCGGTGAACCGCCGGGCGATCTGCGGGATTACGGTCGGGGCAAGCGCAGCTGCGAACAGCAAGAGCAGCACGTAGGCCGGATCCAGGTCGTCAGCCAGCTCGCCCGCACGTTGCCGACGCCGCAGGTCATCGACCATCTCGGTGAAGTAGCCCCCCGCCTCGTCCGCGTCGCTGCTCGTGTCGGCCAAGCCATCCCAGGCCAGCAGCCGGGCGTAGGACCGCTGTTCGACGTTGAGCCGGAGGAAGGCCGCGACGACATCGGCGATGGGCAGCTCCAGCCGGCTCGCATCGGCGCTGGTCAGCCGCCAGCGGTCTTGGAGCGTGCGGTAGAGACCCTCTTTGCTGTCGAAGTAGTACGAGATCAGCTGCTCGTTGACTCCCGCCCTGCTGGCAATCGCGCTGATCCGGGCGCCGGCGAAGCCATGTTCGCCGAACTCGACGACGGCAGCATCGAGAATTCTTTCCCGGGTTCGCTCGGGATCTCGCTTGCGCTCCGAGCCACGCGGAGACCGACGAGGTTCACTCACACTGAGCACCCTAACAGAGTCATTTGTCTACATGAATTAATCATGTGTTTATTTGACAAAGCCAGGCAAGCAGATGAGACTTACAAACATGAACAGTCCCCAGCAACTCGACGTCATGATCATCGGTGGCGGCATCGGCGGTCTGTGTCTTGCGCATGGCCTGCGCCGCGCCGGAATAGGTGTAACTGTCTACGAGCGCACTCATGCCCGCACCGACTGGCTTCAGGGCTACCGCATCCACATCAACCCGCACGGCAGCCGGGCGTTGTACAACAGCCTGCCGCCCGCGGTCTGGCAGCGGTTCCTCGACACCGTCTCAGTCAACGATGGCGGCTTCGGCTTCGCGACCGAACAGCTGAGCGATTTGCTGCGGTTCGCCGGCTCTGAAATTCTGCCCGATGCCAGCCCCGCCGACGCTCACTACGGAGCGAGCCGGATCAGCTTGCGTAAGGTGCTGCTGACCGATCTAGACGATGTGGTGCGCCTTGGCAAAACCTTCGATAGATACGAAACCGGCGCCGGCGGGCGGGTCACCGCACACTTCTCTGACGGCACGTCCGCCACCGCCGACATCTTGGTCGGTGCGGACGGCGCCACCTCCCGGGTGCGGCAGCAGCTCCTTCCAGACGCCGAGCGGATCAACACCGGCATCCTGGCCATCGCAGGCAAGCACCGCCTTGACAGCGCCAACTTGCCGCGCGCGTTGCGCGAAGATGCCAACATGATCATCCCGACCGGTAGCGGCTTTCTGTTCACCGCAGTGTGGCAGCCGGACCGCACGATGATCGTCGAGGAGCCAGCCCCCGACGGATTCCTGCTGGACAACTCAACCGCCTACACGTTCTGGGCGTACGCCGACCAGGCCAGTCGCTTCCCATTGGACACCCGAGCCCTGAGCGGCGCGGATCTGCAGGGCGTCGTGCTTGACCGGACGGTCGGCTGGGCGCCGGCGCTACGTGAGCTGATCGGTGGGTCAGACCCGACCACGGTCAATGCGATCCAGGTCCGCAGCGCGACGCCCGTCGACCCCTGGACGACCGGACGCGTGACCCTGCTCGGCGATGCAATCCACAACATGACGCCAATGGCCGGCATTGGTGCTAACACTGCGCTCCGGGATGCCGACCTGCTGCGCCGTCAACTGACCGCCGTCACATCCCGAGAACGGGAGCTGATAGCGGCCCTCCACGAGTACGAGGAGCAGATGCGCGACTACGGCTTCGCCGCAGTCAAAAGGTCGCTTTACAACGCCCGGCAGGCAGGAGCGGCCAACAGGCTCGCCCGTGGCGCATTCCGTACCGTGTTACGCGTGATTGCCGCCGTGCCGCCGTTGCGACGTCGCATGATCGCCTCGCTCGGCCAGTGAGCGGCGCTTCAGCGCAGCAGCCTGTCGACAGCTGCAGCGACAAAAAGCAGTGCGAGATAGGAATTCGACCAGTGAAAGAGTCGCATCGGCTGCAACGCGGCGTCGGTCAGGCCACGCTGCGCCCGCGCCAGCAGCAGTGCGGATTGCCAGAGCAGCGCAGCGCCGAGGACGACAGCGACGGCGGGATACAGCCAGCTGGTGTGCGCCACCGGCCAGAGGGCCAACGACACGAATACCGTCACCGCCGAGTACGCCATGATCTGTCGGGCCACCACCGGGGCTGACCTCACGACAGGCAGCATCGGCACGTTTGCCCTCGCGTAATCCTCCCGATAGCGCATGGCGAGCGCCCAGGTGTGCGGCGGAGTCCAGAAGAACACGATCAAGAACATGACAAACGGGGTAAACGCCAAGCTACCGGTTACCGCAGTCCAGCCGATCAGCGGAGGGAAGCAGCCAGCGATACCGCCCCAGACGATGTTCTGGGGAGTACGCCGTTTCAGCCAGAGCGTGTACACCGCAATGTAGAAGGCGTTGGCGCCCAACGCGAGCGCCGCTGACAACCAGTTGACAAAGTAGCCCAGCCACAGCGTCGCGGCGATCCCCAAGATCATTCCGAACACGGTCGCCCCGAGCGGGGCAACAGCGTGCCGGGGCAGCGGACGACGACGGGTACGCCGCATCCGCTCGTCGATGTCGCGGTCGAGCACACAGTTGATGGCATTCGCGCTGGCCGCAGCCAGGCAGCCGCCAACCATTGTGAACAACACCACGGTGAGCGGCGGGACGCCGCCGGCCGCCAGAAACATGGCTGGCACCGTGGTCACCAGCAGGAGCTCGATGATGCGCGGCTTGGTCAGTCCTAGGTAGGCGGTAACAACATCGCGCATCCGGGCGAGCTGGCGGCTGCGGCGAATCGTCTGCACCCCGAGGTCGACGCGACCTGCACGCCTGCCTATGTCAACCTTGTCGGCGGCCACCCGATCTGGCACGTCGATGCTCGTCACAAGCTCTACTCACTCACTTTTAGGCGGCTCCGGTCAATGAGGCTGAGTCTAGGGCTCGGCACTGCGATTGACACTTCATGACGTGGACTTATCGCAGATCCCCGCGTGCACGTTCTCGGCCTGACCCTATATCCGCGGCCGACTCGCCCCCGATAGGCTCGGATTGTTCCGGCCTGCTCGACTGCAGCCCGCGCGTGCATCGACAAGA
>DATLQC010000220.1:0-3417 GCA_035535395.1 Propionibacteriaceae bacterium | reverse complement strand
GGCCACGCTGGCGAGGTATCGCCGGGGCTGGCACGTGGGCGTCACGCTGCCCCCCAAGCAACAGCATTGGGAGGGCCAGTTGATCGCCATGAACATGGAACCGGCAGACACTCCGCCGCGAGCTACGCGCGAAAGGCCAGGGCCAGGCGCATGATGGCAAGTAAGCAGGCCTCGGAAGTGCGCTAACACGACCGGAGCCCTTCGGAATCCATTGGTTCATTTATGCTGCTTCGGCGGCGCCGTAACCAGACTGCTTGAGCACTCGCGCGTCCAGACTTACGAGTCGCCCTGGATGGCCGCGGCAGATAAAAGGAAGTCCTGAAGGGAGTAGTTCAAGAGAACGGTCCCCTCGGTCACGTACGGCGCCATGTCTTCGGCAACTGCCTGACCTTCCGGGGAGGTGAGCGATGCACGCATGGCCTCGGCGTCATCCCATTCCACCTCGAAAACTGCGAAGAAGGGCGCTTCGCCTAATGGTGCAATCAAATCAAAGCTGTAGCGCAGAGAGCGCACTCCTGGGAGCTTAGCGACCAGGGGCAGGTGGATGCTCTCGTAGTGATCCCGGAAAGCCTGAGGATCGCTCGGCATCGGATAGAGAGCCACGGCTTTAAACATGTCGACGATGCTACGGAGCAGATGCAGCCGCACGCATCGGGCCAAGTACCCATCCTGCAGTGCGCCTAATGAGTGAATCCCCCAGGATCTAGTGAACCAATGTCTGGTAACCATTCGACTGATTGATTATCCGCGCGCTGTCCCCCGGTGCCCAGAATTTTCTTGATGACCTGGTCAGCAACACAAGCGAGCTGTGGCGGTCGTGTGCGCCAGCCCCGTCCTCATTGTTGATCACGGGATAGGGGCGCACCGGGGGGGCGCGGTGCGGAAAAATTCTGCGCACCGGGGGGCGCGGTGCGCCTCCCAGTATGGGCTCGGCGTGGCCTTCGAGCCCGACGGTGAGGGATGGAAGGTCAGCTACATCCCCGGCAAGCCAGTGTGGGAGGAGTATGAGCTTCCTACAGGCGAGCTGTCGAATGCGTACGACTTGCACATCGCGGCGGCGGCCGCGTTGAAGCCACTCGTAGAACTTGGAGAGCAGGCGGCGCACTATTTTGCCGAGCAAGATCAAAAGCGGGCATAGTTCACCCTGCCGTCGATGGTCCTTGTTTGCCGTTGGTTGTGCAGTGGGCGAGCGAGGGTCAGATCATCAGGCGGTGCTAGGCCGACCATGGACCCTTCGTTTTCGCTACCGAAATGATCGCGGTGACGATCGTGTAGTGGGGATGGGAGGGGCTACGAAACCTTGTAGAAGGACACGTCGCTGACTTCCACGGTTCCCGACGCTGCACCCGTCCACATAACTGCCGCGTACACGCGATCGGTGTTAGCCGGGAGTGTCACCTTGGTCGTGATGGCAACACATTCGCCGCTCGATGGGAACCCGACCGGAACGACGACGTCGGAGCTTGCCGTAGCGAGATTAAAGGCGGTTTCGCCGAAACTGTTATCGACCTTGCGCGGCATGATGCGAACACTGGGCCTGCACCCTGCCGCTATAGAAAGCGGGACGAGGTTCGACCACTTGAATCGCGCCACTCCCTGAACGACGTCGCCAGATGCGAAGCGGCCGCCGGAAATGTTTTCGACGTACTGAACGCCGGGGCTGATCACGGTTGTTATGCCGCTGAGCGTGAGTGTCACCTTGTTGGCCCAGGTATTGTCCGCCGCGGCATAAGCCGCGGTGACTCCACTGTCGAGGATCGACCACCCTGATCCGTTGGTTCCGAAGTGCGGATTCGAGATGATGCAGCGGGGATCAGCGATCGTGACTGAGGGGATCGACACAGGCGGGACGATCGTCGAAAGAGCATCGGCCACGGCCTTCCCGACTCGTGTCGCGCCCGCGTCCGAGTAATGAACGATGCCATCGGCCGCCATGCCCGTGGCCGGGTAACCCGTTGCCGGGTCGACGAGCACGCGCTGAGCGTCGACAACTACGACGCCTCGCGTTGTGCCAGGAAGCGAGCGGATCCAACGGTTGACGTCTGACAGCGCTTGCTTGCGGCCGCTTGTGCTGTAACTCGTACTCGGCGCGCACGTCAGCAACACCACACGCCGGCCAGCCGCCAGAATCGCCGTCAGGATGCTCGTCAAATTGGCGATGGTCGTGGACGAAGCAACGTCTCCTGATATGTCGTTGACCGGCCCACCGATCCACACCCAGTCAGAGTCATAGGCGAGGACGTCCGTCTGAAGCCGAGCGAGCATCTGCGCGCTTGTGTTTCCACTCACGCCTGCGTTTCGGATCAGGTTGAACCGAAGGCCTGAAAAATGCTCCGCCCAGTTGAACCAGCCACGGCCGCATACAGCCCCCGGAGTATTGCTTGCCGGCTGATCAAGCGTATTACTGCCGGTGCCGTTCTGAGCCTCCAGCGACGTGCCGAAGAGAATTACCGACTGCCGTTTGATCGCCCGGTACCGCGCATCCAAAGCATCGAGCGTCACCGCTCCCTTTGAAGACGACGAGGGATCTGGGAGATCGGTTGGCGTGCTGCGCTTGAAGGTCATCAGCTCACCGCGCGAACCGAGTACGCGGGCGTGGCTGACGAGATGAGCTGCACCTGTGGAGGATCGACGTTGGCGGCGTCCAACCTCCAGGCTCTCACCAGGACCCAGTCGGTCCGTGTCGTCGCCGTTGACGGTCGGGGTGGTGCCGTCTGTCCGAAAGAAAATGACGGCTGTGCTGTCGAGGTTGCGCACCTCGATGGTCTTCGGCTTGCTGCTGAACGGCACCGTGTCCACAGTGCTGGCGACCAGCGTCGCGTGCTTACTCCGACGGACTGCTGTGTGCGTCGCCATTCGGGGCGGCTCCTCTCAACCAAGAAACGCCCACATCTTGACCCAACCCGGGAGGCATGACGTGGCACCTGCCGTGCTTCAGCGGGCGAAGGAGTGATCAATCGTGTGGCGTACGGTTGACCATCGTCGCTGTCGGTGGGGAGGTGTCGTGGTCGAGCAGTCGTTCCGTCTCCGACAAGGCACCGCCGGCGGTCGTTTCGTCGTCAGGGTTCTGGGTACTTGATCGACAGCCAGTGACGGCGCCTCCGGCGCCGCTTCCTGTCAGATTTCCTCGTCTGTCCAGAACCGGCAGATTCTCCGCTCAATGAAAATCATCACCTTGAGGGGCCACTGCCATGGACAACGCCTGGGATTCAATGAGCCAGCACGAGCTTTTAGCGGAGCTGGACATCGTCGAGCGGGCCATTGGCCGCACGGCCACCTTCGACCGCCGGACCGACGAGGTCGGCCGGACCCGAGTACGCGTCAGTCGGGAACTGCTGGCGTTGGCGGAGCGCGAATACCTGATCGTCGCCGAGCTACGCCGCCGCCGCCAGATGCAGCTAGCCGCCTGATTCACCC
>DATLQC010000219.1:0-9534 GCA_035535395.1 Propionibacteriaceae bacterium | reverse complement strand
TACGCGGTGATCTGGATGAACCCGCATCATGGAAAGGCGGGGTACGCTCCGATCCAGACCGGTATCCAGGCCTGTCTGCCTCACCTTGATCGGATGGTCGCGGGACATTCACTGGCCACATTTGCTGAACTTCTGGAGGTTCTCGCCGATGCCTGAGGGGCGTACCGATGCGTGACGTCCTCCCTGACCTGCTGGCATGGTGGCGGGCAGGCGAGACGGTCGGTATGGGCACTGTGGTTGGCACCTGGCGTTCGGCACCGCGACAGCCCGGCGCCGCCATGCTGGTTGGTCCCGATGACTCCGCGGTGGGATCGGTATCGGGTGGCTGTGTGGAGTCTGCGGTCTACGCTCTCGCGCAAGAGGTGGTAGCAGACGGCCACCCCGTACTCCAGCGTTACGGCGTCAGCGACAACGATGCGTTCGCCGTCGGCCTGACCTGTGGCGGAATTCTGGACGTCTTTGTCGAGAAGGTGTCGCAGCAGACGTTCCCCGAGCTAGCCGATATTGCGGCCGATATCGACGCTGGCCGCCCAGTGGCGGTCGCCACCGTCGTCGAACATCCAGACGCCGAGCGGTTAGGCAGGAGGATGATCATCCGGCCGGCTGAAGACTCCCCTGTCATCGGCTCGCTCGGCAGCGCACGCGTTGATGCCGCGGTAACCGATGACGTCCGCGGCCTGCTGGCGGCAGGCAAGACCGAACTGCTCACCTACGGCCCGGATGGTCAGCGCCGCGGTGAGGGCATGCGGGTGTTCGCGGCGAGCTATGCGCCACGCCCCCGGATGCTGGTATTCGGCGCCATTGACTTTGCAGCCGCGGTTGCCCGCATCGGTAGCTTCTTGGGATACCGGGTGACGGTGTGTGACGCGCGGCCGGTGTTCGCGACCCGGACCAGATTTCCCGATGCTCATGAGGTGATCGTGGATTGGCCTCACCGCTATTTGGCGGCCGAGGTGGACGCGGGCCGTATTGATGGTCGCGCGGTCATCTGTGTGCTCACTCACGACCCGAAGTTCGATGTGCCGGTTTTGGAAATTGCACTACGGCTCCCGCATGTCAGCTATATCGGCGCGATGGGGTCACGGAAGACCCATGAGCAGCGGCTCCAGCGACTACGGGAAGCAGGGCTGACCGAAGTCGAGCTCGGACGGCTGTCCAGCCCGATCGGCCTTGATCTTGGAGCGCGTACTCCTGAGGAAACAGCCGTGTCAATCGCCGCGGAGATCATTAGCCAGCGGTGGGGCGGCCAGGGCAGCCGGCTCGCCGAGCTCACCGGTCGCATCCATCACGCGGCATCCTGAGACACCCGAGCGCGCCGTTTCTCCGCACTAGGCCACGAATGCCGCCGCTTTCCGACTGATCAGCCTCCACACGTGGACTTGTGCGGAGATAAGCGCTAGGAGCTAGGTACGCCGATTGTCCCTGGATTTGGGGGGCTACCAGCTCTCCATGATCATCTGCAAGGAGTTACATTTAGCTTTAGGCCGGCACCGTCGCCAGCCAGCTGCGCATTCACGCGCTCCGGGGGGCGACAAGTCCATCTGAAAGGGAGTGGCGTATGCGAATTTCAGTAGCTGTCGACGGAGTCACCTACGAAGACGACGTCGAGCCGCGAACACTGCTGGTGCAGTATCTCCGCTACGAGCTAGGCAAGACTGGAACGCTGATTGGCTGTGACACGACCAACTGTGGCGCGTGCACGGTGCTGCTCAATGGTCTGAGTGTGAAGTCATGCACGGTGCTTGCCGTCCAGGCGGATGGATCCGAGGTCACCACCATCGAGGGCCTGGCCAGCGATGGTGAGCTGCATCCGATACAGCAGGCCTTCCACGAGAATCACGCCCTGCAATGTGGCTTCTGTACGCCTGGAATGATCATGCAAGCGGCGTCGCTGCTGAACGAGAATCCTGACCCGTCGGACCGCGAGATTCGCGAGGGACTCGAGGGCAACCTGTGCCGGTGCACCGGCTACCAGAACATCGTTAAGGCCGTGCGCCAGGCAGCGGGGAGCCTCCAATGACCATCACAGAGGAATCTCCCGAGACCACGCTTGAGGTTGGCCGCGCAAGGCTCCGCAAAGAGGATCAGCGGCTGATTACCGGTCGGACTCGATTTACCGACAATCTAACCGTCCCCGGCATGCTGTTTCTCGGCATGGTGCGCAGCCCCATCGCGCACGCGAAGATCACATCTATCGACGTGGCCCAGGCGAAGGCCTCAACCGGTGTGGTCGCGGTCTTCACGGGACCTGATCTTGCCGACGATGTGGGCCCAATGCCGTGTGGCTGGCCGCTCTCGCCAGAGGACCATGTCCCGGAGTACCACCCGGTCGCTATCGACGAGGTCAACTTCGCAGGCGAAATTGTGGCAGTGGTCGTGGCTCGGAGCGCCCAAGCTGCCCGCGACGCGATGGAGCTGGTCGATGTCGAGTACGAAGATGAGCCGGTTGTCCTCGATCTCGAGGCTGCCGCGGCTGGGCCTCCCTACGTCCATCCCGACTGGGAGACGAATGTTTCGACCCATTGGATCTTTGACTCTGCGGCGGAGGGCACCGGCACCGATGTCAAGGATGAGATCGAAAAGGCTCGTCGGGACGGCATCGTGCTGGAGCGGACCTTCCGGCAGCAGCGGCTGATTCCGGCGTTCATGGAACCCCGTTCCTACCTGGTCGACCCGACCGGTGACCAGATCGTCTTCTGGTCATCGACTCAGGTGCCACACTTTCTTCGCGTCTTCACCGCGCTTGCGACGAACACCCCCGAAACCAAGATCAGGGTGATCGCCCCGGATGTCGGTGGCGGCTTCGGCGGCAAGTTGAAGGTCACGCCCGAAGAGTTCATTACCTTTACGGTGGCCAAGAAGCTGGGCAAGCCAGTCAAGTACACCGAGACCCGCAGTGAGTCCTTGCAGGGTGCCCACCATGGCCGGGATCAGGTGCAGCGCCTGACATTGGCCGCCACGAAGGAGGGCAAGGTCACCGCACTGCACGTCGATCTGCTCGTCGGTATGGGCGCGTACCTCGGTTTGGTGGGCCCGGCAATTCCGATCCTCGGCGCCTACATGTACAACGCGATCTACAAGTTCGCCGCCTACCGCTTCGAGTGCAGAAACATCTTGCTCAACAAGGTGCGCACTGATGCCTATCGCGGGGCCGGCCGCCCGGAGGCGACGTATGCCATCGAGCGGCTCATGGATGATCTTGCAGTCGAGCTGGACATGGATCCCTTGGAGCTGCGGGCCAAGAATTGGATCACCGCCGAGGAGTTCCCCTTCACTACCGTGGCCGGATACGAGTACGACTCCGGCAACTACGAGGCAGCTACCGCAAGGGCCAAGGAACTGTTCGACTACGACGGGCTGCGGGCTGAACAGGCCGAACGCCGTGCCCGCAAAGACCCAATACAGCTCGGGATCGGCATCTCGACATACACCGAGCAATGTGGGCTAGCCCCGTCGCGGATACTCGGGAGGCTGAACTACATCGCCGGCGGTTGGGAACACGCTGAGGTGCGGATGCTCCCCCTTGGCGCGGTTGAGGTGGTTGTCGGAACGAGCCCCCACGGACAAGGACACGAGACAGCCTGGAGCCAAATCGTGGCCGACAAGTTGGGGGTGGCTTTTGAGGATGTGGAAGTGCTGCATGGCGACACCCAGATCGCTCAGCGTGGCCTGGACACCTACGGCTCCCGATCACTTGTCGTCGGAGCGACGGCGGTGCTCAAGGCCGCCGACAAGGTGATCGAAAAGGCCAAGCCCATCGCAGCGCACTTCTTGGAAGCGAGCGAGGATGATCTTGAGTTCGTAGCCGGCCACTTCCGGGTCAAGGGCACTGATCAGGGCAAGTCGCTGGCTGAGATTGCCTTCGCCGCCCTGCAAGCGCACTACTGGCCCGAGGGAATCGAGCCGAACCTGGATTCTTCGGCGTCCTTCGACCCCGAGGTCTACTCCTATCCGCACGGCACCCACCTCGCAGCACTTGAGGTCGATACCGAGACCGGAGAGGTGTCCATCCGCAAGTACGTCGCGGTCGACGACATTGGGAAGGTGGTCAATCCGCTGATCGTCGAAGGCCAGGTGCACGGCGGCGTGACTCAAGGGATCGCGCAGGCACTCTTCGAGGAAGCCGTCTACGACGACAATGGCACTCTGATCACCGGTTCGTTCGTGGACTACCTGGTGCCGACGGCGGCCGACCTGATCGACTTCGTTACTGATCGGACAGAGTCGCCCGCGGTGAGCAATGAGCTTGGTGCCAAGGGGGTCGGCGAGGCCGGCACCATCGCCTCTACTCCGGCCATTGTCAACGGGATTCTTGATGCGTTACGACCGTTTGGCGTGACCGACATAGAGATGCCGTGTACGCCAATGCGAGTGTGGAAGGCCATCCAGGGCGTAGAGCCGCTGACTGAAGAGTCCGCTACACCCGAGGAGACCCAACCCCACTTCGACGAAGAAGGAGGAGAGGCGTGATACCCGCGGCTTTCGACTACAAGGCACCTACCAGCCTGAACGAGGCCTTGCAGCTGCTCGGGGAGGGTGGTGACGATGCCAAGATCATCGCTGGCGGGCAGAGTCTGCTACCCGTGCTTAGGCTCCGGCTCGCGGCACCAGAGCTGGTCATCGACTTGGCCAAGATCGATTCCCTGAAGGGCATTCGTGACGATGGGGATGCCATCGTCATCGGGGCAATGACGCCACACTTCGAGGTGCTCCGCGACTCCCTTATCGCCGAGCATGCTTCCTTGATCGCAAAGTGCGTCGCAACTGTTGCTGACCCGCAAGTTCGGCATCTCGGCACATTCGGCGGGGCATGTGCACACGCTGACCCAGCGAGCGACATTCCCGCACCAGTGCTCGCACTGGACGCCGAGTTCGTGATCGCTGGCCCAAGCGGGCAACGCACGGTTGCAGCAACGGACTTCTTCCAAGATCTTTTCACAACCGCGGTTGGAGATGATGAGATCTTGGTCGAGGTTCGGGTACCGAAGTACACCGGCTGGGGCTCGGCGTACGAAAAGTTCGTCCGAGTCGCTCATCAGTGGGCGATCGCGGGAGTGGCGGCGACGGTCCGGACCGAAGGCGGCACTATCGCCGAGGCCAGGATTGGCTTGACCAACATGGGACCGACCCCAATTCGTGCGCGGGCAGCCGAGCAAGCGCTGGTCGGCGTCGCGGTGGAGCCCGACGCCGTGGCGGCCGCGCTCACCAGCATCGCCGATGGCACCGCACCGCCGACTGATCTCAATGGCGACCCCGAGTACCGCAGGCATCTGGTATCGGTCTTGGGACGTCGCGCGGTGCTGGCGGCTGCGCGCACGTAGGACATGATGAGCCATGGACCTGACGCATCGTTTTAGCGTGCCCGCCCGCATCGACGAGGCCTGGAACGCCTTCAACGACTTGGAACGGCTAGCCCCTTGCTTTCCGGGTGCCACCATCAGCAGCATCACCGGCGACGACTTCGCCGGCTCGGTGAAGATCAAATTAGGCCCAATTTCCCTTGTCTACAACGGATCTGGGCGATTCGTGGAACGTAACGATGCCGATCGGCGGGTGGTGATAGAGGCCCGTGGTAAGGACAAGAGAGGAAACGGGACGGCAACCGCCAGGGTCACCGCCTCGTTTGCCGAAGATGGGGAGGAAACTGAGGTCGAAGTATTGACCGATCTGGTGATCACCGGGAAGCCAGCCCAGTTCGGACGCGGTGTGATCTCCGATGTCAGTGACAAACTGTTGGAACAGTTCGTGACCTGCGTGTCCGGGCGTTTCGCCGAAGCGTCTGCCACGGCTCCACAGGCGGCGGTGACATCAGGGGTTGCGGCTGCTGGTGCTGGATTCGACCAGGCGGACACCGAGCAGACCATCGAGCTGGAGGCTGTGCCTGCCGCCGACGAAGTGGCAGCGGCCGCTCCGGTTGCCGACAATGCCCCGCCACTGACCGAGCCTGCTTCCTCGACGGCACCGCAAGTTTCCGCACCGACTGCCCAGATGCCGCCGAGAGGCCCCGAGGAGAGCACCGTCGACGTACTGCGCACCATTGGGCCCGTGCTTCTGAAGCGGTACGGCCCGGCGCTTGCGGTCGTCGGCCTGCTCCTGTTCATCGTCATCAAGATCATCCGACGCAAGTCTTGATCGTTTGGTGGACAGCGAGGTTTACGCAGTCACGGTCTGCGTGCTGATCCAGCATGGTGACAGCTGGCTGCTGGTGGTTCGGGCGCCCGACGTGGCGTATGCGCCAAACATGATCGGAATGATTGGCGGCCATGTTGAGGTCACTCATCCTCTCGCCGACGTACTGGAGACGACTGCCCGACGGGAAGTCGCCGAGGAGGTTGGACTTGATCTCTCCCAGACGCCGCTGCAGTATCTGGAGTCGGAGTTCTTTCTTACCGACAGCGGCGAGCGGCAGATCACCGTGACCTTCACCGCGCAGGCGCCCCCAGCTATCGAGCCCTACGTCAATGCGCCGCGTGAGCTGGTCGACGTCGGCTGGTGGACTCTCAATGATCTTGAAGCCGATCCGCGGTGCCCGTCATGGCTGCCGCCACTGATTCGCCGGGCCGGTCATGTTGGCATTGACTAGTCCAGAACCCGGACGCGTACGGTCTCCGGCATGCTCTCTAGCTTGTCGATCAGCTCTGCGGTCAGGCCTGCTGCGATGTCAGTGATCACGTAGCCCAGTTCCCCGCGGGTCGAGAGCACCTGGCTCTCGATGTTGACGTGGGCGTTTGCCAGCAACCCGTTCACCGTGGCAAGCACCCCGGGGACGTTCTGATGGACATGCAGCAGCCGGCTGCGGCCGGCGATCCGGCTATCGGTTTGCACCTGGGGCAAGTTGACCGACATCGTGGTGTGCCCGCTGTCGGTGAAGTCACGCAGCTTGCCGGCCACGAACCGACCAATATCGGTCTGCGCCTCCTCGGTCGAACCGCCGATATGCGGTGTCAAGATCACGTTTGGCAGGCCCTGCAGGCTGCAGCTGAATCGATCTCCGGCATTCTTGGGTTCATCGGCAAAGACGTCTAGTGCCGCGCCAGCGATGTGCCCGCTCAAGAGCTGCTCGCGTAGCGCATCATGATCAACGACAAAGCCGCGACACAGGTTGAGAAACAGACTGCGGTGCCGCATCTTGGCGAATTGCTCGGCGCCGAAGAGACCGGCGTTGCCGGGGCGCCCGTCCACGTGCAAGGTGACAGTCTCGGCTACCTCCAGCAGCTCGTCCAGGGTTTCGCAGCGCCGGGCATTGCCGAGGGCTAGTTTGTCGGCGACGTCATAGAAGTAGACCCGCATGCCTATTGATTCAGCTACCACCGACAGCTGGCTACCGATATTGCCGTAGCCGACGATGCCGAGCGTTCGGCCGCGTACCTCGTGCGCGCCTTTGGCTGACTTGTCCCAAATACCGGCATGCATCTTGGCGCTCTTGTCGGTCAGATGGCGTGCCAGCGCGACGATCTCCGCGATGACGAGCTCCACGACGCTGCGGGTATTCGAGAAGGGTGCATTGAAGACCGGAATGCCCAGGCTGGCGGCAGCGGCTAAGTCGATCTGGTTGGTCCCAATGCAAAAGGCGCCGATCGCTTCCAGGTCTGGAGCGGCGTCTAGGACGTTCTTGGTCACATTCGTCTTCGAGCGAATGCCCAGCAGCTGCACTCCACCCAGCGCGTCGATCAGTTCGGCCTCGTCGAGCGCTCCCTTGGCGATTTCGACCTCGATACCGCGCTC
This sequence comes from Propionibacteriaceae bacterium, assembly GCA_035535395.1. Lineage (GTDB taxonomy): Bacteria > Actinomycetota > Actinomycetes > Propionibacteriales > Propionibacteriaceae > Microlunatus. Next base: position 1,809 of record DATLQC010000219.1, on the reverse strand, counting down.
GGTGAGCAGCCGGACGCCCTCAGGATGAATATTTTCCAGCAGTAACGCCTTCATAGTCCCTCTTTGGTGATGGCCGAATGCAGCCACCAGTGTAGGAATGTTCTCTGCGAGCGTCGGTAGGCGCCCGCTGGTGATCGGAGGCGCGATGCGCCGAACGCGCCCGCGAGCGACGCGAGAAATCCAATGCCATCGTTCGGCGAAGCGCGACGACGACACCAGCTTCTAGGACCGCCGCGCGAGCAGATAGCACGTGGCGGCGGGACCAAACCGATATCTCAGCCGACAACGGACGGCGCCAGCTCTGTGTAACTCGTCCAGACGCCTCGGCCGGTCGCAGCGAGCATCGCATCCAGGCAAGCCTCGGTGAATACATCGGCTACCCCCGCCAGCAAGGTGTTGAAGGCAAACAACCAGTGCGGCGGATCCAGGACGACCGGCCGGTGAGCTGAAGCGAGACAGAACACCGTGTCGCCATCCAGCATGGAGTGGATCGGCCGGATAGCGCGAGCCATCCCGTCGTGCGCTACGGCTGCAAGCTTGCTGGCCTGCGCCTTCGACAAGATTGCATCTGTCAAGATCACCCCGATGGTGGTGGCGTACGAGGTTTGGGCTGCCGCGTACGCGGTCGCCAGTGCATCTCGCTCAAGATCAGTTGGCCTTGCGAGCAGCTGTCTGTGATCGGCCCACAACCGGCCCGTCGTTGGGTCAACGGCTGATCCTGCTGCATTTACCACCACAGCCGCGGCAACGGAGATCCCAGACGGGAGCTGGGTTTCCGCGTAGCCAAAGCCTGCCTTGATCCCGCCGCAGAGGGCCCCCGTTCCCGCACCGACACAGCCGGTCGCAGGTTGGTTGGTGGTGGCGGCGGCCATCGCCAGAGCTCCGAACTCGTCTGTCGGCCGATTGCTGAACACGCCACCTCTGCCGAGGTCGAACAGCACTGCGGCCGGCACGATGGGGACGACTTGATGAGGCTCCAGGCCGACAGGGAAGCCAATGCCGGCCGCCTCGAGAGCGGTCATAACGCCGTTCGCCGCCGCAAGTCCGTACGCACTACCGCCGGTGAGCACGACCGCATGCACGCGCTCGACAGTTGTCGCCGGATGCAACAGGTCCGTCTCTCGGGTTCCTGGGCCGCCGCCGCGTACATCGACGCCACCAACTGCGCCCTCGCGGGCCAGCACAACCGTCGTCCCGGTCAGCCAGCCGTCGCCGTCCGCGGTGTGGTGGCCGATCTCAAAGCCCTCGATCACCAGCTCATTCTCACCGACTTGTCAGTACGCCTGGTCGCTATGGCAGCCACTGACGCTGACAAGTCCGTGTCAGACGGCGAAGCGGGTGCCGGCAAAGGAGCCGGCAAGTGTGGTGCTGCGGGTCAGGGTTGCGCGACCATTGCCTTTGTAGAGCATCAAACGGCCGTCCTTGGTGCGGGCGATGACATCGGCGCGATGATCGCTATCGAAGTCGCCGACCGAGGTGATGCTCGAGATGTCCGACCAGCTGGTGGCCAGCGTGACTGGTGTGGCCAAGCCACCCTTCATTCCCTTGTGCAGTAGCAAATGATCACCGACGAGACTGATCAAGTCGGGTCGCCCGTCACCATTGAAGTCTCCTGGCCCGCGGAGCCAGGAATGATCTTGCCAGCCACTACTGATCAACTTGCGGCCTGCGCGTCCCAACTTGCCGTCACCGTAGTAGAGCCACAGATTGCCTGCCCGTGTGATCACAGCCAAGTCGGGATGGCCATCCGCATTGGCGTCGCCAATGCTTGTGATGGCACGGATGTTGCGACCGAAGCCCATGCTCACG
>DATLQC010000218.1:0-7028 GCA_035535395.1 Propionibacteriaceae bacterium | reverse complement strand
GGTTTACTCCGCTCATTGCAGTGATCGGCTATTTAGTGATCGCTTTCTTCCTCATCTTCCCGTTCAAGCTCGGCCGACGGCAGAAGGCCGAGCCTGCCGTCAGCTGATCCCGCTGAGCGGAGCGAAGCAATCGAACACCGTACTCACGCCGCCGGGGTGATGCTGGCCTGCTCCTGACTGGGCGACCATGATCACGTCACACTCTCTGTCAAGAAAAGGTGGGGGATAGATGCCTGACTCCAAGCCGAACCTTCTGGTGATCTGGGGAGACGACATCGGGATCACCAACCTGAGCTGCTACAGCGATGGATTGATGGGCTACCGAACGCCAAACATCGACCGGATCGCCGACGAGGGGATGCGGTTCACCGACTCGTACGGCGAGCAGAGCTGCACGGCTGGACGGTCGTCCTTCATCACGGGTCAGAGCGTGTACCGCACCGGCATGAGCAAGGTTGGCGTGCCCGGGGCGGACGTCGGCCTGCAGGCCGCGGACCCAACCATCGCCGAGCTGCTGAAGCCGCTCGGTTATGCGACCGGCCAATTCGGGAAGAACCACCTCGGCGACCTGAATAAGTACCTGCCGACGGTGCACGGCTTCGATGAGTTCTTTGGCAACCTCTACCACCTAAACGCGGAGGAGGAGCCGGAAAGCCCCGATTACCCCAGCCAAGAGGAATTCCCCCGGCTATATGCACTGGCACACCCGCGCGGCGTGCTGCATTGCTGGGCGACCGAGGAGGACGGCGGCGAGACTGATCCGCAGTACGGCCCGCTGGGCAAGCAGCGGGTCGACGACACCGGCCCACTCAACAAGAAGCGGATGGAGACCATCGACGACGAGACGACCGAAGCGTGCATGGATTTCATTCGACGCCAGCACGACGCTGGGACGCCGTTCTTCGTGTGGATGAACATGACCCACATGCACGTCTTCACGCACACCAAGCCGGAGAGTTTGGGGCAGGCGGGCCGCTGGCAGTCGCCCTACCACGACACGATGATCGACCACGACAAGAACGTCGGTCAGCTACTCGACCTGCTCGACGAGTTGGGTATCGCCGAGGACACGATCGTGGTGTACTCCACCGACAACGGCCCGCATCAGAACACCTGGCCGGACGCGGGCACCACGCCGTTCCGCAGCGAGAAGAACACCAACTGGGAGGGCGCGTTCCGAGTGCCTGAGATGGTGCGTTGGCCGGGCAAGATCCCGGCGGGCGTCGTCTCAAATGAGATCATCCAACATCACGACTGGCTGCCGACGTTCCTGGCTGCAGCCGGCCAGCCCGACATCGTCGAGGAACTCAAGGCAGGTCACAATGCCGGCAACAAGAGCTTCCGAGTGCATATTGACGGCTACAACATGCTGCCGTACCTCACCGGCGAGGAGGAGACGAGCCCACGCAAGGGGATGATCTATTTCTCCGACGACGGCGACTGCCTCGCCATTCGCGCCGGCAATTGGAAGGTCGTCTTCATGGAACAGCGCGCTCCCGGCACGCTCCGGATCTGGGCCGAGCCGTTCACGCCGCTGCGGGTACCCAAACTGTTCAACCTGCGTACCGATCCCTTCGAACGGGCGGACATCACCTCGAACACCTACTACGACTGGATGATCCGCCGGGCCTTCCTCATCTTCTATGCGAACGCCATCACGGCGAACTTCCTCGAGTCGTTCAAGGAGTTCCCGCCGCGGCAGAAGCCGGCAACCTTCAGCATCGACCAAGCCGTCGAGAAGCTGAACCAGCTCGTGGCCGCCGATTGAGGTGGAAGCCCAGCTTGCGAGTTGGAACGATGGCGTGACGAAGTCGGAAATCACCGACTTTGTTGCGCATGTGACCGAGGAGGGCGGGCCCGATTACGTCGAGCCCGCCGCCCGGGTGGCCGCCTTCGAGAATGACGGCACGCTCTGGACCGAGAAGCCGCTGGTCATCCAACTGGACTTCACCATCCGCCGGTTCCGCGAGCTGGCCGAAGACGAGCCGGCGTTGCGGACGCAGCAGCCGTACCAGGCGGCGTACGAGGGTGACATGCAGTGGCTCAGCCGGGCCGTGGTGAAGCACTATCACGGCGACGACAGCGACATAAAGCTCTTGATGGTCGCCGTTCCTAAGGCATTTGAAGCAGTGACCGTTAAGACTACGACCGGCGGGTCAAGGAGTTCTTCAACGATGCCGACAATCCCGGGCTGAAGCGGCCGTATCGGGAATGCGGCTATGCGCCCATGGTGGAGCTGCTTCGGTACTTGGAGGCCAACGGTTTTGCCACCTACATCGCATCAGGTGGTGATCGGGATTTCATGCGCCCCGTTGCCGAGAACATGTACAGCATCCCGCCGGAGCGGATTATTGGCAGCGCTCTAGGCATCACGTACTCATCGGAAGGCGGCCAGTCCGCCCTGCTCTACAAGGGTGCGATGGATTTCTTCGTGAGGCCCGGAGAAGCCGGTCCGCATCTGGAGCCGGATAGGGCGACGGCCCATCCTTTCCTTCGGCAACTCCAACGGCGACGTGCCGATGCTGGCGTTCTCGGGAACCCCGTCCACGCCCTCGCTCCGGCTGCTGCTCTTGCACGACGACGCCGACCGGGAATTCGACTACACGGCGGGGGCCGAGGAGGCGCTGGAGACTGCCAAAAGCCAGAATTGGACCGTGGTGAGCATGAAGAACGACTGGGCCGAAATCTTCCCCACACCCAGCTCGTGATGTCGTCCGATGCACCGCTGCTTGGGCTCGCCGACACCGACGGGCTGATCTGGATTCCGGCCCAGACGTACTCGATGGGATCGGACCGGCATTATCCCGAGGAAGCGCCGTCTCATCGGGTCAATGTTGACGGCTTCTGGATGGAGACTCACCAGGTCACCAACACCCAGTTCGAGGAGTTCGTCGACGCGACTGGCTATGTGACCGTCGCCGAGCAGCCACTCGACGCTGCCGACTTCCCTGGCGCGCCGGAGGAGAACCTGCAGCCTGGGTCGATGGTATTCACCCGCACAGCCGGGCCGGTGAGCCCCCGTCACCTCAATCTGTGGTGGACCTGGACTCCAGGGGCGTCCTGGCGCCAGCCAGAAGGCAACGGGTCCTCCATCAGCGGACGCGAAGATCATCCCGTCGTACATGTCGCCTACGAAGATGCCGAGGCGTACGCGAACTGGGCCGGCCGGAGCCTGCCCAGCGAGGCCGAATGGGAAGCAGCGGCACGCGGTGGGCTGGATCAGAGGATCTTCACCTGGGGTGACGAGCCCGAGCCTGCCGAAAACCGGCTCGCAAACTTCTGGCATGGCGACTTCCCGTGGCGACCTGATCGTGGATACGGCACGACCACCCCTGTGGGCTCATTCCCGCCAAACGGATACGGCTTGTACGACATGGCCGGAAACGTCTGGGACTGGACCGCGGACTGGTACGCCGACCACCATCCCGCCGAGGTCGACAAGCCCTGCTGCATTCCACGCAATCCCCGAGGCGGCCACATTGTCAGCAGCTACGACCCACGACAACCGCAATTCCGAGTACCCCGCAAAGTGATCAAGGGCGGCTCCTATCTGTGTGCCGACAGCTACTGCATGCGCTACCGCCCCGCCGCTCGCAGGCCGCAGATGATCGATACCGGCATGAGCCACGTCGGCTTCCGCTGCGTGGTCCGTGCTGACACTGATTGATCGGCAGGACCTTTGGCCGTAGCTGGTGCGGCTGACCGTTCAGATGATGGCCACGTGACCAGGAGCACAGTGACGTATACAGCGGATATGACCATTCAGGCGGCTGCGCAGCTCATGATGGAGCATTGCGTACGGCATCTGTTAGTCAATGGCAGCAATGGGCCTATCTGGATGGTATCTCCCCGCGACCTCCTCGGGGCTTACGCGTCCTGACCTCGACACCGGTCAGGTTGTCGCCGTCGGTGCGGCCTGCACTGCCGACCGTACGGTCGGATAGACGTGCTCTTCGCCGACAAGATCAAGAACGCCGGCCTCCTCCAGGTGGTCGCTTGTTGGGCCGTGGAGCCTGGCGAAGACGAATGTAATGGATTCCTTACGCAGCGACCCGATGAGCTCGGTGAGCATGCGCGTGCCAGTCACGTCTACATGATTGAGCGCCTCTGCGTCGAACACCAGCCAGCGCACGGGCGCCGGTGCACCTGAGATCGCTTCCCGAATCCGGCCCTTGACATAGTCTGCGTTCGCGAAGAACAGCCGATCATCGAGCCGGTAGATCAACACCCCAGGGACGATCTTGGCCGACGGATGGAGTCGTACGTCGGCATAGCGATCCAATCGTTCGACCCAGCCGAGCACGGCGTCGTGCGGAGAGGCGCTGCGTCGGACCGCATCGACGACCGAGAGGGCGACTGCCAGCAGTAAGGCCCGAAGCACCCCCACTGTGACCACACCCGCCATCGTTATGGCAGCAATCCCGACTTCCACCCGACTGATCCTGGCGAGACCCCGCCATGCTCCGAGATCGATCATTCCTAAGGCGGCGGTCACAATGACAGCGCCAAGTGTCGCCTGTGGCAGGTACTGGATCGGCGCTGTCAGAAACAGTAGAACCAGCCCGATCGCTGCCGCGGCGAGCAGTCCCGAGATTTGGGTGCGGGCACCCATCTGATCATTGACGGATGTACGAGAACCACTGGCCCCGATCGGGAACCCCTGGCTGATCCCTGCGGCCAGGTTCGCCGCGCCCATGGCAGCCAATTCCGCATTCGTTTCGACGTGCTGGCCATGGCGGCCGGCGACGGACCGAGCGGTGAGGATCTCGGCGGAGAAACCGACGAAGAAGATGCCGAGTGCCGCGGGGATGAGCCTGGGCATGTCGGACAGCCGAACGTCCGGCACCTCGAGGCTGGGCAAGCCTGCAGGGATCTCGCCCACTATTGCAATCCCGTGGTCGGCCAGCCCTACAACAGCCGATATCACGATGGCCAGGACGACCACGATGAGCTGACCTGGCAGCTTGGGAACCAGCCAACCGAAGAGCAGTAGAGCAGCCAGACAGACCAAGCCGACCGCCAGAGTCGCCCAACTGAGGTCGGTGATCTCCCCGACTACCTCGACGACTTCTTCCGGAGGATTCTGAGCCCCGATGTTGAGGCCCAGCAGCTTGCCGAATTGACCGACGATCAGAACCACTGCGACGCCATGAACGTAGCCGATGAGGACGGGGCGTGAGAGGTAGTCCGCGATCCAGCCCAGTCGGACCAGGCGGGCTGCCAGGAACACGCCGCCAACAAACAGCGCCAGCATGGCGGCAAGTGACGCGCGCTGCTCCGGGTCGGCAGTCAACGGGATGACTGCCGTCCCCACCAGAGCTGCAATTGACCCGTCGGGCCCGATGATCATTTGACGGGAAGAGCCCAGCAGGGTGTAGGCAACCGCCGGCAGCAACAGCGCGTATAGGCCGATGACCGGTGACAGTCCGGCGATCTCGGCGTACGCCAGCGAGGACGGCAGGGCCAGAGCAGCAACGGTTAAACCGGCAAGTAGATCCCGTCGCAGAGTCCCGCCGCGGTAGTGGCGTACGTGCTCAATGACCGGGGCCAGCCGGTGCAGAAGCGGCCGGCGAGCCGGGGGTTGGAAGGGCGACGCGTCGTCCTCATCGGGCGCGCTGGCGCCGTCGCTCTTCTCGGCCATTCTGAAAACGTACTGGCGGCCGAACTCACTCTTCGGCGAAGACCTCGCGCAGCTTGGCCTCTTGCTCAGCAGAAAGGTTGCTGGCGATCAATTCTGCGTGGGTGTCCTTGAAGGTGTCCTTGACGCGATCGACAACCGCGTCAGAGCTCAGCAAGAACAGCGCTGATGTGCCCGGCGTGACCCGTTGCTTCACGCTATTGATGAAGTCGTCACTGATCCCGACATCGGTCATCGAGCCAGCCAGCGCACCAATGCCGGCGCCGATAGCGGCCCCAAGCAGCGGGACGAAGAAGATCAACCCGAAGAGCATGCCCCAGAAGGTGCCGCCGAGGGCGCCGGCCGCTGTCATGTTGCTCAGTTGCCGAGTCTTCGGCTTCTTCTTTCCCGGTTCCCAGGAGACGACAGCAGCATCCTCGATCTTGATCAACTCCTGCGCTTGGAGCCCCTGCAACCTCTGGGCCGCTTGCTCGGCACCCTCGATGTTGTCAAAGGCCCATGCGGTCAATGTCGCCATGCGGAGTACATCCTCTCTGTCGTGAATCGCGGGCTTGGTCAGGTGAAGGCGATCCATCCGAAAGCATGGTTGACCGTGTCTGCAGCCGCCTCACTCCTGGGGGGTGATTTTGGCGGCCATCCGCCGCAGCGGTCAGCCGTGCTCGGGATTGCTGAGGTAGCCGTTCAGCCTGTCGCTGCGGCGGCGGGCGATCTTGGCGGCAACGCCTGGCGCCCAGGCAAAGACGATCAAGCTCACCGCGACGGACACCACCGTGCCGATCCATAGGCCGACCGGATCCATCTGATGTGGCGGGTAGCCCTGATGGGCGATGATTCAGATGATCAGACTCGGAATGAGCAGCGTGATCGCGATGACCGGCACGACCAGGAAGGGGAGGACCACCAGGAGACCCCACCGAAGCAACGCGGCTCGCGAGTCAGAACGATGCCGCCAACGCCACAGCAGCTTCTGCGGGTGGTAAGGCAGCCAGAGGCCGACCCAGGCCGCGACGCTCAATACGCCGAGGGGGAGAAACAGCAGCGTGATGGCCACCGCGGCGGCGGCGTCATATCGGTGCTGTACGAGTCCAATCACCACCGCAACAATCGCGGCAGCGGGGCCGATAAAGGACGCCAAGACGAGGTGTTTCACACGTAGCCAGAGGCGCAGCGCGGATGGATCCTGCAGTTGCGACACTGCTCGTACGGCATCGCGACCAGCCACGTTGGTCGCCGGCGTGTCACCGAGCATCCACATCTCGAGGACGAACGGGAACGCCAATGCGCCATGCAAGGTGAACAACCAACTGCGGATGCTGTCGGGCAACAAGAACCAGCAAAATGTCACCAGCAGGGCGTTGAAGCTTATTGCGACCAGGTCGTCTCGCCGCTC
>DATLQC010000217.1:0-11541 GCA_035535395.1 Propionibacteriaceae bacterium | reverse complement strand
GCTCGTTCGGCACGCGTGCCGGACACATCACCCTTGTAAATCCAGACCTTGACCCCGATCCGACCGAAGGTCGTCTTGGCCTCATGGAAGCCGTAATCGATGTCGGCTCGCAGCGTATGCAGCGGCACCTGGCCTTCGCGGTAAAACTCCGAACGACTCATCTCAGCCCCGCCGAGACGACCAGAGCACTGAATCCGGATGCCCCGGGCACCCGAGCGCATGGCACTTTGTTGGGCCTTACGCATGGCACGCCGGAACTGGACCCGAGAGGCCAGCTGCTCGGCCACGCCCTGGGCAACCAACTGCGCGTCGGTTTCGGGGTTCTTGACCTCAAGGATGTTCAGCTGCACCTGCTTACCGGTCAGCTTCTCCAGGTCGCTGCGGACTCGCTCAGCCTCGGCGCCGTTGCGCCCGATCACGATGCCCGGTCGCGCGGTGAAGATATCCACCCGGACCCGATCCCGAGTGCGCTCGATTTCTACCGAGGAAATCCCGGCTCGCTCCAACCCCTTGGTCAACATCCGGCGGATCTTGACGTCCTCGCCGATGTAGTTGGAGTAGAGCTTGTCTGCATACCACCGGCTTCTGTGATCAGTTGTAATCCCGAGGCGAAAACCGTGCGGATTGATCTTCTGACCCATGCTCACTTCTCCTTCGAGCGGGTGCTTACCTGCCCGCGAGTTGCTGGTTCAGTTCTGGGCTCGACGACAACGGTGATGTGGCTGGACCGCTTGAGAATGCGGCCCCAACCGCCGCGGGCCCGCGGCCGAATGCGTCGCAACGTGACGCCCTCATCCACGAAGGCCTGCGACACATACAGGTCCGCGCGCCGCAGGTCGTCGGTCCGCTCCGCGTTGGCCACCGCACTCGCAATCACCTTGTAGACCGGCTCGCTTGCCGCCTGCGGAGCGAACTTGCACGTGTTTAGGGCATCCTCCACGTCCATGCCTCGGATCAAATCCACAACCCGGCGCACCTTCGGTGGCGACATCCGGACCTGCCGGGCGATCGCGTACGAACCGGGACGGTCGCCGAGCAACGCCTGACGGCGGGTGGGACGTACGTCCTTGCTCATCTGTTCAGATTCCTTCTCTGCCTAGCGGCGCCGGGACTTCCGGTCATCCTTGACATGGCCTCGGAAGGTCCGCGTAGGCGCGAACTCTCCCAACTTGTGGCCGATCATCATCTCGGTGATGAATACCGGCACATGCTTGCGGCCGTCATGTACGGCGATCGTGTGGCCGATCATGTCGGGCACGATCATGGAACGGCGCGACCAGGTCTTGATCACGTTCTTGGTCCCGCGCGCATTTTGTACCTCAACCTTCTTGGCGAGGTGATCATCGACGAACGGGCCCTTCTTCAGACTGCGTGGCATCTTGTTGTGTTGCTCCTGCTCAGCGCTTCTTGCCGGTCTTGCGGCGACGGATGATCAAGCGAGAACTCGCCTTGTTCTTGTCACGGGTGCGGCCCTCAGGCTGCCCCCATGGGGAGACGGGGTGACGGCCACCGGAGGTCTTGCCCTCCCCACCGCCATGCGGGTGATCGATCGGGTTCATTGCGACCCCACGGACGCTGGGCCGCTTGCCCTTCCAGCGGTTCCGACCGGCCTTACCCCAGCTGATGTTGGACTGCTCCGCATTTCCCACCTCGCCGACGGTGGCTCGGCAGCGCACGTCGACCATTCGCATTTCTCCAGACGGCATACGCAACGTGGCGTTCTTGCCCTCACGGGCCACCAGCTGGATGCTCGAGCCGGCCGAACGGGCGAGCTTGGCACCGCCGCCAGGCCGAAGCTCGACTGCATGGACCGTGGTACCGACCGGGATGTTGCGCAGTGGCAGGTTGTTACCTGGCTTGATGTCAGCGCGCTCCCCTGCCTCGACCTGACTGCCTTGCCGAAGGCCCTGGGGCGCAATGATGTAGCGCTTCTCGCCGTCGGCAAAGTGCAGCAAGGCGACCCGCGCAGTGCGGTTCGGGTCGTACTCGATATGAGCGACCTTGGCCGGCACACCATCCTTGTCGTAGCGCTTGAAGTCGATTAGCCGGTACGCCTGCTTATGTCCGCCGCCGATGTGCCGGGTGGTGATCTTGCCCGAGTTGTTCCGGCCACCTGTCTTGGAGCTCGGTACAACCAGCGACTTCTCTGGTGTGGATCGGGTCAGCTCGACGAAGTCAGCGACGCTGCTGCCGCGCCGGCCCGGCGTCGTCGGCTTGTACTTACGGATACCCATGTGATCTTCCTTGTCTAAACCTGATCAGCTGCCTGGCGAGGAGAAGATGTCGATGCGTTCGCCGGGCGCGACGGTAATGATCGCCCGCTTGGTATCAGGACGCTTGCCATAGCCGTACCTGGTGCGTCGCTTCTTGCCGGGCCGGTTCAGCGTGTTCACATCTGTCACCCGAACCTTGAACACCGCTTCCACCGCGATCTTGATCTCGGTCTTGTTCGCATCCGGAGCAACGAGGAAGGTGTACTTGTTCTCATCCAGCAGACCATAGCTTTTTTCGCTCACCACGGGCGCGATCAAGATGTCGCGATGATCACGGACCTTGACACTGCTGCTCATTTCTCATCCTCCTCAGCGATCTCGCTCTCGCTGGCCACCGCTTTCGCCGACTTCCCGACGGTGGGACCTGCCACGAAGGCCTGCAGGGCGGCTGAGGTAAAGACCACCTCGTCGTTGACGAGCACGTCATAGGCATTCAGCTGGTCCGCCGAAATCGCGTGCACCTTGGCCACGTTGCGCAAGCTCAGCCACGCCAGATCCTCGTCACGATGGATCACCACCAGGACCTTGTTTGAGGAGGTAACCGCGTCCAGTGCCGCAAGTGCTGCCTTGGTTGACGGCGCATCGCCTGATGCCAGCTCCGCAACCACGTGGACCCGGCCCTCCCGAGCCCGATCGGACAACGCGCCGCGCAGCGCCGCGGTGACCATCTTTTTCGGCGTGCGTTGCGCGTAGTTGCGCGGCTTCGGCCCATGAACTGTGCCGCCGCCGACGAACTGCGGTGCACGCCTGGAGCCCTGTCGGGCGCGGCCGGTGCCTTTCTGACGCCAAGGCTTGGCGCCGCCACCGCGCACCTCGCCGCGGCCCTTCGTGGCATGGGTGCCCTGCCGGGCCGCGGCGAGCTGAGCTGTGACGACTTGATGGATCAGTGGGATGTTGGCGGGTACGTCGAAAAGCTCGGCAGGCAGCTCGGCGGTTCCAGACTTGGCGCCCTTCACATCGAGGACATCCACGGTACGGGTCTCACTCATGCCGCATCCCCCTTCTTGGCCGCGCTTCGCAACACCACCAAGCCGCCCTTATTACCCGGGATGGCGCCCTTGATCAAGATCAATCCGCGCTCGGCGTCGACGGCGTGGACAGTGAGGTTTTGTACGGTGACACGCTCGGCACCCATGCGCCCCGCCATCCGGAGACCCTTGAAAACTCGGCCCGGCGTAGCGCACCCGCCGATGGAGCCCGGCGCCCGGTGTTTGCGATGCACGCCGTGGGAGGCGCGCAAGCCGGCGAAGCCATGCCGCTTCAATACACCGGCAGTGCCCTTGCCCTTGCTGACACCGGTCACATCAATGACGTCTCCAGCTGCAAAGACCTCAGCGGTGAGCTCCTGGCCGAGGCTGTATTCGCTGGCATCGCTGGTCCGGATCTCGACCAGATGCTTCCGCGGCGTTACGCCCGCTTTGTCGAAGTGTCCGGCACTGGGCTTCGTCAGCTGCTTCGGCTTGACCGCGCCGAAGCCAAGCTGAACGGCGGAGTACCCCTCATTATCGGGCGTCCGGACCTGTGTCACCACGCAAGGCCCAGCCTGCACAACGCTCACCGGGACAACGCGGTTGTTCTCATCCCACAGCTGGGTCATCCCGAGCTTGGTGCCCAACATGCCCTTGACTGCGCGTTCAGTCTTAGTGGCGGTCATCGTTGATCATCCTCAGAGCTTGATCTCGATATCGACACCGGCCGGCAGGTCGAGCCGCATCAAAGAGTCGACGGTCTTGGGAGTCGGGTCGATGATGTCGATCAGACGCTTGTGCGTCCGCATCTCAAAGTGCTCCCGACTGTCCTTGTACTTATGCGGGGAGCGGATCACACAGAAGACGTTCTTCTCCGTGGGCAGTGGCACCGGCCCGGCGACCTTCGCGCCCGTACGTGTCACTGTGTCGACGATCTTGCGCGCCGACGAGTCAATGACCTCGTGGTCATAGGCCTTCAGCCTGATGCGGATCTTTTGTCCCGCCACTGTTTGTCCTTCTTCTCGTCCTTTTGTGTGTTGCTTGCTCACGGACCTACATACCCGTAAGCTCCCACCCCCGTGGTCGGGCGTGTCGGCCAGTGTTGGCGCACCACACCCCTCACCTGTGTGCTGAGGAGGTGGCCCGGCCCTGGACCGGACGTCCAGGCAACCGAGCAATCAAGGATCTCGCGGTGCGGTGAGTGCTAGCAGGCTCGAATGAATAGACCCAACAGGCATGGCTCACCCCGGCGACCCCGTCGGAGCAACCTGACGATTCTGTCAGAGTCCTTCAGTCAGATCAAATTTTGATAGATCAAAATTTGGGCTCACCAGGCGATTGCTGAGAGGGGTACGGCCGCTGCTGGGGTGGATATGGCGGACCGGGTTGCTGCTGGGGTGGGTATTGCTGCTGGGGTGGATATGGCTGCATCGGGTAGCCGACCGGTGCCTGCCCCGGTGAGCCAGGCGGGTATGTCGGCCCTGCCGCGATCGCTGCCGGACTCTTCTTGCCGAGGGCCAGCCCCAGAATGCCGGCGAGCAGCAGTACGGCACCGGCAACGAGGCAGACGATCCCGGCGATCCGCAAGGTGGCTGCGACTGCACCCAGATCGCCCAGACCTGGCACGTTGACGACGACGATCTGGCTCGGATCGCTGGTGCTGTAGTAGGTCGGTACGGCGTCCCCGACCTTCGGTGGTTTAGCACCCGTCGCGGCACCCTGGCCGGTCCGCTTCCTGCTCCGCTCGTCGGTGTAGCTGACCGTGACGACTACCGGGCTGGTCTCATCAACTGACTGCACGATCCCCTCAACTGGGCCGGCATAACCGGACTTCGCCAGCTCCTGCTCGAATGCGCCTTGGCCCTTGTCGACCAGCGCCGATCCGGCCAGCAGACCTGCCCCAGTCAGCAGGAGCAGTGCGCCGAGCACGATGCCCAAGATCTTTAGGGCCTTCATTGATCTCCTCCGGGATGACAGCCCGGACCACGCTACCCGTCCTGCTGGCCCACTCTCAGGATTGACGCAGTTGCCAGATCACGCTCCGGCCAAACGACCAGCACAGCAAAGCAAATGCAACCAACAGAAATAGGGTTGGCACCCAGTGCGCGCCATGGGTCAATCCGAAGGCAAGGGCGGTAAGCAGAGCCACCGCCTGGACAACCGCAATGACCTTGCCGGAATAGCGATAAGGCAGAGGCGTCCGTAACGCCGGGACGAGCAGGGACATCGCGACGTAGCCATATCGCATGCCACCGATGGCCAGCACCCACCAGCCAGCGATCCCGAGTGCGGCGACTGCAACGCTGAGCACGATCAACATTGCCGCGTCGGTCTCCACGTCGAATCTTGCCCCAAAGGCAGTGGCCTCTCCCCTGGCTCGCGCAACATGACCGTCCACACCATCGAGCGTCAGACACAGCGTTCCCATGATGATCATGGTCAGTACGCCGTTCCGCACTAGGCCGCCGGCCCACGCTTGCAGCGCAAATCCGGCAAGGAAACAGACGCCTAGCCCGCGCAGCAGAGTGACGAGATCGGCAATGCGCAGGCTCCTGGTACGCGAGTATCGCGCAACCAACGCCGCAAGCAGCAGGAAGCAAAATGCTGCGGTTGAGGCGGACAGCCAGCTCAGCCACCAGCCCACCAGCGCAGCACCCAGCAGCACCGGTCCACACGCTGCGAGCAACCAGTAGTCGGCATTGCTTCGCCTGCTTGTCCACAGCAGCGGCGTCACCAACGTTCTCATCACCCACTCAGACGACCGTTGGCTCCGATGGGTTCACAGCCTCTCAGCCGAAGTGGACCGCCGGTGGGAGCACCCGCGGCGATGCGGCAATCCTCCGGTCGAGCCGGCTGCCGGCCATTAGGCTCGCAGGCGTGACAGACGGGGTGCGATGAGGATCCGGGCTGGCGTCGCCGCTGGGCACCAATCGACCGCGCGAGCGGGGGCCGACATCCTCACTCGTGGCGGTAGCGCGGTGGACGCCGCGGTCTCGATGATGCTTGTCAGCTGCGCTGCCGAAACGATCTTCACTGGACTGGGTGGCGGTGGTTTCGCAACCGTCTATGACGCGGCCACCTCTCAGGTGCGCTGCTTGGACTTTTTCGTCGCCGTTCCTGGTCTGGGCGGTAAGCAGCCAAGTCCTGCCACATCGATCGAAGTGATCTTCATCGGCCAGCACGTGCCGTACGAGATCGGGCCGGCGACAGTTGCCGTACCTGGCATCCCCGCCGGAGCGCACTATCTCTGGCAGAAATGGGGCCGTCTTCCCTGGTCCACGGTTACCGCTGCGGGGCATGAGGCGTCCTACGGCACACCCTTTTCCGCCATGCATGCCCAGGTGCTCCCTCGCGTCGCTGCGGCGATGTGTGTCGGAGAGGGCGTTGAGGTTTACCAGCGTCCGGATGGCTCCTTCCTGCAAGCCGGCGACCCATTGCGGCATCCTGATCATCACCGGGCCTACGAGCTCATGCTGCGAGATCCCCACGCGTTCTATTCCGGCGCGTACGCCGACGCCCTGGTCGTTTCGGTCGCGAATGGCGGTGCCTTGAGCCAAGAAGATCTCGATGCTTACCACGTCATCGAGACGGCCCCGCGAACGGTTCGAGTCTGCGACTTCACTGTGCATGCTCGCGGTAATGATCTTGACGACCTGCTCGACACTATGGAGCGGGTTGCCCCTGCCATGCACAGCGATCCGACAATCGATGCCGAGTCTGCGGCAGCACTGATCGATGCTTTGAGAGCACCAGGCAAACGGGCCGAGACCACCAATATCGTCGCGGTCGACGCGCACGGCAACGGCTGCGCTATTACGACCAGCCTGGGACTGGGCTCCGGAGTATGGGTACCCGGCTACGGCGTCCACCTGAACTCGATGTTGGGCGAGGGTGAGTTGCTCAGAGGATTGGTGCACCCCGGTACCCGGATGGGCTCGATGATGTCGCCGCTGATCGCCTTGGATGATCATGGACAGCTGGCAGCAATCGCGGGCGCAGCAGGTGGCAGCCGGATCCGCCCTGCCCTCGTGCAATGCGTATTGCGCATGCTGCGCGGTGCCGCACCACAGGAAGCCATCGATGCTCCACGACTCAACGCACTCCCGGATCTGGTGAGGCTCGAACCAGGCTTTTTCTCGCACGTGATCCATTGGCTGGAAGGCAACGGCTACAGGACCTCGATCGCTGATCACCGCGACCCCTATTTCGGCGGCGTGTCAGCTCTTAGCCCACTCGGCGGCGGAGCCGATCCACGCCGCAGCGGCTTCGTGATCATGTTGTAGCACCCGACATGTCAGCGGCGTAGTGTCAGCACGTGGCAATCCCCTCCTCGACGTACCGTCTGCAGCTCAATCGCCGGTTCACCCTGGACGATGCCGCCCGAGTGGTCGGCTACCTCGCCGAGCTTGGGGTAGGCGCGGTGTACGTGTCGCCCATTCTGCAGTCCACGATCGGTTCTGATCATGGATACGACACGACCGACGTATCTCATGTCGATCATGATCGCGGCGGCGAAGCCGGGCTCGAGAGGCTCCTGACGAGCGCGCGGCTGGCCGCGCTCGGAGTGGTCATCGACATCGTGCCGAACCATCTCGGCATCGAGCACCCGATCGAGAATCCGGCCTGGTGGGACGTTTTGCGGCTGGGAAAACAATCCGCGTACGCGTCGTGGTTTGACACCGATTGGAGCCGGGGCCGGATTCTGGTTCCCGTTCTAGGTGATGACCCGCAGCTGAGTGTGGTCGATGGCGAGCTGCGCTACTTCGAACACCGCTTTCCGCTCGCTCCAGGAACATGGACCGAGGGCGACGACGTGGCTGCGGTCCATGATCGACAGCATTACGAGCTGGTTCATTACTCGCGTGGCAACACCGACCTCAACTACCGAAGATTCTTTGCCATCACCACACTCGCTGGGGTGCGTGTCGAAGATCCGACCGTCCTTGCCGCCACGCACGCGCTAGTACGCGACTGGTGCGAGGGGGGCCTGACGGGCCTGCGCATCGACCACCCAGACGGCTTACGGGATCCGCTCGGATATCTGCACCGGCTGCGATCGTTTGGCTCCGAGCAGTGGATCACCGTGGAGAAGATTCTCGAGGCGGGCGAAGAGCTGCCAAAGACTTGGCCAGTTGCCGGTACTACCGGATACGACGCCATGCGCGAGGTAAACGGCGTCTTTATCGATCATGATAATGAGCCAGAGTTCACGGCTCTCTATCAGCGGCTGACCGGGGACCGCGGCACGATCGCTGATCACATCGAGGCTGGCAAGCGCTTGGTCTTGAACAGCTTGCTCCCAGCAGAGGTGCGACGAATGGCGGCATTGGCCCCTGAGATTTCTGATGCGGGCGCGGCGCTCGCAGAGGTGGCAATCGCATTTGAGGTCTACCGCTCCTACCTTCCGGAAGGTGTCGCTGATCTTGATCAGGCGCTGGCTACGGCCGCCCGGCGACGCCCCGAGCTCGCCACCACCCTTGATCAACTCAGTCCGCGGCTCCATGATCATGGTGATGATCTCGCGCTGCGTATGCAGCAGCTGAGCAGCGCTGCCATGGCCAAGGGCGTCGAGGACACCGCCTATTACCGGTACTCGCGCTTTATTGCGCTCAACGAGGTTGGTGGCAATCCGGATCAGTTCGGCATTCCACTGCAGGATTTCCATGCGCTGCAGGGGTCCAGGCTGCGCCGGCAGCCCGACTCCATGACCGCCCTATCGACCCATGACACGAAGCGCGGCGAGGACGTTCGTGCGAGGTTGGCCGTGTTGTCGGAGATTCTCGAGACATGGACCGAGTTTGCCGAGCTGTTCCTGACCGTGACTACAGTCCCGAACCGACTATTCGGATACTTCCTTGCCCAAACCCTGGTCGGAGCAGGACCGATCGAGCCCGCCCGGATGCACGCGTACGCCGAAAAGGCCATGCGCGAGGCAAGCGATGGTACGACCTGGAGTGCACCGGATCCGTCGTATGAGGCTGCGGTGCATCAGGCAGTCGATGCAGCGTATGAGGATCCGAACCTCCGGGCCGGGTGGGACAAGATCAATAACCTCATCACGCCCCCAGGCTGGTCCAACTCGCTTGGTCAGAAGCTTGTTCAGCTGACAATGCCGGGCGTACCGGATGTTTACCAGGGCACCGAACTTTGGGAAGACTCCCTCGTGGATCCAGATAACCGGCGACCGGTGGACTTCGCAAGCCGCATGCGGCTGCTGCAGTCATTAGGCGACGGCCCACCCAAGATCGACGAAACGGCCGCGGCGAAACTGTGGCTCACTCGACAGGCGCTTCGGCTACGCCGGCGGCGGCCAGACTGGTTCAGCAGCTACCAGCCTCTCAGCGCGCGCGGCCCGGCACATGATCATCTGATCGGCTTTGATCGCGGGGGCGCGATCACCTTTGCCACCCGACTGCCGATCCGCCTAGCCGGTGTCGGCGGCTGGCGAGACACGACCGTGGAGATTCCAGGGGATTACGTCGACGTGCTGACCGGCCAGCGGTGGAGTGAGACCGTGATAGTCATGGATCTGCTCACCACGTACCCGGTTGCGCTATTGGCGCCCGGGTGAGCTCTCCACCGTCGCCCTGACTCACCTGCTCGGCTCCCGTTCGCGGATGCGCGTTTCTCCGCACAGAGCCACTAATGGCGCCAGAAAGTGCTGATTGAGCTGGCATTCGTGGACTTGTGCGGAGAAACGTCATGAGATTGGGCCCTCTACTCGAGGACGAACGTCACCAGCAGGTTGACGCGGTAGGCAACAACCGCCCCGTTCTCCACATCGACCGACTGCTCTTTGATCCAGGCCGACCTGACACCACGCAGCGTCGCATTAGCCCGGTCTAAACCAACCTTCACGGCGTCTTCGAAACTGGTGTCGGACCTGGCGCTGATCTCGGTGACGCGAGCGACGGTGCCTGGCACGATGACCTCCTTGGATTGCGGACTGGATTGGACGATCCTGGGACCATCTAACTCCTGCCGCTATACGTCGCGGAAGCCCCGATATGACGACGAACCCCGGACTTCGCGGAAGTCCGGGGTTCGTTCTTGATCAGGGCTCAGAGGCCAGCAAGGGCTACTTGATGATCTTCGTCACGCGGCCGGCGCCGACCGTACGCCCGCCCTCGCGGATAGCAAACTTCAGCTCTTCCTCCATAGCGATCGGCTGGATCAGCTGCACCGACATGTCGGTGTTGTCACCGGGCATCACCATGTCGGTGCCCTCCGGAAGATTCACAACACCGGTCACGTCAGTGGTACGGAAGTAGAACTGCGGACGATAGTTGTTGAAGAACGGCGTGTGCCGGCCGCCTTCCTCTTTGGACAGCACGTAGACCCGTGCCTCGAAGTCGGTGTGCGGAGTCGTCGTGCCCGGCTTGATCACCACCATGCCGCGCTCGACATCCTCACGCTTGGTCCCACGAAGCAGCAGGCCGACGTTCTCACCAGCCTGACCCTCATCAAGCAGCTTGCGGAACATCTCCACGCCCGTAACCGTGGTGGTCTGCTTGGTGTCGCGGATGCCGATGATGTCGACGGTCTCCATGACCTTGATCACGCCACGCTCGATACGCCCGGTGACCACGGTGCCACGGCCAGTGATGGTGAAGACATCTTCGACCGGCATCAGGAACGGCTTGTCGACCTCGCGGACCGGCTGTGGAATGTAGTCGTCGACGGCATCCATCAGGTCCATCACGGCTTGGCTCCACGTAGGATCACCGTTCAGCGCTGGCAGCGCCGCGACCCTGATGACGGGGAGGTCGTCGCCGGGGAATTCATACTCGCTCAGCAGCTCGCGAACCTCGAGCTCGACCAGCTCCAAGATCTCCTCGTCATCAACCATGTCGCACTTATTGAGTGCGACTACGATCGCCGGAACGCCGACCTGGCGAGCCAGCAACACGTGCTCGCGGGTCTGCGGCATCGGGCCATCAGTGGCGGCGACCACCAAGATAGCGCCGTCCATCTGAGCCGCTCCGGTGATCATGTTCTTGATGTAGTCAGCGTGACCGGGGCAGTCCACGTGCGCGTAGTGCCGCTTCTCGGTCTGGTACTCCACGTGTGCGATCGAGATCGTGATACCACGCTGGCGCTCCTCAGGCGCCTTGTCGATCTGCTCGAACGCCGACACTTGGTTCAGTGTCGGGAACTTCTCGTGCAGCACCTTGGTGATCGCCGCGGTCAGCGTGGTCTTGCCGTGGTCGATATGCCCGATGGTGCCGATGTTGACGTGCGGCTTTGTCCGCTCGAACTTCGCCTTTGCCACTGAGGCTCCTCCTGGATGTACCCCGCGT
>DATLQC010000216.1:0-14198 GCA_035535395.1 Propionibacteriaceae bacterium | reverse complement strand
TGTATCTGACCAGCTTCGTGACATCGCAGGGCCTGTTCCTGGCCAAGGTGTGTGCAGCGGCGACGGTAGTTTCGCTGCCGGTGATCATCGCCGGCTTCGCCGCACAAGACAAGCTCGTGCAGGGCCTGTCCCTCGGTGCTGTCAAGTAAAGGCGAAAGGGCTCAGATGACTGCGCTGAATCAGGCCAGCCTCGGATCCCTCTCGATTCCTGTGCCGAGCTATGACCGCACCCAGGTGAAGGTCGGGATCGTGCACTTCGGTGTCGGCGGGTTCCATCGGGCCCACCAGGCCATGTACATCGATCAGCTCATGGAGCAGGGCAAGGCACTGGAGTGGGGCATCTGCGGCGTCGGCGTGATGCCATTCGACCTCAAAATGAAAGAGGCGATGGAGGCTCAGGACTGTCTCTACACCCTGGTTGAGAAAGCTCCTGACGGAAGCTGGGATCCACGGATCATGGGATCGATCGTGCAGTACCTGTACGCGCCGGACGATCCTGACGCGGTCATCGAGAAGATGGCCGACCCGACGACGCGGATCGTCTCACTCACCGTCACCGAAGGCGGGTACAACTTCCATCCGGTGACCGGTGAGTTTGACGACACCAACCCGGACGTCCAGGCCGATCTGGTTCCCGGAGCAGTCCCGGGCACCACGTTCGGACTGATCACCGAGGCACTCGTGCGGCGACGCTCTCGCGGCATCGAGCCCTTCACAGTGATGTCCTGCGACAACATTCAGGGCAACGGTCATGTGGCCCAGGAAGTCTTCGCCGCATTCGCCCGGCTTCGGGATCCGGAGCTGGGCGAATGGATGACGGCAGGAGTCCGCTTCCCGAACTCGATGGTCGACCGAATCACTCCCGTCACCACCGACGAGGACCGAGAGCAGATCAGCGAACGCTTCGGCGTCGAGGATGCCTGGCCGGTGGTCTGCGAGCCGTTCACCCAGTGGGCGCTGGAGGACAACTTCTCCCTGGGCCGGCCACGGCTGGAAGACGTCGGCGTGCAGGTCGTGCCGGATGTGGTGCCGTACGAGTTGATGAAGCTGCGGCTGTTGAACGCCAGCCACCAGGCGCTGTGCTACTTCGGCTATCTCGCCGGTTACCGACTGGTGCATGAGGTGGCCCAAGATCAGTTGTTCGCCAACTTTCTGCTGGACTACATGAACCGGGAGGCCACTCCCACCCTCGCTCCCGTGCCGGGCATCGACCTGGACGCGTACAAGCTGCAGCTCATCGAGCGATTTTCCAACTCCGCTGTTCGGGACACGGTTGCTCGGTTGTGCGCGGAGAGTTCGGATCGGATTCCCAAATGGCTGCTGCCAGTTATTCGAGAGAACCTCGTCGCTGGCCGTGACGTCACCTTGTCTGCAGCTGTCGTCGCCAGTTGGGCCCGGTATGCCGAGGGTGTTGATGAGCAAGGCGAGCCAATCAAGGTGGTTGACCGGTTTGCAGACACACTGCAGCAGATTGCCGCACAGCAGGGCGAGGACGCGTTGGCCTTTGTGAAGAATCGCGAGCTGTTCGGAGATCTGGCAACCGAGCCGGCATTCACCGAGCCCTACCTGAATACGCTCAATTCATTGCACAGCAAGGGCGCCCGGGCCACACTCGAGGCCCTCGCTACGCGTTCAACTCCGGTCTAAAACCTACGACGCAGCTGTCGGAAACCTACGTTCACGTAGGTTTCTGACGGTCTGCTTAGGTTGCAACCTGTGCAGAGCGCTAGGACCCTACGTGAACGTAGGTTTCATCCTGGTGCGCAGCGCACGCTTCGTGGGCAGTGAGGGCGGGCGAGAATGGTTGCGATGGACTGCATAGGGCGGTATCGGCTAATACGGCGCCTTGGCGCTGGGTCGTTCGCCACGGTGTGGCTCGGCCATGACGATGACTTGGACGTTCCCGTGGCCGTCAAGGTGCTCGCCGACAACTGGGCCAACAACAGCGACGTTCGTAACCGCTTCCTCGCCGAGGGGCGGATCATGCGCCGAATTCATGATCGCCGGCTGGTTCAGGTGTACGACATCGGCGCGCTTGATGACGGGCGCCCGTACTTCGTCATGGACTACATCAATGGTGGATCGCTGAATGATCTTCGCCGGCAAGGCATCAATCCGGTACGCGCGTTGCGGCTCTGCGCCGATGCGTGCCGCGCGCTCGATGTGCTGCACAGCAACGACATCATCCATCGCGACGTCACGCCAGGAAACCTGCTGATCAGCAGGTCGCCCACGGGCGATACTCACGTCCTGATCGCCGACCTGGGTGTCGCCAAATCCATGGTGGACGCGGTCGGGGCGACGATGACGGCCGGCACACCGTCATACATGGCGCCGGAGCAGGCAATGGGTGTGTCGCCGCTTGATCGGCGGGTCGATATCTACTCGCTGACAGCGGTGACCTACGCCATGCTGACCGGCCATCCGCCGTTCCTGGTGCGAAGTATCGCCGACATCTTGGCGCGGGACATCTCGCAGCCGCCGGAGCCGATCGCACAGCGGCTGGGCGCCCCGACCACCCTCGACGCCGTGATGCTGTCGGGGCTAGCGGCGGACCGCAATCGGCGCCCGCCAACCGCTCTGCTATTGGCAGAGGCCCTGGAGACGATCGCCGGCAACATGGAGGCGACGGGGGCATCCGCGCCCGCGCAGCTGCCCGAAACGACCATGATTGCCAGTCCCTACCCCGCGGCGCCGGCGCAACCGGCCTTCCGAGCCCCATCCCAACCGCTGACTGGCGGCTATCTCAGTTCCCCACCGCCGTACGGAATGAGCCAAATGACAGCGCCGACGCCGAAAACCGTCGCGCCCGCTCGACCGGTTTCGTATTACATCTTCCTGGCAATCGCTGCGGTCGCCCTCTTTGCCATCTCGATGTTCGTCACGATTCTCGTGCTGCGTTAAGTTGCTCCCTCCGCTCGCTGAACTCGTTCCGCACTACGCCGATGCGAAGCGAGGTAAGAACCGCGAGCAGCGCGACGATGGCCATGGATGCCTCGACGATGCCGAAGGTCAGGGCCAAATTCCCACTCGGATGAAGCGCCGCAAAAATCGTGCCGGCGAGGCCAATGAAGATTGCCGAACCAAGGGCGTCGTAGACATTCAGCGAAGAGCCGTTCCTGCCCTGATCGCCTGCCGCGGAGAGGCTCATGACGGCCAACGACGTACTGGACGTCGCTAGCCCCATGCCGAGCCCGCCCAAGACCCAACTCACTGCCACCAAGCCGTACGGGAGTCTGAGAAAGAAGGCGACCAGACTAACCAGCCCCAGGCCGAGCGCCACCGAGATGCAACCAAGCGTGATCAGCAGATCGCGCCGAATCGGGAGCCATGGTCGGGATTGCAGCCAGGAACCAGCAGTCCAGCCAACCGCGCCCACAGTCAGTACCGCACCTGCCTGGAAGAGTGGAACCGACCGCTGCTCGACCAGCATCAGTGGTACGAATGCCTCGGCGCCGAAGAATGCCCCTGGGAGCAAACCGCGCGTTTGGATGACTTGCGAGAGCCCGCGACGGAATCGAAGAAAGCCGGGCGGCATGAGCCGCGGCAGTGATATCAGAAGCAGTGCTAGACCAACCACGAGGAGTCCTAGCCCGATCCAGTCCAGCCGTTGACCAGCGAGTTGCAACGCCGCCGTGGCGGCGCAGAGAAGCGCGGCAGCCCACAATGGTGCCGGTTTTTGGGGCGCTGGCTTCTGGGAGACATCACTGTTGCCCGGCGCCCGCAGACGGATCATTCGCCGCAGACTTGGCAATGCCATGACAGCGCCGAAGATCACCAAAGGAATCACAGCGAAGAACACCCAGTGCCAACTCAAGTGGTTGGTCAGCCACGCCGAAGCCGGTGGGCCGACGAACGATGGCAGCACCCAGGCGGTGGAGATGTATGTAAACATCTTGGGCCGCTGGGTGAGGCTGTAGGCCTGCGCGACGCAGACGAAGATCGCGACGTTCATGGTGCCGCTGCCCAGTCCCTGCACCAGCCGGCCTAAGACGAGTTGTGCCATGTACTGAGCGGTTCCCGATACCACCAGGCCGGCGAGAAAAATCACCAGTCCGGCCAGTAGAGGTTTGGCCGGTCCGATGCGGTCGCTGATCCGGCCGCAGACCACCGTCGCAAACAGCATCCCGATCAAGAACAGCGAGAACGCCCAGGCGTAGTAGTTCAGACCGTTGAGATCACGAGCCGCCACCGGCATTGCGGTGGCCACTGAGATGGTCTCGAACGCGATGGCAACGATAGTGGCGCAAAGGCCAATCGTGAGCGCACGCTGGGAGACTTGCGGTTCCGCTACCGCGGCCGGGTCGGCGGTCTCCTGAGTGGCCATCCCACCAGTCCACCACTTCAAGTCGGCTGGAAGTCAATTCGGGTCTGCAGCTCAGATGCGGTGACTGTCTAGACTGGCCCACGTGAGTCAGCAACCAGCCCCCGGCGCCCAAACAATTGTCGATGAGCGTACGCAGGAACGCCCCGACTACCGCGTTGAGGAGGGCGATCACGAGCGCTTTTCGCACTATGTGCCGAAGGACAAGCTGACCGAAGCGATGGTGATGGGCACTCCGGTTGTCGCGCTCTGCGGCAAGGTCTGGGTACCGAGTCGTGATCCTGAGCGGTTCCCTGTTTGCCCGGAATGCCAGGAGATCTGGGAATCCCTGGAATCTGGCGACGACTGACTTCATCACACGTCAGGACCTAGTTGTCTGCCATTAAACGGCGTGGACCTCTAGTCTGACGCCATGGATTCCGCGGCGAACAGCCAGCGAACGCTGGTGCTTGTCCGACACGGGAAGTCCTCCTGGGACCTCGACGTCGATGATCATGAGCGGCCGCTGTCGGCACGCGGGCGTCGCGACGCTGAGGCGATCGGCCGATGGCTCAGCGAACGATCATTCCGGCCGGACCTCGTACTGTGCTCCACGGCAATCCGCACCAAACAGACCTGGGAGTGTGCGATGGCCGGCGGCGCTACTGCTGGTGAAGTCCAATACCGGCGTGAGATCTACCACGCCTGGGTGCCTGAGCTCTTGACGTTGATCCGCAGTGTCCCCGACGAAATCCACACCATGCTGGTGCTCGGGCACGCTCCGGGCATCCCTGACCTCGTAGAGCACGTCTGCGTTCGCACCCAGTCACCGGACTGGGCTCAGATGGACAGTAAGTTCCCCACGAGCGCACTCGCGGTCGTCAATGTGCCGGGCCCCTGGCCCGAGCTCGGAAAGGCGCGCGCCGAGCTGGCTAGTTTCGTGGTGGCACGCGGCTGAGCCGTATGCACGCTGAGTCAGCTTTATTCTCGGGGCGCCTCGGCGTTCGCGACCAGATCGGCAACGAAAGCAAGCTTTGCGATCACCGGCTGGCCTAAAACGAAGGGATAGAGATCGGCCTTGCCCATGCTGCGGTTGATCTGGTTCAGGCCTTTAGTCAATGGCAACCAGGTCTGGGCAATCAGGTCAGCCATGGACCTTTCCAGCAGAGCAACCCGCGGCTTCTTGGAGATCTCCCATGTGGAGGGCGCATCACAGCGCTGCTCGTGCTGTGGCAGCAGCCGAAATTCGGCCGCCGTTTGCAGTGTGTCGGCAATGTGCAAGAAGTGGCCAAACACCTCCGCAAAGTCTTCGAGTGGATGCATAGTTGCGTACGCGCTGATGAAACGATCTTGCCAATCGTGGCCGCCGCCGACCGCGTAGTGACGCTGCAGTGCCTCATCATAGGAGGTGGTTTCGTCACCGAAGAGCTTCCGGAATTCCTCACGGCGGTCGGTTGTCAGGGCCAGCAATTCGCAGTAGTAATGGCCGATCTCATGCCGAAAGTGCCCGAGTACCGTGCGGTACGGCTCATCCATGCTCTCTCGCAACGCTTCCCGATGGGCATCGTTGCTCTCCGCGAGGTCAAGGGTGACCAGCCCGTTCTGATAGCCGGTGATGATCTTGCCCTGAGTGCTGGACAGCAGGTCGAACGCGAGGCCGCTTGAGCCGTCGCTGATCTTGATTGGCAGCTCCAGCTCGTCGAGTCCGAAGATCAGCC
This sequence comes from Propionibacteriaceae bacterium, assembly GCA_035535395.1. Lineage (GTDB taxonomy): Bacteria > Actinomycetota > Actinomycetes > Propionibacteriales > Propionibacteriaceae > Microlunatus. The sequence goes on along the minus strand of DATLQC010000216.1, from coordinate 8,177 downwards.
GGCGCTTGGCGGCCTCAGCGATCCAGTATTGGGAGAGCCCGACTATGTCACTGTCAGCCGGGCGGGTACGAGTCAATCCGCAATTGAAGCACAGCCCGAGTGTTGACGCCGGATCGCTGATCCAGTTGCATCCACAGCGGTTGAGGTTTGCGCAGATCAGTCGATCCTCGCTGACAGCCACCATGGTGCTCTGCTCGCGGGAGTACCCGACTGCTGAGCCGCATGTCACGCACACGGAGTTCTCGAAAAAGAGCCCGGCCCCGCAGACTTCGCATCGAAATGAACGCACGATCGCCCTTAACTAGGCCTCGGCCATGTCGACTGAGACCTCCATCTTGGATTTCTTGGCTTCCGTGAAGATCACGCCCTTGACCGGAGGTACGTCGCCGTAGTCCCGTCCCCAGGCAACCGTGGTATGTGAGTCGTCAATGAGCCGGTCGTTCGTCGGGTCGAGGTATAGCCAACCAGCACCGGGGACCCAACAGCCGATCCAAGCGTGGCTAGCAGCGTCCTGGGCCTGCCTCGGCTTACCCGGCGCCGGCCGGCTTGCCAGATAGCCGCTGACATACCGCCCTGCCAGCCCGAGCGAACGCAAGTTCGCCACCATGAAGTGTGCGAAGTCCTGACAGACCCCAGTTCTCTTTGTCAGCAGATCCGACACCTTGGTGCTCAGTGTTGTGGAACCGGACTTGTAGGTGAAGTCGGAATATATCCGGTGCATGAGCTCCACCGCGGCTTCGCCGATGGGACGTCCGGCGAGAAAGGACCGACGAGCGTAATCCTGTATCGGCGCAGGGACTTCGACGTAAGGCGAGGGAAACGTGAAGTCGGTCGCCTCCCACGACTCCGGGTCTTCGGTTCGCGAATCAGGCGGTGCCGTATTACTGGGACGGGCCTGTTCCCAGGGCATATTCAACGAAGCAGGATCTAGCTCATTTACCCCGACGCTGACCACGCTGGTGGAAGCGATTACCAACCGGGTGTGCGGTTGGACTACGTGGAAGTAGGACTTGCTGTTCCCATAAAGATCAACGTGCCGGAAGAGATCAGCCGGCTCCGGCTCGATATTGATCTCATGGGCAACGCAGGTCTGCCAGGCGAGATCGCGCGGACGGAGGTGAACCAGGCCATAGCTTCCCGTGACGTCGGAGTCATAGGTGTAGGTGGTGCGGTGCTCGATGTGATAAGTCGTCATGCCGTACCACCCACGGCATCGGCCCTGAACAGCGGCCGCTGAGTGGGCGGCTGCTGTTGATAGTGATCACGAATGGCATCCGAGAGCGCTCGCAGCTGACTTTGCAGCCCAGCAAGCAAATCGTCTAGCTCGGTTCGCCGGCCATTCTCTGGCTCCGCAAGCGCCACCGGGTCGCTGGTGCGTACCCGCTCTGCCAAGCTGTCGAGCAATCGCAAAGGTCGCGCGGTAGGTGAGGTGTTGGGTAGTGCCCGGAGATCGGTCCTGATCCGGTTCAGCTGGTACGCGACTGAGCGCGGGTTGAACGCATCGATCACGAGCAGCTCGAGCAATGCATCAACCCCGGCCCGAGTTCGATAGCGCCGACGGAATGTCACGATCGACTCAGCTGCGGTGAGCACTGCCTCGAGCACGACGCCATCAGTCTCGATGGCTCGCTCCTGGCAGATTGTCACGCGCAACAGCGCCAGGATCTGCAGTGCCCGCTCCAAACCGCGCCCGGAGTCGAGCATGTACCAACCAGGGTCGCGAACCATGTTCTCCGTTGCGATGCCGGCCAGCGCAAGTAGTCCGGATAGCACTCGCTCGCTGACGTCGGTCAGTTGCAGGCCTTGGTCGTTGGGGTTGGCGGCCAGCGCGGCGAGAGCCCGCTCGATGTCAGCCAGCACCATCCAAACGTCCTCAGAGAGCTGATCTCGTACGCCCTGGGCGGCCAACGACAAAGCCCCCAGGGAATGGGCGACGGTGCCTGTCCGATGCCGATCCAGCAGCATTGACCGGAACTCCGTGATCATCTCGAGCTGGGAGCCAAGGAAGCCTGGGTACGTCGTGCTGACATGTGTGACGGCCTGCAGCATCACCTCCAGCACCCGACCGTGGCTGAGGTCGAGATCGGTCTCAATGGCTACTGTGCGCGTGGCCAGCAGTACCCGAAGAAGGTCCTCAGCCCGTTCGGCGTACCGGCCAAACCAGTAGAGGTCGCTGAGCACTCTCGGCACCATGGCGACCGACGCGGAGACCGCAGGGACGAATCCCGGCTCCTCCTCAAAGCGATCCCGCGCCAGAATCCTGGGGGCGGCGACCGGCTCGCTGCCTACTACCCACACATCCTTGGCGAGCTGATTGTTCGGGTCTGTGACGAGTACGCCACGGCCTTCCGAGGCGTCATCGGTCACGCGGGCCAGGCCGCCTAACATCGCGGCGTACGACCCGCCGCTGCGGACCGCGAAGGAGCGCAATACCACGTTGCGGCGAACCAGCCGATCCTCCGCACTGGTCGGCGCCGATGATAGGTGGAGTACTTCTTGCCCTACGAAACGGTGCGGCAGCGCCTTGATCTTCTCCGCCAACAGTTCACGTTGCCGCTGGGTCAACGCCGCTCCCCGAACGCTCCGGCCGTGGCCACGGCTGATCGGTCGAATGACGAGAGAGTCCAGATTGCTCAGCACGTGACTCAATCCAGCGTCGTCTCCGCACCACCAGGTCTCAACGGAGGGTACTCGCAGCGACTGGCCCAACAACCGCTCGCATAACTGAGGTAGCAACGGCATCAGGGCGGGATTCTCGAGCACGCCCGAGCCCAGGTTGTTCAGGACAGTCACGGTCCCTTGGCGTACGCATTCCAACAGGCCGGTGACGCCAAGCCGGGAGTTGGGACGCAGCTCGAGCGTGTCCATCCAGGTGGAGTCGACCCGGCGCAGAATGACGTCGACCTCTTCAAGCTTGCCGAGAACCTGCATCCAGACGCGGCCGTCGCGGACCGTTAAATCACTGCCTTCGAGGAGCGGGAAACCAAGCAGCGAGGCCACGAAGGCCTGATCGAAGGCGGTTTCAGAGAGAGTTCCGGGGCTCAGCACGACAACCCGAGGGTCTTCGACAGCGCTCGGTGCAGAGTCGACGAGGGCGAGCCGCATGGCCTGGAAGAACGGGGTGAGTCGGTGCAGGTTGGCCTGGTGATAGATCTCCGGCATGACCTGAGACACCACGCGGCGGTTCTGCATCGCGTAACCAGCACCCGAGGGCGCCTGGGTTCGATCGGAAATGACCTTCCACTGCCCACTGCTATCTCGCCCCAGATCGGCTGCGATCATGAAGAGCCGTTGCTGGGCCACTGCTTGACTGCCGACCAGGGGTCGGAGGTACTCCTCATGGTCGAAGATGGCTGCGGCCGGGATCTGATGCCTAGCTAGTAGCCGCCGTGCGCCGTAGAGGTCGGCCATGATCGCGTCCAGCAATTGCGCGCGCTGTACCAGGCCGGCCTCGAGACCGGCCCACTCCCGGTCCTCAAGGATGAGTGGCAGCGGATCAAGCCGCCATGGCTGCGGCTCCGCAAGCCCCTTCGTGGTCCCACCCGTTGCAGGACCATGCCCATTGGGCTCATCGGCGATAGAGATCGTTGACGCGGGGCTTGGCGTGTAGGTGACATTGTCGTCCTCCAGCAGCCGGGCCACCTCGCGCTGCGCCTTCAGCAGGTCGGTGTCGGCAAACTCATCGAGGCCGGCCAACAACGTCGACCAGCCCTGACGGACAGTGCCATCCGCGGCGGCGAACTCGTCGAATACCGATTCCGAGTCCGCTGCGGTGGAGCCGCTCGCCGCCGCTAGGTAGCGGCTCAGGACAGTCACGTAGCACCACTCCGCGACTCGCGGAGGCCCCAGCCGCGTGGTACGCGGCGACGCAGGTCGAGCGTCACAGGGTACTCATCAGCGCTGGCCGAGCGCTGAATCAACTCGGCGTCCAGCGCCTCGACATCGATCATGCCGGTGGCATGCCCCATCGGTTCGAACCGGCGGGATCGACGCGCCTCAGCCTCCAAGGCGTTGACCGGCGGATTACCATACGCCCGGCCGCCGGGATGGACCACGTGGTAAGTGGCGCCGCCAAGTACGAACCGGCTCGCTCGATCGATCAAGTCAAAAGACAAAGGCGAATCGATCTCGAGGCCGGGGTGTAGCGCCGACCAGGGTTTCCACGCCTTGTAGCGGACACCGGCGACGTACTTGCCCGGCGTCCCGGTCGCCGTCAATGGAACTGGCCGCCCATTGCAGGTCAGCAGATGTCGTTGCGGCAGGAACCCGTTCACCGCCACCTGCAGCCGCTCGGTCGAGGAATCCACATAACGCGCGGTGCCTCCAGCGCTCGCCTCCTCACCCAGCACATGCCACGGCTCGACGGCGCTACACAGTTCCAGCTCCACACCGCCGATCATGGCTACTCCGATTCGCGGGAATCGGAACTCGACGAACGGCAATAACCAAGACACGTCGAACTCGATGCCGTGAGCACGTAGATCGGCAACAAGCTCAGCAATGTCGGCTAGGGCGAAGTGAGGTAGCAGGAATCGATCGTGCAGCGCCGTGCCCCAACGCACCAGAGGGGCCGAATAAGGCCTTTCAGCGAACCGAGCGATCAAGGCGCGTACCAGCAGCGCTTGTACCAGGGCCATCTCGGGATGCGGGGGCATGTCAAAGCCGCGCAGTTCGAGCAACCCAAGCCGCCCGCGCATCGAATCGGGGCTATAGAGCTTGTCGATGCAGAACTCTGAGCGATGAGCGTTGCCGGTGATGTCGGTCAGGAGATGCCGAAGTGCTCGATCGACCGCCCAGGGCCGGTGTTCGGTGTCAGCCAGCGCCTCAATCTCGGCGAACGCGATCTCCAGTTCGTACAGGGTTTCCGGCCGACCCTCGTCCACGCGTGGCGCCTGGCTCGTCGGACCCACGAAACGTCCGGAAAACAGGTAGGACAGCGCCGGATGATGCTGCCAGTACGTAAGCATGCTGACCAGCAGATCCGGACGCCGGATGAGCGGGGATCGCACGGGTTCAGGGCCGCCGAGAGTCAGGTGATTGCCGCCGCCGGTCCCGCTATGCCGTCCATCCAAGGCGAAGGTCTCGGCGCAGAGCCGCTGCTGGCGGGCGATTCCGTACAGCGTCTGGATTAGCTCGGAATGCTCGGCCCAGCTAGAAGTGGGATGGAGGTTGACCTCGATTACTCCTGGATCGGGGGTGATCAACAACGTCTTGATCCGAGGGTCCGGCGGCGGTCCGTAGCCTTCCAGAATCAGCCTGGTGCCTTTATCGGTTGCTGCGCGATCGATGAGCCGTACGAGCTCGAGGAACTTCTCCAGCTTCTCTAGTGGAGGTAGGAACACATGCACAAAGCCGTCTCGAGCCTGGACAACTAATGCCGTGCGGCCCGGCGCTTCTTTCGGATCAACCACCACCGCATGTAGTTGATCACCGTGATCGGTGAGTGCCGGTCCCGCCCTGACGTAGGACTCTTCACCGGCGTACTCGGGATCTGTCCAGGACAGAGCGTCGAGTGGCAGCCGTGATCCTGCCGAGGAGTCGCCAGGAATGAGTACCAGGCGGCCGCGTCGGGTTCTCCAGGCGGGGCTTGCCCAGCCTTCGCCGAACCATGAGGGAATCAGCGGCAGCACCCACGCTGTTGGTTCGATCTCTGCATTGTCCAGCTCACTGACCAGCTGCAGGTCCGGCTGTTCTGGATCAAGAGCTGGTCGTGGGCCGGAGGGCTCGCTGACCTCGCGGGCGAGCCGAGCAAGCGGATCTTCGAACGCCGGCTGCAGTTGATCATCGGGCAATCCGAAGTCGGCGGTTATCGCTCGGGCCAGCTGCTCTGCGGCAGCGGCCGCGTCGGGATTTGATTGGGCAGGATCGAGCGGATCGGCCAGCAAGGTGGAGTCATCCCACAGTTGTTCGCCGTCACTTCGCCAAATGAGGCCGATTTGCCAGCGAGGCAGCGCCTCACCCGGATACCACTTGCCCTCACTGCGTTGTACTAGGCCGCCCTTGGCGTAGCGATCTGCAAGCGCCGCAGCCAGCCGATTCGCCAGCTGCCGTTTCTCGGGGCCATCGGCTGCGACCGTCCACTGGGCTGAGGTCATATCGTCGGCCGAGACGAACGTGGGCTCGCCGCCCATGGTCAGCTCCAGACCTGCCGCCTGCAGCCGCTCGTCAACGGCCTCCCCCAGCCGCTGAATCTGGTCGATCTGGGCGGTCGTATATGGCAAGGTGGTCCGAGGCTCCTCCTGGGCGCGCCATACCCGGTTGGAGAAGTCCATGATCGTTTCGACAGGCTCGGTGGAGCCAGTGATCGCGGCCGCAGACGCCGGATGGGGTGTTGCGGCCAGTGGAATGTGGCCCTCACCGGCGAACAGGGCTGAGGTGGGATCGAGCCCGATCCAGCCGGCGCCAGGTATGTAGGCCTCGGCCCAGGCGTGTAGGTCGGTGAAGTCTTCTGTCGGGCCGCTGGGCCCATCGGGACTCGGCTGATCCGGGGCGAGCTGAACGAGATAGCCGGAGACGAATCGAGCCGCCAGCCCACAGTTTCGCAGGGCAGTCACTAGCAGCCAGGCTGAATCGCGGCAAGAACCGATCTGCCGAGTCAGAGTCTCATCAGGAGTCTGAACGCCGTGTTCCATTCGGACCGAATAGGCAACATCGCGATAGAGGGCAGAATTCAGCGCCCCGAGAAACTGGATCGTCGGTTGCCCATCGGCCGGCGGGGCGGTCGCCTCGACCCAGTCGTCGAAGATCGGGCCCCGAGCTTCGGGCGAGATATCGAGGTACGGCTTGAGGTCTGCAGCGAGCTCGGGCGGATAGCGGAACGGGTAGGTTCCGGCGTAATCCTCGATAAAGAAGTCGAAGGGGTTGATTGTCCGCATATCTGCGACGAGCCCGACGGTGATGTCGAGCTCGGGGGCTTTGCTCGGGAAGACTGCGCGCGCGAAATAGTTGCCGAAGGGATCCTGCTGCCAGTTGATGAAATGATCAGCCGGAGAAATCGTGAGCGAGTACGACTCAATCGGAGTCCGTGAGTATGGCGCGGGACGCAACCGGATGACATGCGGCCCGATCGCAATCGGCCGATCGAACCGATAGGTCGTGCGGTGCTCGAGCGCGATCTTCATCTAGTACCGGTAGTGATCTGACTTGTACGGCCCGCCGACGTCGACCCCCAGGTAAGCGGCCTGCTTCGGCGTCAGTTCGGTCAGCTGCACACCGAGCGCATCGAGGTGCAGTCGGGCAACAGCCTCGTCGAGATGCTTGGGCAACGTGTAGACCCCAAGGGGGTAGTTCTCCGACCTCGTAAAGAGCTCGATCTGAGCAAGCACCTGATTGGTAAACGAGTTGCTCATTACGAAACTGGGGTGCCCGGTCGCATTACCAAGATTCATCAGCCGCCCTTCGCTGAGCACGATAATGCTGTGCGGTTCGGCGCCGTCTGCTGCGAACTGCCACTCGTCCACCTGCGGCTTGATGTTGATCTTGCTCACCGACGGTAATGCGGCCAGTCCCGCCATATCGATCTCGTTGTCGAAGTGACCGATGTTGCACACGATCGCCTGGTGCTTCATCCGCCGCATGTGCTCTGCGGTGATCACGTCGCGGCAGCCGGTCGCGGTGACATAGATGTCGGCGACGTCGAGCGTCTCCTCGAGCGTGGCCACTTGAAAACCGTCCATCGCCGCTTGCAGCGCACAGATCGGGTCGATCTCGGTGATGATCACCCGGGCACCCTGGCCACGGAGCGATTCAGCACAGCCCTTGCCGACGTCGCCGTACCCGCAAACCACTGCGACCTTGCCCCCGATCAGTACGTCGGTGGCGCGGTTCAGGCCATCGATGAGCGAATGCCGCACGCCGTATTTGTTGTCGAACTTCGACTTGGTCACGGAGTCATTGACATTGATGGCGGGAAACATCAAGGTGCCGGCACGCATCATCTCGTAGAGGCGATGGACGCCGGTGGTGGTCTCCTCGGTGACGCCTTTGATGGCGTTGGCGACCTCGACCCAGGATCGTCCCTCGCCCAGCGTCTGGCGTATCAGCTCCAGGAACACCTGCCACTCGATGGAATCCTCTTCCGAAGGCTCCGGCACCTCACCGGCCTTTTCCGCCTCGGCACCTTTGTGCACCAGCATCGTGGCATCGCCGCCGTCGTCCAGGATCATGTTGGCGAACTC
>DATLQC010000215.1:0-5563 GCA_035535395.1 Propionibacteriaceae bacterium | reverse complement strand
TCGAGGAGACGATCGTCGAGGTTTCGAAGAAGCACTCTGGTACCGGTGAGCGGATGATCATCAAGCCCTATCCGAAGGACGACGAGTCGCGCACCTTTGGTGTGCGGCCTGCGTGGCTGGAGGAGGTCGCTGAACACATTAGGGTCGACGAGATCGGCCGTGACGAGCTTCTGTTTAGCACTCAGCTGGGAACTCCGATCTCGCGTACACCTTCCGAACCCGAGTGTGGCTACCGGCTGTCAAAGCATCGGGCATCGACTTCGGCGTTCGGGTACATGATCTTCGGCACGCGCACACGTCGTGGCTTCTCGCTGGCGGCGCGGATCTCAAGGGCGTGATGGATCGGATGGGACATGCGCAGATCCAGACCACGCAGAAGTACTTGCACAAGTTGCCCGACACTGATCAGAAGAATCTTGACGCCCTGACGCGGATGACTGGCAGGTCGGATCGGATGACCTGATCGAGCTCGTAGCGGGCGGACAGAATGCGACGCCTCAGGCGACGGGCCCAAGCGACTCGACGTAGTCGCGGAGGTCGGAGCCGCGGACCAAACGGGTCCGGTCAATCTTGACCGACCGAAGATCGCCGGACGCGAGCAGCTCGTAAACCTTTGACCGGCTCACGTTGAGGAAGACGGCGACCTCAGTCACGCGATATAAGAGACGGTCTTCCACGTCTTCACCTCCCACGGCCAGTGAGCTCAAGCTCCTCCTTCTCTAAGGGAGTGGCAAGTGGGCTGGCGGTCGCCTGGTCGTGCAGAACCATCCATCATCGACCGTGCAGAAATTCCATCATCGACACGGCCGAAGCACTAAGGGCGACTGTGTGCAGGCCTTGCCCAATGTCTCCGAGGCGCTGGATCGCCGAGTGGGGATTGGCTGAGCGATGCGGGATCGTCGGTGCTGAGGGGTGAACCAGCCAGGCCGGTCTCTGCCCACCAGTCGACTCGAGTCGCGTTGCTATCAAACCTGCTGTCGCGCTAAAGGCCTCGCATTACGAGTCATGAGCAGGCGGCCGTGCACCGTCTCGCTGAGCATGGACACGTCCCCCGCTGAGCACTGAATGCAGTGGTGGGCGCGCTCATTGGCTGCCCGCTTGGCTGCCACGCCTCCGATCTCCGATCTACCGCTGCGAGCGCGTCGAATGTCTCTTCGGGCCACTCCGTGCGGCACCCTGCCGGAAGTCCTCATCGAACTTCCGCCGCGTCTCTGCCATCGCCCTTCCTCCTCATCGGCTCATCGGCGATGCGTCCACGGTAGAAAGGGAAGCCCACGATGTTTCTGCTCGGCTCCTGACCGAGGCCGGACGTGGGGTGTCGCAGTCGGTGGGAAATCACCTTCGGATGCACAGGACGGACATCGGCCCGTACTCACAACCAACCGAGCGACCTCCGGCGTCGACTCAACCGCCGTGCGGCGGCACCCGGCCCGTCATGTCTTACGCCAGCCCCTCATTCTCTTGATCATCGATACATCGCGCCACTTCCTCTGCCGTGACACACCGGCCCGTGCCGCCCAGGCCCAAGGTGGAGAGCCCGCCCACTATATTGGCCCATCGCAGACATTCCGCTACGGACCGCCCCATCAGTCGCGCCTTGACAAAGCCGGCACTGAAACAATCACCGGCGCCGGTGGTGTCTACCGGTGTCACCGGCAGCGCCGGCGAGTACCAGAGCTGGTCAGCCTGGCAAGCAATTGCGCCCATCGCCCCGTTTTTCACCACTACCAAAGGACCCAGCGCCGCCAATTGGCGTGCCGCTTGCTCGAGGTCGTCCTGACCGGTCAGGTGGCGGGCCTCGAGGGCGTTGGGCAAGAAGACGTCCAGATAGGCCAGCGTCCTACGCAGCCCTGGGCTCTCCAGCGTCAGATCCGCCGTCAGGTTGCCATCCATGATCAATTGCATCCGCTTGGCACGCACCAGAACGCGAGCCGCATCGAACAGCACCCCACTGTAGAACCCCGGCACGTACAGCGCGCGTGCCGTCGTGGTGATAAGTGCCTTGAAGCCCGCAGGCCGAGCCGGGGCCGGGTCGTAATAGGTGATGAATGCACGATCGTCTGGCAGTGAAGCAGCTACCGATACCCGGCGATAGGGCCGCTTATGATGAACGAAGAGAGCATCGTCCAAACCCTCGGCGCGCACGTATCGCAGGGCGAGCGCACTCAAGTCGTCGTAACCAAAGTCAGCCGCCCACCCCACGCGCAAACCCAGCCGGTGCATTGCCACGGCGCTGGTATAAGACTCGCCCGGCAACTGGGCAAATTGATTACCGATCACCTCCCGCCCCGACTCAGGCAGGCCTGGTAGGCCGGCAAAAATAAGATCAATGCTGTAATCGCCCACGACGAGAACATCGCAGCGCATTGCGGCTTATCTCAACACCGGTAGAAGGTCTCCCAGCTCGCGCTGGTAGTCATCCACAATCGCCTGTGCCGTCGCGTAGTCCGACACCAAAGGATGAAGCGCCAACGCCATGACGGCCGAAGCATAACTGCCCTTTTGAACCGCCTCCAGAGTTAGCCGCTCATAGGCCTTCACCTCCTGAATCAAGCCCAGGCAATGCAGCGGCAAAGGCTTGACGGCCATTGGCCGGACCGTCTGGCGCGACACCCAGGTCGGAATCTCCACCACAGCATCATCGGGCAGACCCGGCATTGCGCCCGCGCTCGGCACGTTGAGGATGATCTGGCGCGACGCCCGCCCCGCGAGCGCTTCGATCGCGTCCAGGGCCACCCCGGCATAGCCCTCACCGGGTGCGAAAGCCTGCGCCAGCCGCGGTTCGGCCAATGCCAAGCCGTGTCCGGAGCCAGTCTCACGCTCCATGTAGGTCTGTTCGCGCTTCTGAACGTAGGCGTCGTAGACGGCCTCTCGTTGCTCCGGTTTGCCCTGCTCGGCTAGTTGCCGCAGCTCCGAAAACAGTCGGTCATTCGCTACTACCAATTGCTCACCCCGGGTTTGAGGCGCACGGTTGATGTTGTCTACTGCGTGGCGCGTGGCGTAATAGTAGAAGAGGTATTCATTTGGGACCATCCCGAGGCCGGCGATCAACTCTGGAACGAAGGGCAGTCCGGGCATTCCCCCGGCCTGTTGGATGCTATGAATGAGCTGGGGCAATTGGTCCTGCCCGGCATAGATCACCGCACGCAACCATCCGAGGTGATTCAGCCCGAAGTAATCGAGAAACAGCTCGTCGGCTGAAGTACCCAACAGCGCCGCCGCCACGCGCTCCATCGATGACGGCCCGTCGCAGATCCCCACCACCCGCTCCCACCCGGCCAGGCGTGTCACCGCTTCCGTCAACAGGCCGGCCGGGTTGGCGAAGTTGACCAGCCACGCCGACGGACACATCTCGCGCATCAGGGCCACAAAGTCCAGCAGCACCGGGATGGAACGGAGGGCCATGGCAAAGCCGCCCGGCCCAGTGGTTTCTTGCCCCAGCACGCCTCGCCGCAGCGGAACGCGCTCATCCACCACCCGGCCTTCCATGCCTCCCACCCGGAAGGTAGTGATCACGAAATCAGCTCCGCTCAGCGCCGCGCGCGCATCGGTGGTGCGCGTGATCTTGAACGCGGCACCGATCTCGTGTCGCGCCGTGACGCTCCCGATCAGGTCCAGCCGCTCGCCGTCCAGGTCCATCAACGCCAGATCGGTGAGCCCGAGTCGCTTCTGGCGCTTCACGATCGCCGTCAGCACCAATGGCGCGCGCGCACTGGCCGCGCCCAGAATCGCAATCTTCATACCATTTCCTTTTGCGGCCCGGTCTGGCGCTCGGTCTCCAGGCGGGCCCGCGCCTGCAGCTGCTGGTGGAGTGTTTCTATGTCGCGCGGCACCAGGTAGGCCGTCACTCCAAAAAAGACGGCGCACAGCGCCCAGGCCGAGGAGCAAATGATCAAGAATGCGCTCTTGAGGGACATTTGATCGGCAACGATCCCGATCAGCAGGGGCGAGAGCGCTGCCCCAATGGATTCCATGAAGCTCTCCACCGCTGAGGCGGTGCTGCGCACTTCGGGCAGGGTCACGTCAAACACGGCCGCGACCACATTGGCGTCCGCGAGAGGAATGAAGATCGCGGCTAGGCCCAGAAGCAGGAGGAACAACCATTGGTTGTCGACAGGCACGTTGAGTGCGGCGGCCATGAGGGCGGCACCAGCCATCACGCCCACCGTGGACACCACCATGCGGCCCCGCCGAGTGCGCTGGAAACACCAATCGCCCACCGCGCCACCCAAGGGGTAGCCGCCGGCCAGAATCAAGACCACTGGGATCATGGTCACCAGTACGGCCGTATCCGAGTAGCCGCGCTCATTCTGCAAATAGACGAAGAACCAGAAAGTGATCGCGTTCCACGGGAAGACCCCAAAGAAGCCTTGAATAAATAGCAGCACCAGGCTGCGCGTTCGAAAAAGTCCCAGTGCCGTCTTCCACTCAAAGTGGTAGGTGCCCGCCTCTGCGAGCCCGGCCATCTCTGGTTCAGCCTGTCCGCGCGGCGTTTCCCTAAGGCTGAAGAAGATCAGCCCCGCCACCACCAGCCCTAATCCACCGGTCAGATAAAAGACAGCCCGCCAGCCTAGAGTTGCAGTCAGAATCAGCCCCAGAACCATGCCGATGATATAGCCCAGCGGCTGCGTCAGTCGCAGGAGCCCGTAGACCCTGCCGCGCACCTTGGGGCCGAAGTAATCGGACACAAGGCTAAAGAGCCCCGGATAGCTCGAGTCGTCGATGCCGGTGGACGCACGCGTTGCCAGAAAGACCGGGTAGGAGGGTGCCGCTGCGCTGATCCAGGTCGTGGACCCCCAGATGAACGACGCCAGCGAGAGCAGTTTCGGGCGCGAGAAGCGGTCGTACGCATAACCCCACACCGGATAAAGCACTGCTCCGACAATCAGCGCGCCGGTCGACACTGCCCCCATCTGGGTCATCGTGATGTGGAACGTCGCCATGATATCGGGAGTCAGCGGCCCGATGAGCAACCGGTCGGTCTCGTGTAAGAGCATGAAGACGAAAAGGACCCCAACGACATACCGTCTGTAGCTAACCGATGGGCGCATCCGATACTCCTGTCAGCCAGCAGCGACGACCGCTCGGACTGCGGGTTACCGCCTCTTCCAGATCGATGCTCGGGGGATCTCGCCGGGAGCGGAGTCGCAGCCGAGAATAGTCTCGCAGGCGCTGACCTTGATCATTCATGGCGGTGTCCGGGCTGCGTGATCATCTTGGTCTGGGTGTGTCGCGGGTGGGCGCGGCCGGGCTGACGCTGGTCTTCTGCGAGGTGAAGTGTCGCAGTGGGCTCGGCTTTGGCCATCCTCTTGAGGCGATCACGTACACCAAGATGCGAACGTTTCGACAGCTTGCTGCGGTGTGGATGCGCGAGCATCGCACGAAGGCGTCGAGCATCCGGCTGGATGCCATCGGAGTTGTGTTGGCGCGGGGTCAGGAGCCGTCCCTGACCCACATCAACGTGTTCACATGCACGAGGGAGGTGTGCGCGGCGCTGGTCGAAGGTCTGGCCGGCCCTCAAAATGGGGTTCCGCTGAGCCTTCGTGGCTGTGCATGCTTGATC